>NZ_QKTD01000015.1:0-106306 GCF_003234695.1 Curtobacterium sp. MCLR17_042
TAGTTGCGTCGTGCAACGGAGGCGGTGTAGCGCTCGAGTGCCCCTGTCGAGCGACGGTTCCTGCGCCCTAGCCCGACCTGCTGGGAGCCCCGCCCCGGTTGCACCACGCAACTTTCCTGCGTGACGCGCCGCTCGACTCCGGCGGAATCATGCATCACGCGGCGGCCCCGTGCATTACAGCGGTGTAAACAAATCGCCCCCGGTTCGTTCTGTTCCGTGACAGGGTGATACCAATGAGCGTTCCTGGCCGGGCACACAGACGTTCCACCCTCCGGCTCAGGACTCTTGCAATCATGACCAGAGAGGCAGCGGACATGGCATCCGTGACCAAGTGGGGCAAGCGCGGCATCGCGCTCGGCGCCGGTGCAGCAGCGACGGCGCTGGTGCTGACCGGCTGCGCGAGCAGCAGCGTGAGTGACACCGAACTGAACGGCCTGAGCATCGGGACGACGGACAAGATCACGTCCCTCGACCCGGCCGGTTCCTACGACAACGGCTCCTTCGCCGTGCAGAACCAGGTGTTCCCGTTCCTGATGAAC
This sequence comes from Curtobacterium sp. MCLR17_042, assembly GCF_003234695.1. NCBI lineage: Bacteria > Bacillati > Actinomycetota > Actinomycetes > Micrococcales > Microbacteriaceae > Curtobacterium > Curtobacterium sp. MCLR17_042. The sequence continues at coordinate 540 of NZ_QKTD01000015.1, forward strand.
ACGCCCGTGGGGAGCCCGGACGTCGAGCCGGACATCGCCACGAAGGCGGAGTTCACGAACCCGACCACCTACGAGGTCACCCTCAAGGACGGGCTCGAGTTCGCGAACGGCAACAAGCTCACGTCGAGCGACGTGAAGTTCTCGTTCGACCGCGAGCTGAAGATCAACAACGAGAACGGTCCGCAGTCGCTGCTGGCCAACCTCAAGAGCATCGACACCCCGGACGACACCACCGTGGTGTTCAACCTCGACCACGCCGACCAGACCTGGCCGCAGGTGCTCTCGAGCCCCGCGGGTCCGATCGTCGACGAGGACGTCTTCAGCGCGACGAAGCTCACCAGCGCCGACGACATCGTCAAGGGCAAGGCCTTCGCCGGGCAGTACCAGATCAGCTCCTACAAGGAGAACGACACGATCCAGTACAAGACGAACCCGAAGTACGACGGCCTGCTCGGCAAGGCGAAGACCGACGAGGTCACCGCCAGCTACTACACCAAGGAGACCGACCTCAAGCTCGCCGTGCAGAAGGGCGACGTCGACGTGGCGTACCGCTCCCTGACGCCGACCGACATCTCGGACCTGCGCAAGGACGACTCCCTCAAGGTCACCGACGGCCCCGGCGGCGAGATCCGCTACGTGGTCTTCAACTTCAAGACGCAGCCGTTCGGCACCGGGCAGGACGACGCCGACGAGGCGAAGGCCCTGGCCGTGCGTCAGGCCGCTGCCGACGTGGTCGACCGTGCCCAGCTCGCGAAGGAGGTCTACAACGACACCTTCACCCCGCTGTACTCGATGGTCCCGGACGGCCTGACCGGCGCGGTCCAGCCGTTCAAGGAGATGTACGGCGACGGCGACGGCGGCGCGGACGTGTCCAAGGCGAAGAAGACGCTGTCGGACGCCGGCGTCAAGGGCAAGGTGCAGCTCGACATCCAGTACGCGCCCGACCACTACGGTTCGGCCTCGGACGACGAGTACGCCCTGCTCAAGCAGCAGCTCGAGGACTCCGGTCTGTTCACCGTCAACATCCAGTCGACGGTCTACACGACCTACGCGCAGGAGCGCACCAAGGACGCCTACCCCGTGTACCAGCTCGGCTGGTTCCCGGACTTCTCCGACGCCGACAACTACCTGTCGCCGTTCTTCACCAAGGAGAACTTCGTCCAGAACCACTACGACGACCCCGAGATCCAGGACCTCATCGCGAAGGAGCAGGCCGAGTCCGACCCGGACAAGCGTGCCGACCTGATCGAGCAGGCCCAGGAGCGCGAGGCCACCCAGATCTCGACGCTGCCGCTGCTGCAGGGCAAGTCCGTCGCGGTCGCCGGCAAGGACGTCAAGGGCCTGACCCTCGACGCCTCGTTCAAGTTCCGGTACGCCACCCTGAGCAAGTAGCACCAAGCCCCACGTGCAGGCCGCGGGCGTTCCCACGAGGGACGCCCGCGTGCCTGTGCAACGGCGACGAAAGGCACACACCCCGTGACCCTCAGCACTCCCGAGGCGACGCAGGACGTGAACGGCACCGATCCCACCAAGCCACAGGCACAACGCAGTGCCAAGAACAGTGGCGGCGGACTCGGCCGGTACATCCTCGTCAGGTTCCTCCTCATCATCCCGACCGTCTTCATCCTGGTGACGCTCGTGTTCTTCCTGATGCGCGTCATCGGGAACCCGATCACCGCGTCGGTCGGCGGTCGACTCACGCCGAGTCAGCTGCAGGAACGCCTGCACGCCGCCGGGTACGACCGGCCGGTACTCGTGCAGTACTTCGAGTACCTCGGCAACATCCTGCGCGGTGACTTCGGCACCTCATCGACGGACAACCGTCCGATCACCGACATCATCGTCACGTACGGCGGTGCGACCGCGGAGCTCGTGTTCTACGCGCTCATCGTCGCGCTGGTACTCGGCATCCCGCTCGGCATGCTCGCCGCGTACACGCGTGACAAGTGGCCGGACGTGCTGCTCCGCGCGCTGGCGATCCTGACGTACGCCACGCCGGTGTTCTTCGGCGGTCTGCTGCTCAAGCTCGTCTTCTCGGTGTGGCTCGGCTGGCTGCCCCTCGGCGACCGCGCCTCGACCCGGGTGTCGCTCATCCTCGACGGCATCCCCGGCGCGAGCGGCATCTACATCATCGACGCGCTCCGCACCGGCAACGCCCAGGTCATCGGCGACGTGCTCCAGCACGCGGTCCTGCCCGCGCTGACGCTCGGCCTGCTCACCGCCGGCATCTTCCTGCGCCTGGTGCGCGCGAACATGATCGGGTCGCTCGGCTCCGAGTACGTCGATGCCGCCCGGTCCCGCGGTGTGCGCGAGTCGCGCTTGGTGCGCACCCACGCGTTCCGTCCGGCCCTCGTGCCGATCATCACCGTGATGGGGCTGCAGATCGCGATGCTCCTGGGCGGCTCGGTGCTCACCGAGACGACCTTCGGGTGGCGCGGTCTGGGCTTCGAGCTCAACCAGTACCTGTCGGCCCGTGACTTCGTCGCGGTGCAGGGCATCGTCGCGATGCTGGCGGTGATCGTCGCGGTGACCAACTTCATCGTCGACGTCGTCGCCGCCCTGATCGACCCGAGAGTGAGGTTCTGACGATGGCCGACACCACCCTCGTCGACCGCCACGAGCCGCTCTGGAAGCGGCTCCCCGTGGTGGTCCAGCTGCGCCGGAGCACCGGCTGGCAGCGCGCCATGCTCATCGTCGGCGTGGTCATCTGCGCCCTCTACCTGCTCGTCGCGGTGTTCGCCCCGCTCCTCGCCCCGTACGGCTTCGGTCAGCTGCAGGGCGCGGACGGGCAGAGCTTCCCGCGCACCGGTGCACCGAGTGCCGAGCACATCTGGGGCACGACGGTCGGCGGCTTCGACGTGTTCAGCCGCGTGCTCTACGGCGCCCGCACGGCCGTGCTCGTCGTCATCGTCGCCGTGATCGTCTCGATCATCGTCGGTGTCCTGCTCGGCATGGTCTCCGGGTACCTGGGCGGCTGGCTCGACCGCGTCCTGGTGGTCGTGGCCGACGCCATCTACGCGTTCCCGTCGCTGCTGCTCGCGATCATCGTGTCGATCGTCATCTCCGGCGGCAACTCGAGCTACTCGGGCGGCATCATCGCGGCGGCGATCTCGATCACCGTCGTCTACGTGCCGCAGTACTTCCGCGTGGTCCGTGCCGAGGCCGTCCGGCTGAAGAACGACGCGTTCGTCGAGTCGGCGCGCGTGATGGGCACGAACCCGTGGCGCATCATGACGCGGCACGTCCTGCGGAACTCGACCCGTTCCCTGCCGCTCATCCTGACGCTCAACGCGAGCGACGCGATCCTGACCCTGGCCGGCCTCGGCTTCCTCGGGTTCGGCATCGGCCCGACGTCCGGCGCCGAGTGGGGCTACGACCTGAGCCGCGCGCTCTCGGACGTCGCGAGCGGCGTCTGGTGGACCGGTGTCTACCCGGGTGTCGCGATCGTGGTGCTCGTGCTCGGCGTGACCTTCATCGGCGAGAGCCTGAACGACATCTCCGACCCCCGCCTGCGTGCACGCCGACGCCTGAAGCAGCTCGTGTCCACGCGCGAGACGCGCGAGACGCGCGACGCCGCGGCACCCCGCGACACGCGCAACCCCGAGGCACCGCGCACCGCCGGGAACGACACGGAAGGGACGGGCGCATGACCCCGACCACCCGCCTGCAACCGGGCGACACCACCACCGAGCCGGTCGTCGTCGTCGACGACCTGACCGTCACCTTCGCGACCGACGGCGGCGCCGTCGACGCGGTCAAGGGCGTCAGCCTCGACGTCCGCCCCGGCGAGGTCCTCGCCCTGGTCGGCGAGTCCGGCTCCGGCAAGTCCGTCACGGCCCGCAGCATGCTGCGGCTCATGCCGGAGACGGCGACACTCGGCGGCGCGGTGCTGCTCGACGGCACCGACGTCGTGTCGGTCGGCTCGCAGAAGCTCCGCGAGCTCCGCGGGACCGCCGGCGCGATGGTGTTCCAGGAGCCGTCGACCGCCCTCAACCCGGTCTTCACCGTCGGGTGGCAGATCGCCGAGGGGCTCCGTGCCCACGGCGGCGTGTCCAAGAAGGAAGCACGGGCGAAGGCCATCGACTACCTCGGTCGCGTCGGCATCCCCGACCCCGAGACCCGCGTCGACCACTACCCGCACCAGTTCTCCGGCGGGCAGAAGCAGCGCGTGGTCATCGCGAGCGCACTGGCCCTCGAGCCGAGCGTCATCATCGCGGACGAGCCCACCACGGCACTCGACGTCACGGTGCAGGCCGAGATCCTCGACCTGCTGCGCCGCTGCCGCGACGAGTTCGGCACCGCGATCGTCGTCATCACGCACAACATGGGCGTGGTCGCCGACCTGGCCGACCGCGTCGCCGTGATGTACCAGGGCGAGATCGTCGAAGAGGCCACGGCGACGGCACTGTTCGCGACGCCGCAGGCCGACTACACCAAGCGGCTGCTCGCCGCGGTGCCCCGGCTCGAGGCGTCCACCGGGGTGGCCCGGCGCGCCGCGATCTCCGAGGACGTCACCCCGCTGGTGGAGGCGAAGGGGCTCGAGATCGAGTACCCCGGGCGGCTCGGTTCGCCCGCGTTCAAGGCGGTCAAGGGCGTCGACCTGGCGATCCGTCCGGGCGAGGTCCTCGGCCTGGTGGGGGAGTCCGGCTCGGGCAAGACCACCATCGGCCGGGCCATGGCGGGCCTGACGAAGGTCACCGGCGGCTCGCTCAAGGTGCTCGGCGCCGAGATGCTCGGGTACCGCGAACGCGACTTCAAGCACCTGCGCAAGGACATCGGGTTCGTGTTCCAGGACCCGGCGACCTCATTCAACCCGCTGCTGACCATCGCCGAGTGCGTCGCCGAGCCGCTGGTCGTGCACAAGGAGGTCTCGAGCCCCCGTGCCGCGCGCAAGCGGGTGGACGAGCTGCTCGAGGCCGTGCAGCTGCCGGCCGCCTACGGCGACCGCTACCCGCACGAGCTCTCCGGCGGGCAGCGCCAGCGTGCATCGCTCGCCCGGTCGCTCGCGCTCCGGCCGAAGCTGCTCATCGCCGACGAGCCGACGAGTGCGCTCGACGTCTCCGTGCAGGCCCGGGTGCTCGAGCTCTTCCTCGAGCTGCAGCAGGACCTCGGCTTCGCCTCGCTGTTCATCAGCCACGACCTCGCGGTCGTCGGCGCGCTGTCCGACCGGATCGCGGTGCTGTACCGCGGCGACCTGGTCGAGACGGGCACGACGGCGCAGGTCCTCGGCGCGCCGCAGCACCCCTACACGCAGCGGCTCCTCGCGTCGCTGCCGGTGCCGGACCCAGCCGAGCAGGCGGAGCGACGGCGTACGCTGGAGCGACTGGAGAACGTCGGGTCCTGACCCGACGTGACCCGCCCTGGAGGCCCGCCCAGCGTCGTCGACGCACGCCGGGCCTCCAGGGTGGTCGTCTCCACTGCTGCACGCACGACGGACCTGCCAGGGCGGCCCGTCGCGAACCGCCGCCAGGGGGCGGCGTGGAAGGGGACCCATGATCGCGGTCAACGGACCGGCGGTCGTCGCGGACGACGTGTCGATCGAGTACCGGGGCGGACGCGGGGGCGAGTCCATCCGGGCCGTCGACGGCGTGAGCCTCACGGTCCGGCAGGGGGAGATCCTCGCCCTGCTCGGTGAGTCGGGATCGGGCAAGTCGACCTTCGCCGCCGCCATCGCGGGCCAGCTCGGATCCCACGGCGAGGGCGAGGGTGCCCTCCGTCGGCACATCGTCGGCGGCGAGCTGACCGTGCTCGGCCAGAAGACCCGGGGCCTCCGTCCCTCGTCGCGCAAGCTCGAACGGCTGAGCGGCCGGATCGGCTACCTGCCGCAGGACGGCGCCGACCGGCTCAGCCCGGACCTGACCGTCGGCGAGGCCGTCGCCGAACCGATCTACGCCCGCGACCGCCGGTTCGACCGGCGCGAGGCCGGGCTCATCGTGGCCCGACTGCTCGACGCCGTGCACCTGCCGCTCGGGGCGATGCGCCTGAACACGTGGGAGCTCTCGAGCGGTCAGCGCCAGCGTGTCGCCCTGGCGAAGGCGCTCGTGCTCGAGCCCCAGCTCCTGGTCGCGGACGAACCAGCGCGCGGCGTCGACGTGCTCGTGCGGCAGTCCGTGCTCGAGGCCCTGGCGACCCTGCAGCGCGGCCGGCAGTTCTCGGCCGTCGTCGTGTCCAGCGACCTGCGCGAGGCCCGCGCCCTGGCCGACCGCGTCGCCGTGATGGCCGATGCCCGGCTCGTCGGGCTCGGCACCTTCGACGAGGTCCTCGACAACCCGGTCGACCCCTACGTCAAGACCCTCGCCTCGACCGCGGCCCGCGGCGTGAAGCGTCGCCCGGCACCGACGACGGCCCGCCGTTCGTCCGCGCCGCGCCGTCCGCTCGCCGCCGGCACCGGCCCGCGCACCGACCGTCAGGAGAACGCGTGAGCACCACTTCCCAGGGCCCCCGCGGCCACCGCGCCGTCGTCCCCACGTCGGGTGCACCGCTGCCGATCGACGCCCCGCAGCCCGGGCCGGTGGCCGTGCTGCCGGAACCGACGGACCTGCACGTGGACGCCGTGACCGAGGCCGGCGGCACCGTCGCCCCGCTCGACGCCGACACCCGCGGCGTCGTCTGGCTTGACGCTCGCGACCCGGCCGGCCTCGCCGACGCGCTGTCGTCGGCGCCGGGGGTGGGCTGGGTGCAGCTGCCTTTCGCCGGCGTCGACGCCTTCGCGCACCTGATCCAGGAGCACGGCGACCGCGTGCTGTTCACCTCGGCCAAGGGCGCCTACGCGGAGCCGGTCGCCGAGCACGCGCTCGCGTTGACCCTCGGCACGCTCCGGGTCCTGCAGAAGCGCGCTCGTGCGTCGTCGTGGGCGACCGAGCCCGAGGGTGTCTCGCTGTACGGGCGGAACGTCATCGTGATCGGTGCCGGCGGGATCGCCCTCGAGTACCTCCGGCTGCTCGCGCCGTTCGACGTCGACGTCACGGTCGTGCGCCGCTCGCCCGAGCCCGTGCCCGGAGCCGCGCGGACCGTCACCACCGACGAGCTCGACCGGGTCCTGCCCGACGCCGACGTCGTGATGATCGCAGCGGCGATGACCTCGGGCACCGCGAAGCTCTTCGGTGAGCAGCAGTTCCGGATCATGAAGCCGTCCGCCCGGCTCGTGAACATCGCCCGCGGCGGACTCGTGGACACCGACGCACTGGTCGCCGCCCTGCGCGCGGGGGAGATCGCCGCGGCTGGCCTCGACGTCACTGACCCCGAGCCGCTGCCCGACGGGCACCCGCTCTGGTCGGAGCCCGGCGTGATCATCACCCCGCACCAGGCCGACACCCCGGAGATGGTCGCACCGCTGCTCGCCGAGCGCGTCCGGCTCAACGCCGCGGCGTTCCTCGGGGGCGACGGCGAGGGCTTCGTCGGCGTCGTCGACCCGGTCGCCGGGTACTGACACCGGGGCCTCGGAGCGCGGCGCGCCCGGGCGGCGTGTCCGATGCGGTGGAGGGCCTCGGGGTCCTGCTATGCTGTTACCCGTTGTTCGCACGTCATTCGCCAGCGGACAGTGATCCTCGATAGCTCAATTGGCAGAGCAGCCGGCTGTTAACCGGCAGGTTGTTGGTTCGAGTCCAACTCGGGGAGCGACAGGTCCTCATCCCTTCGGGGGTGGGGACCTTTTGCGTTGCGGACGGTGAGGAAGACGCCGGCGTCTTCGATGCACGCCGCCCGTGCTCGAGACGCCTCCGGATTCGGCGGTGTCTCGCCGGTTCGGGTGCGTCCTGGCGGGACGCCGGCGTCTGCGCGGGACGCCGGCGTGTGCCTGGACGCCGGCGTGTGCGGGTCAGCGGTCGTCGGGCTCTTCGGGCTCGATGCTGAGCGTGCCGTCGCGGTTGTTGTCGTTGATCACGCCGGTCTTCGTGACGTAGACATCGAGGTAGTCGAGCCGGAAGTGCTCGAGCTGATCGTCGTACTCCGCCAGGAACGTGCGGACCTGCTCCGGCATGGCGCGCCGGTCGTCGTGGCCGACCACCACCGCGTCGAACGGTCCGAATTGCGGCTTCTGCGTGCCCCGGTCGCCGAAGTAGATGCGCCAGGTGTTCGCGCTGAACCGGGCGAACAGGACGTTCTCGTCGTCCTTGCCACGGACCTCGAGCGCGTCCGTCAACATCGCGATGCCGCTCGGACGGGTCTGCACGACGGCGACGCCCAGCCGTGCGACGGGGATGAGCAGCGCGGCGACGAGCACTGCCGCCGCAATGCGTCCGACGGGCGGCCGGACGGTCGCCAGCCGCCCGTACCCGATCGCCGCCAAGGCGATGATGAACGGCATCCACGCGTCGTAGTAGTACGGCAGCGAGACGTTGGCGACGATGACGTAGAAGACGAGGAAGACACCGAGGGCGATGCCGAGGTACGCGACCAGGCGGTCCGGTCGGACGACGAGCGCGGCGACCACACCGATGGTCAGGACGGTGAGCAGCAACCAGCCCGTGCCGTCGGCGAGGAACGCGAAGTTCGCCCACCACGGTGCCGCCGGGTAGATCGTCCCGAGGATGGTCGTCGGGTGCCCGTGGGCGTTCTGCTGCGCCTGGAACCGGAGCATCTGCCCGATGGCCCCGAAGAGCCCGACCGGCAGGTAGACGACCACGAACACGACCACGAACGCGACGCCGCCGTACAGCGCACCGACCCCCAGGTCGCGCCACCGACGGAACAGCAGGGGGAGTGCTCCCACGGCGAGGACGAGCACCGCCGTCGACACCTTCGAGGTCACGGACAGTGCGAGCAGCGCACCCGCTGCGGCCACCCACCACCGGTTGCCGGTCCGCATCCAGCGCCAGGCCGCGGCGAGCGAGGCGACGGCGAAGAAGACCATGAGGGGTTCGAGCATCGCGAACCGGTCGATGCGGACGCCGATGACCGACCCGGCCTCCGCCCAGGACGAGCCCGAGCCACGCGGCGTCAGCCACCACATCGCCGCCGCGGTCAGGCCGGTCCAGAAGCCGACCTCGCGTCGCAGCCAGAGGAACAGGACGACACCCGTGCCGAGCATCGCGGTCGCAGCCACCAGCCTCGGCCCGAGCGGCCCCTGTCCCACCAGGAGCTGCGCCACGCCGTACACGTACTTCGCGAGCGGCGGGTGCTCGAGGTTGAGCGAGAAGTTCCCGTGCACGTAGGCCCAGCTCGCGCGGAGGTACACGAACTCGTCGTTCACGATGGTCGGACGGCCGAGGTGCCAGTAGGCGACGAACACAGCAGCCAGGGCGACGACCACGAGGGCCGTCGCACGGACGGGGCGGGAGTGCAGGCGGGGGATGAGGACCTCCAGGACAGGGCGATGCCGGACCATCATCGCAGGAGCCGCCGTACGGGTCGTCCGCAGCGCTTGCTGTTAGCGTTCACAGGTGCACCGTTCCCGTTCGCCTCGACTCACGCTCCTGGGCGTCGTCGTCGCCGTGACGGCGGTGCTCACCGGCTGCAGCAGCGTCGGCCCGGACACCGACGCGTCCGAGGACCCGACGAGCTCGGACACCGGCCTGGGCTCGGGCGCGTCGCCCGTGGTCTTCGCGTTCGTCTGCGCCGCCGACGGATCGGACAGCGAGACCTACACCACCTACTCGGCGGTGTGGGAGGCCGAGCGCGCCGACTGCTCGGCGAAGCGCCTGACCGGGTCGGTGCCGTCGAGTCAGCAGCAGGCCGCGGTGGCGGCGGCGCGCGGTGACGCGACCCTGGTCGAGCTCGCGAGCACGTGCGCGGTCCGCGGCTCGGCGCCGTGGACGTCGGCGGTCGCCGACGCGCGCGGTGCGCACGTGGCCGCCGGGCTCCTGCGGTACTGCCCCGGGCACCCGGAGACCGACCGCCTGCGGGACGCACTGACTGCCTACCGGGGCTGAGCCGGGCCTCCAGGCCGCCCGCCGGACCAGCGACGGGCTGGACGGCACCGGGTGCCGACGTCGACGGGCGTCAGCCCTCGGGGTGGTCGCGACCCGGCAACCAGGACTGGCCGGGGCCGCCCCAGCTGCTCTTGCGGATCGCCTTGGCGACCTGCTTGCCGTAGGGGTGCACCAGGCGGTCGGCGTAGAGCCAGCCGTCCAGGTGGTCGTACTCGTGCTGGAAGATCCGGGCCAGCCAGCCGTGCGCCTCGACCTCGAACGGGGTGCCGTGCTCGTCGAAGGCCCGCAGCAGGGCGCCCTCGGAGCGGCGGAGCGGGAACCGCTCGCCCGGGATCGACAGGCAGCCCTCGGACTCCTCGTCCTCGTCGAGCTCCTCGACGGACTCGGGCACCGGGGGCGTGATCCACAGGACGGGGTTCACGGCGGCGCCCCGGTGCAGGACGTCGTCGTCGTCGGTGTAGGAGTACACGAACAGGCGCTTGCCGACGCCCACCTGCGGTCCGGCCAGGCCGACGCCCGGTGCCAGGTCCATGGTCTCGAGCATGTCGGCGACGAGGGTGCGGAGGTCGTCATCGAACGCGGTGACCTCGGCTGCACGCTCGTGCAGGACGGGTTCGCCGGTGATGCGGATCGGGAGAACGGCCATTCACCCAGGTTATCCGGCGGGGGACGGTAGCCTCGACGCGTGACGACGGACCTCCAGCTGCCCGACGCCGTGAGCAACCTCACGCCGTTCCAGGCGCTGATGATCCCGGTGGCGCTGATCGGTGCAGTGTTCCTGTCGCTCGGGGCGCAGTTCCAGAGCCGCGGGGTGCAGCGGGTCGAGGCGCGTCTCGGTCGGCAGTCGAAGGGGCTGAGCGTCCGGCACGTCGTCGGGCTCGTCTCGAGCGGCTACTGGGTGCTCGGTACGCTCATGCTCGGCATCGCGGTGGTGCTCCAGCTGATCAGCATCACGTTCGCGCCCCTGATCGTCGTGCAGCCCCTGGGTGCCGTCGCCCTCGTCATCACGACGTGGTTCTCGTCGCGGTCGTCCGGTGTGCCGCTCGGTCGGCGTGCGCGGCGGGCCGTGTGGACGTGCATCATCGGTGTCGGCATCTTCGTCGGGATCGCGGCGTTCGTCGGGCACGAGAGCGCGATCACCCGTCAGCAGCTCGTCACCGTGCTGGTGATCCTGGCCGTCGTGCTGGTGCTCGTGCTGGTGTCCTTCCGCCTGGTCGCCAAGCACCGCAGTGCGCTGTACTACATCGTCGGGGCGGGGGTGCTCTACGGGTTCGTGGCGACGCTGGCCAAGGTGGTGCTGAACCGGTTCGTGAACGGCACCTTCGACTGGCTGACGGTGCTCGCCATCGTCGGGGTGGTCGTCGCGGCGTCGCTCGGTGGGTACTTCGTGCAGAACGCGTACTCGAGCGGCTCGGCCGACCTCGTGATCGCGGGGTTGACGGTGATCGACCCGATCGTCGCGGTCGGCATCGGCGTGATCGTGCTCGGCGAGGCCTCGGGGGCGCCGTGGTTCGCGGTCGCGGGCTTCGTGGTGGCCGCGGGCATCGCCATCACCGGGGTGTTCCTGCTCGCCAAGCACCACCCGCAGACCCGGGCCTGACGCCGCGCACCAGGTGCTCGCCGCCCTCATCCGCGCGGCTGACGCGACCGTCGATCCTGGTGCGATAGCGTCACTGCCGACCAGCCATCGCCCACGAGAGGACGAACTCAGCCGTGTCAGGAGACGCCACCACCGCCACCGCCGGACCGACGGAAGCGACGGGCGGTCACCGACCGTTGCGCGTGCTGATCGCAGCGGACACCTTCGCCCCCGACGTCAACGGCGCCGCCACCTTCGCCGAGCAGCTCGCCGTCGGCCTGGCCGAGCGCGGGCACGAGGTGCACGTCGTGGCCCCGGCCTCGAGCCGCCACTACGGCACCTTCGACGAGGAGCACCACGGCGTCACGCTCGTCGTGCACCGCCTGAAGTCGTACAAGTGGCCGCTGCACCCGTGGCTGCGCTTCGTCTGGCCGTGGAGCGTCCGGAAGTGGACCGGACCGATCCTCGACGCCGTCACGCCCGACGTGCTGCACATCCAGTCGCACGTGGTCATCGGCCGCGGCATCGTGCACGAGGCGAACGACCGCGGCATCCGGGTCATCGCGACGAACCACTTCATGCCGGAGAACCTGCTCGAGTACACGCCGTTCGGCAAGTGGACGCTGCCCCTCGCGCTGAAGATCGCGTGGAGCGACGCCGCCAAGACCTACCGGCTGGCGGACACCATCACGACGCCGACGAACCTGGCCGCCGACTACCTGCGGAAGGCCATCGCCGGCCAGCAGGTCCTCGCGATCTCGTGCGGCATCGACGCGTCCCGGTACGTGGCGCGCGAGGGACGCCCGGTCAACAACGACATCGTCTTCGTGGGCCGTGTGGCCCCCGAGAAGAACCTCGACGTGCTCGTCCGCGCGGTGGCGCTGCTGCCCGCCGAGCTGTCCGCGACGCTGACCATCGTCGGCGACGGCGAGATGATCCCGAAGCTCACCGCTTTGGCGAAGGAGCTCGGGCTCGAGGACCGTGTGCGGTTCCTGGGGTTCGTCTCCGACGAGCGCAAGCAGGAGGCCCTGACCAACGCGACGGTGTTCGCGATGCCGTCGACGGCGGAACTGCAGAGCATCTCGTCGCTCGAGGGGATGGCCTCGGGGCTGCCGGTCGTCGCCGCCGACTCGATGGCGCTGCCGCACCTGATCGACGGCAACGGGTACCTGTTCACCCCGGGCGACGTGGACGACCTGGCGGCGAAGCTCACGACGGTGCTCACCGCGCCCGAGACGGAGTACGTCGCGATGCGGGATCGCAGTCTGGCCATGATCGAGGCACACGACATCAACCGCACGCTGTCGACGTTCGAGTCGCTGTATCGTGGTGAGCCGGTGGCCTGAGGGTCTCCGGCGAGGGGCGGTAGCCAAGCTGGTCAAGGCAGTCGGCTCATAACCGAACGATCCGCGGGTTCGAGTCCCGCCCGCCCTACGTGCACATGCCAAGGAAGCGCGACACGTCGCAGGACGACCACGCACCGACACCGAACGTCACCTTCGAGGTGACCCGTGGCGGTACCGGTGTGCGCGTGAACGCCTTCCGTCTCGGGTTCATGGGTGCCATCGGTGTGCTCGTCGCGCTGCTCGCCGGTGCGATCATCAACGAGCTCAGCACGGTCCTGGTCTACATCGGGGTCGCACTGTTCCTGGCACTCGGCATCGACCCGCTCGTGTCGTTCCTGGAGCGGATCATCCCGCGCTGGTCGGCCATCACGATCGTCGTGGTCGCGGTGCTCGGGGCCTTCGCCGGCATCGTGTTCGCCGTCGTGCCGATCCTGGTGGAGCAGGCGTCGAACCTGATCCAGAACTTCCCCGACATCGTGCAGGACATCTCGCAGCAGCAGTGGGTGCAGGACCTGTCGAAGCAGTTCGCCGGGTCGTTCGACATCGACCACGCCCTGCAGTCGCTGCAGTCGTTCGTCGAGAAGCCGGGCAACCTGCTCAGCGTCGGCGGCGGGATCCTGGCGGTCGGCAGCGGCATCCTGTCCGGGGTCACCGGGGCGCTCATCGTCATCATCCTGATGCTCTACTTCCTCGCGTCGATGCGGGGCATGAAGCGTGCGACGTACCGGTTCGTGCCGGCGTCGCGCCGCCAGAACTTCATCGACGTGAGCGAGCAGATCACGCAGGCTGTCGGCCGTTACGTCGTCGGGCAGGTCTCGCAGGCACTGATCAACGGCATCCTGAGCTTCTTCTTCCTGCTCATCATCGGCGCGCCGCTGCCGGTGCTGCTCGCGTCGTTCGCGTTCCTCGGTTCGCTCATCCCGCTCGTCGGCACGCTCGCCGCCGCGATCGTCATCTCGCTGCTCTGCTTCTTCGCGTCGCCGGCGACCGCCCTCGCCGCTGCCATCTACTACCTCGTCTACATGCAGGTCGAGGCCTACCTGATCTCCCCGCGCATCATGTCGCGTGCAGTCCAGGTGCCCGGCGCGCTCGTGGTCATCGCGGCGGTCGCGGGCGGCACGATCGGCGGCGTGCTCGGCGCGCTCGTGGCGCTGCCCGTCGCGGCGTCGGTCATCATCATCGTGCAGAAGGTCATCTACCCCCGCCAGGAGCAGGCGTGACGAGCGGCACCGGCGCACCCGACCACGCGGTCGTCGCCGCCTTCGCCGAGCACGTCCACGACCGTGACCGCTGGGCGCGCAGTGCCCGAGGGCCGCTCGCCCTCGTGAACGCCCAGCACGTCGACCAGCCGCAGCCGGTCTGGCCGGTCCCCGGGACGTGGGCCCCGGCCGTCGGCGGACTCACCGTGACGGCCGAGGCCGCCGACGGTGTCGTCGTCGACGGCGTCCCGGTCGACGGCACGGTCCTGGTGGCCGGGGACACCGCCGTCGTGCCGTCGACCGTCGCGCTGCCGGACGGCTTCGCCGGCACCGTCAGCGGCGACACCCTGCGCGTCTGGGACCCGTCCTCCGAGTCGATCGCCCGCTTCGCGCAGATCGCCCGCTTCGCGTGGTCCGGCGACTGGGTGACGTCCGGCACGTACGTCCCGCTGGTGGGAGACGACCTGGAGGCCCGTGGCAGCGTCCGCGACGCCGCCGGCGACGCCCTGCCGGTCGCTGGACACATCGAGACCGTCGTGGGTGGTGCAACGGTGCGGTTCGTCGCCGTCCGGTCGGCTGCCCACCGCGGAGCCCCACGGCTGCAGCTCATCGTGCAGGACGCCACGAGCGCCCTGCCCGAGGACGACCCGGGCAGCACCTACTCCATGGGTCGGTTCCTGTACCTCGACGACCCCGGCATGCAGGCGACGGTCGAGCTCGACTGGAACCTGCTGGTCCTGCCGCCGTGCGCGTTCTCGTACCAGTACGCGTGCCCGATCCCACCGGAGGACAACCGCGTCCCGGTGCCGATCACCGCGGGGGAGCGACACCCGGTCGACGCGGACGGTGCCGTCCTGCACTGATCGGGGTCGGTTCCTTGCCGTTCCCAGCCGCAGCGCTGCATAATGGGCGTGTCCCGTCGGGACATCACAATCGCATACCGATGGTTCCGTGGCCCCTCGGGTCAGGATCCTCCGCACCAGGTCGATGGGGAAGTCGCACCTGACGTATCGGAGGAACCGTGAACGGAACGACGACAGGAGTGCTCTACGTGCACTCCTCACCCCGCGCGCTCTGCCCGCACGTCGAATGGGCAGCAGGTCGCGCGATGAACCGCGCCGTGAACTTCTCGTGGCTCGACCAGCCCGCCCAGGACGGTGCGCGCCGGACCGAGTACACGTGGACCGGGGCGGTGGGCGCCGGTGCTGCGATCGCGTCGGCCCTGCGCGGGTGGGAACACCTGCGGTACGAGGTCACCGAGGAGCCGACGAGCGCCTCGGACGGCGGTCGCTGGATGCACACGCCCGATCTCGGTGTGTTCTACGCCCAGACCGACGTCACGGGCAACATGGTCATCCCCGAGGACCGGGTGCGCTACGCGATGGAGGTCGCGGGCAGCAACGCCCTCGAACTGCACCGTGAGCTCCGGCTCGCCCTCGGACAGGCCTGGGACGACGAGCTCGAGCCCTTCCGCCACGCGGCCGAGGGCAACCCGGTCGTCTGGCTGCACCGCGTCGGCTGAGCCGACCACCAGACCGGCCACCGGAACGACGGAAGCCCGCCCCGACGACGCGGGACGGGCCTCCTGGCAGGGTGCGACGGATCAGACGCTGCGGAACGCGACCACGGCGTTGTGGCCGCCGAAGCCGAACGAGTTGCTGACCGCGAGCAGGTCGCCCTCGGGCAGTGCACGCGGCTCGCGGGCCACGTCCATGACGATCTCCGGGTCCTGGTCGTGCAGGTTGATCGTCGGCGGGGCGACGCGGTTGTGCAGCGCGAGGACGGTGAAGACCGCCTCGATCGCACCGGCGCCACCGAGCAGGTGGCCCGTCGAGGCCTTGGTCGCGGACACCACGACGTCGTCCAGGTGGTCGCCGAAGACCCGACGCATCGCGTGGTACTCGGCGACGTCACCGACGGGGGTCGAGGTGGCGTGCGCGTTGACGTGCACGACGTCCTCGATGCTCGCGTCGGCGTGCTCGAGGGCCTGCAGGACCGCACGGGCGGCGGCGCTGCCCTCGGGGTCCGGCGCGGTGATGTGGAAGGCGTCGGAGGTGATGCCGGAGCCGGCGACCTCGGCGTAGATCGTCGCGCCGCGGGCCTCGGCGTGCTCCTTCGACTCGAGGATGAGCGCCGCTGCGCCGTCACCGAGCACGAAGCCGTCACGCGTGACGTCGTAGGGACGCGACGCGGTCTCGGGGGAGTCGTTCCGGCGCGACAGGGCCTGCATCGCGGCGAACGCGGCCAGCGGGAGCGGGTGCAGCGCGGCCTCGGCGCCACCGGTGATGACGATGTCGGCGTCGCCGTCGGCGATGTGCCGGTACGCCTCGGCCAGCGACTCGGTCGAGGACGCGCAGGCGGACAGGTAGGTGCGGGCACCACCACGGGCGCCGAACTCCATCTCGATGGCGGCGGCGGGACCGTTCGCCATGAGCATCGGGACCGTCATCGGCAGGACGCGACGCGGACCCTTCTCACGCAGGGTGTCCCAGGCGTCGAGCAGCGTGTTCACGCCGCCGATGCCGGTCGCCCAGTCGACGATGAGGCGCTCGGGCACGACCGACTCGTCGTCGATGCCGGCGTCGGCCCAGGCCTCGCGCGCCGCGACGAGCGACAGCTGCGACGAGGGGTCGAGGCGCTTCGACTCGGGGCGGGTGAGCTGGTCGGTGAGGAACCGGCGCGCCTGGCCGGCGAACTCCACCGGGAGTTCGAGCTCGGCGTAGCGGGGGTCCTCGATGCGGGTGATGCCGGACTTGCCGGCGAGCAGCGCGTCCCAGGTGTCCGGGGCGGTCGCGGCGAGGGGTGAGATCGCACCGATCCCGGTGACGACGACGGTCTTCTTGGTCATGGGACGACGTGCTCTTTCGTTGGGGTGAACAAGATGAGCGCCACGGCCCGCAGGGGTCCGCGGGCCGCGGCGCTCAGGAAGCTCGTGTCAGGCCTGGGCCTTGACGATGTAGTCGACCGCGTTGCCCACGGTCTTGAGGTTCTTGACCTCTTCGTCCGGGATCTTCACGTCGAACTTCTCCTCGGCGTTGACCACGATGGTCATCATCGAGATGGAGTCGATGTCGAGGTCGTCCGTGAAGGACTTGTCGGCGGCGACGGTGTCGGTGGCGATACCGGTCTCGTCGTTGATCAGCTCGGCCAGGCCGGCGAGGACTTCTTCGTTGGACAGGGCCATGAGTGTTCTCCTTGAAGGGGGGTGTCGTTTGACCGTTGACCAGCCTAGGGCACGCGGGGTCCGGGTGCGCGGAGGCTCGTCGGGATGGAGACCGGGCGCGCGGGTGCGCGACCGGACGGGGATCAGGGGAGGACGACCACCTGGGCACCGAACACGAGTCCGGCGCCGAAGCCGATCTGCAGGGCGAGGCCGCCCGACAGGTCCGGGTGCTCCTCGAGCAGGCGGTGCGTGGCGAGCGGGATGCTCGCGGCGGAGGTGTTGCCGGTGGTGGTGATGTCGCGGGCGATCGTCACCGTCTCCGGCAGGCCGAGCTGCTTGGCGAACTCGTCGATGATGCGGATGTTCGCCTGGTGCGGCACGAACGCGGCGAGGTCCTCGGGGCGGACGCCGGCGGTCTCGAGTGCCTGGCGGGCGACCTTGACCATCTCCCAGACGGCCCAGCGGAACACCGTCTGCCCGGCCTGGCGCATGGTCGGACGCGGTGCCCCGGCCTCCCACTCGTTGTAGGTCGCGGTCATGCCGATGGCGTCCCACTTCGAGCCGTCGGAACCCCAGATGGTGGGGGCGATGCCCGGGAAGTCGCTCGGGCCGATCACGGCGGCGCCGGCACCGTCCCCGAGCAGGAACGAGATCGAGCGGTCGGTCGGGTCGACGACGTCGCTGAGCTTCTCGGCCCCGACGACCAGCACGTGGTCGGCGAGCCCGGACTTGATGAACGAGTCGGCCTGGGCGATGCCGTAGGCGTACCCGGCACAGGCGGCGCTGATGTCGTACGCCGCGGCCGGGGTGGCGCCGATGCGCTCGGCGAGCAGCGACGCCATCGACGGGGTGGCGACGGTGTGCGTGACGGTGCTCACGAGCACGACGCCGATCTGGGACGGCTCGATGCCGGCCTTCTCGATGGCCTCGCGCGCGGCGGCCTCGGCGAGGTCGACGGCCTCGACGTCCTTGCCCGCGCGCTTGCGGGTGATGATGCCGGTGCGCTGGCGGATCCACTCGTCGGACGAGTCGATCGGGCCGACGAGGTCGTCGTTCGGCACGACGTTCTCGCCGCGGGCGGCGCCGAACGCCAGGATCCGGGTGAACTCGTGGCCGCGACGCTGCTGGAGCAGCGGGCGCGCGGATCCGGTCGGGAGGCCCGTGGGGGCGTCCGTCGGGGTGGTCGGGTCGGTCATGCGGTTGCGTCTGCTTCCTGGCCCGCGCGCTGCAGCAGGTCGATCGCTGCAGGCAGGTCGTCGGGGGTCTTGATGGCGACGGTCGGCGTGCCGCGGAGGCCGCGCTTCGCCAGGCCGACGAGGGCACCGGCGGGTGCGAGCTCGATGATGCCGGTCACGCCGGCGGCGGAGAAGGACTCCATGACCGCGTCCCAGTGCACGGGGCTCGCGATCTGCTGGACCATCAGGTCGACGAAGCGGCGCCCATCGTCGACGCGGGAGCCGTCGGCGTTGGTCCAGATCGGCAGGGTCGGGTCCTGCACGGTGGCGGCGGCCGCGACCGGGGCGACCCGCTCGACGGCGGGGGCCATGTACCGGGTGTGGAACGCACCGGCCACTGCGAGCGGGATCACCCGGGCCTTGGCGGGCGGGTCGGCGGCGAGGGCGGCGATGGCGTCCGCGGCACCGGCGACGACGGTCTGGCCACCACCGTTGTGGTTCGCGGGCACCAGGCCGTGCTCGGCGAGGGCTGCGGCCACGGCGTCGGCGTCGCCACCGAGGACGGCGGCCATCGAGGTCGGCTCGAGCGCTGCGGCGTCGGCCATGGCCCGGCCGCGTTCGGCGACCAGGGCGACGGCGTCGGTCGGCTCGAGGATCCCGGCGACCGCGGCGGCGGTGAACTCACCCACCGAGTGTCCGGCGACCCCGCCCACCAGGGCACGACGGCCCTCGGCGAGCAGTGCGTCGGCGGTCACCAGGCCGGCGGCCACGATGAGGGGCTGTGCGAGCGCGGTGTCCTTGATGGTGTCCGCGTCGGAGTTCGTGCCGTGCTCGGCGAGGTCGACGCCGATCGACTCCGACCACTGCCCGACTCGTTCACGAACGGTGGCGTCCTCGAGCCAGGGGGCGAGGAAGCCGGGGGTCTGGGAGCCCTGTCCGGGCGCGACGACGACGATCACCGGACAATCCTCGCGTTCTCGTCCCGCGGGGCCCGTGTGGACTTCCCACACGAATCCCCGCGGGACATTGTCGGTTCTCTACCGTTCGGAGCGCGCTAGCGCCGGGGCGTGATGCGGCGGCGGCCGGTCGCGGACTCGGACATCGCGCCGAGGATGAGCGCCGACTGCACGATCAGGGCGTCCCGGGCGTGCGTGGCGTCCCACCCGATGATGTCGGCGACCCGGCGGAGGCGGTAGCGCACGGTGTTCGGGTGCACGAAGAGCTCGCGCGCCGTGGCCTCGAGCGACCGGCCGGTGTCCAGGTAGCACCACAGCGTCTGCAGGAGCTCGGTGGACTGGTCCTTGAGCGGGACGTAGATGCGCTGCACCAGTGCCGACCGGGCGAGCGGGTCGCCGGCCAGTGCACGTTCGGGCAGCAGGTCGTCGGCCAGGGCCGGGCGCGGGACGCCTCGCCAGGCACGCGCGACGGCGAACCCGGCGAGGGCGGCCTTCGCGCTGGTCGAGGCGTCGACGACCCCGGGGACCTCGTTGCCGAGCACCAGGTGCCCGTCGCCGAACAGCGGTTCGAGGGCCTGCGCGATGGTCGTGAAGGAGACGGGCTCCTCGCCCTCGGGGACGTCGTCGCGCGGGGTGGCGCGGCCGATCACCACGACGAGCCGCGACCCCTGGACCCCGACGAGCACGTCGGCGTCCATGTGCCGTGCGGTCCGCCGGACCTGGTCGACCTCGAGCTGCTTCGGCGCGGTGCCGACGAGCACCGCGACCTCGCCGTGGCCGTGCCACCCGAGGGCGGCGATGCGGGACGGCAGTTCGTCGTCGTACTCGCCGGAGAGGATCGAGTCGACCACGAGCGCTTCGAGCCGGGCGTCCCACAGGCCGCGGGCCTCGGCCGCGCGGGCGTAGACGTCGGCTGCGGCGAACGCGATGTCGCGGGAGTACTTGAGGATCGCCTCCTGCAGCATCTCGTCGTCGGCGGCGCGTTCCTCGACCACGGTCACCACGACGCGGATGAGCTGCAGGGTCTGCTGCAGGCTCACCGAGCGCAGGAGCTCCCGCGGGGCGGACCCGAAGACGTCGGCCGCGGCGATCCACGGCGTCGACGCGGTGCCCTCGAGCCAGCTGATGAACGAGGTGATGCCGGCCTGGGCGACGAGGCCCACGGCGGAGCGGCGCCCCGGCGGCATCTCGCTGTACCAGGGGAGCGTGTCCTCGAGCCGCTTGATGGTGGCTGTGGAGAGTTCTCCGGACACCTGACGGAGCCAGGAGAGCGCGCGCTCGCGCGCGCTCTCCTGGCTCTCGTGGTCCGGGCGGACCGTCGTCACGGGTTGATCAGCTCTCGCCGCCCGCGCTGCCGGTGGTGCCGGCGGTCACGTCGTGCAGGCGGTACTTGTCGATCGCCTGCTGGACGAGCGCGCCGTCGACCTTGCCCTGGCGGGCGAGCTGCTGCAGCGTCCGCACGACGACCGAGGGGCCGTCGATGTGGAAGAAGCGGCGAGCGGCCGGACGGGTGTCCGAGAAGCCGAAGCCGTCGGCGCCGAGCGTGGCGTAGTCGGTCGGCACGAACGGGCGGATCTGCTCCTGCACCAGGTGCATGAAGTCGCTCACGGCGACGACCGGACCCTCGGTGCCGAGCAGACGCTCGGTGACGAACGGCGTGCGGGCCGGCTCGTTCGGGTTGAGGAACGCCTGCTGCTCGGCGGCCACACCGTCGCGGTACAGCTCACCCCAGCTCGTGACGCTCCAGACGTCGGCCGACACGCCCCAGTCCTCGGCGAGGAGCTGCTGCGCCTCGAGGATCCACGGCACGGCGACACCGGACGCGAGCAGCTGGGCCTTCGGGCCGTCGTGCTCGCTCGCCTTGAGCAGGTACATCCCCTTGAGGATGCCCTCGACGTCGACGCCCTCGGGCTCGGCCGGCTGCACCAGCGGCTCGTTGTAGACCGTCAGGTAGTACATGACGTTCGGGTCGGCGTGCTTCGGCGAGCCGTCCTCGTTCGTGCCGTACATGCGGTCGAGGCCGGCCTTGACGATGTGGCCGATCTCGTAGCCGTACGCCGGGTCGTACGAGACGACGGCCGGGTTCGTCGTGGCGAGGAGCGGCGAGTGACCGTCCGCGTGCTGCAGGCCCTCGCCCGTCAGCGTGGTGCGGCCGGCGGTCGCGCCGATCATGAAGCCACGGGTCATCTGGTCGCCGGCGGCCCAGATGGCGTCGCCGGTGCGCTGGAACCCGAACATCGAGTAGAAGACGTAGACCGGAATGAGCGGCTCGCCCTGCGTCGAGTACGAGGTACCGACCGCGGTGAACGCCGCGAGGGCCCCCGCCTCGTTGATGCCGACGTGGATGATCTGGCCCTGCGGGCTCTCCTTGTAGGCCAAGAGGAGCTCGCGGTCGACCGACGTGTAGTGCTGGCCGTTCGGGTTGTAGATCTTCGCCGACGGGAAGTAGGCGTCCATGCCGAAGGTGCGTGCTTCGTCCGGGATGATCGGGACCACGCGGTCGCCGAAGTCGGGCGAGCGCAGCAGGTCCTTCAGCAGGCGTGCGAACGCCATGGTGGTGGCGACCTCCTGCTTGCCGGAGCCCTTCTTGACGACCTGGTACTTCGAGTCGTCCGGCAGCGTGAACTGCGTGTACTTCGTGCGACGTTCCGGAACGTAGCCACCGAGCGCGCGACGACGCTCGTGCATGTACTGGATCGCCTCGTCGTCGTTGCCCGGGTGGTAGTACGGCGGCGTGTAGGGGTTCTCCTCCAGCTGCGCATCGGAGATCGGGATGCGCATCTCGTCGCGGAACTGCTTGAGGTTGTCGAGCGTGAGCTTCTTCATCTGGTGGGTCGCGTTGCGGCCCTCGAAGCTCGGGCCGAGGCCGTAGCCCTTGACCGTCTTCGCCAGGATGACGGTCGGCTGGCCCTTGTGCTCGGTCGCGGCCTTGAACGCGGCGTAGACCTTGCGGTAGTCGTGGCCACCGCGCTTGAGGTTCCAGATCTGGTCGTCGGTGTAGTCCTTGACGAGTTCGAGCGCCTTCGGGTCGCGCCCGAAGAAGTTCTCGCGCACGTAGGCACCGTTCTCGGCCTTGTACGTCTGGTAGTCGCCGTCCGGCGTCTGGTTCATCAGGTTGAGGAGCGCGCCCTCGGTGTCGCGGGCGAGCAGGTCGTCCCACTCGCGGCCCCAGACGACCTTGATGACGTTCCAGCCCGCACCGCGGAAGAACGCCTCGAGCTCCTGGATGATCTTGCCGTTGCCACGGACCGGGCCGTCGAGTCGCTGCAGGTTGCAGTTGATGACGAAGTTCAGGTTGTCGAGGCCGTCGTTCGCGGCGACCTGGAGCTGCCCGCGGGACTCGACCTCGTCCATCTCGCCGTCGCCCAGGAACGCCCAGACCTGCTGGTCCATGGCGTCCTTGATGCCGCGGTTCGACAGGTACTTGGCCTGCTGCGCCTGGTAGATCGCGTTGATCGGGCCGATGCCCATCGACACGGTCGGGAACTGCCAGAAGTGCGGCATGAGGCGCGGGTGCGGGTACGACGACAGGCCGCCACCGGCGTGCGACTTCTCCTGCCGGAACCCGTCGAGCTGGTCCTCGGAGAGGCGCCCTTCCATGTAGGCGCGGGCGTACATGCCGGGGGAGGCGTGGCCCTGGAAGAAGACCTGGTCGCCACCGGACGGGTGGTCCTGCGCGCGGAAGAAGTGGTTGTAGCCGACCTCGTACATCGCGGCGCTCGACGCGTACGTCGAGATGTGCCCGCCGACCCCGATGCCGGGACGCTGTGCGCGGTGCACCGTGATGGCCGCGTTCCAGCGGATCCAGCGGCGGTACCGGCGCTCCAGCTCTTCGTCGCCGGGGAACTCCGGCTCGTTCTCCGGCGCGATGGTGTTCACGTAGTCCGTCGTCGGGACCATCGGCACACCGAGGTGCAGTTCCTTGGACCGCTTGAGCAGGCTCAGCATGATCTCGCGACCGCGCTGGTGTCCGTGGGTCTGGACCAGCCCGTCGAGGGACTCACGCCATTCGGCGGTCTCCTGCGGATCCTGGTCGTTCGCCCCGGCGCTGTACGGGTCCTGGTCGTTCACCGTCACCCTTGACCTCGTTCGTTCTCGTGGTGGTGGACATGGTGGCTCCGGTGGTCGGGTCGCGACCGGCTGGGGCCCCGTCCACTCTAGGCCCCAGGACCGACGCTGATGCTGATGGTGACGTGCAGGTGGACGGGTGCTTGCATTCGCGTGTCGTCGGCGTAGCATGGCCGATCGTGCACACGCGATCCGCGGCGCACGGACCCGACGGGCACACCCCACGCCCGAGGAAGAAGCACACGTAGCGATGGCACTGGAGATCGGCTCACTCGCGCCGGACTTCGAGCTCCCGAACCAGTTCGGTGAGCACGTCCGACTCAGCGACTTCCGCGGCAACCGCCCGGTCGCACTCGTCTTCTTCCCGCTGGCGTTCTCGTCCGGGTGCACGAACGAGCTCTGCACCCTGCAGGACAACATCACGATGTTCCAGGACCAGCGCATCGAGCTGCTCGGCATCTCGGTCGACTCGAAGGCCACGCTCCGGTCGTTCGCCGAGACGAACGGCTACGACTTCGAGCTGCTCGCCGACTTCTGGCCGCACGGCGCCGTCTCGAAGGAGTACGGCGTGTTCCTCGAGAACAAGGGCTTCGCCACCCGCGCGACCTTCGTCATCGACGTGCAGGGCCGCATCAAGGCCTCGATCATCACCGAGCCCGGCCTGCAGCGCGACGTCGCCGAGTACAAGGCGGCCCTCGACCGGCTCGCCGCCTGCTCGGCACCCGTCCCCGTCGGCTAGCGTTCCGAATCCCTCCTGACGGACGCGTCCGCGTCGACGGTCGGACAGGAGGCCCGGTGCACGCCATCGACACCGACCCACGTGGTCACGGGGTCACCGCTGACGCGTACGCCCCGTACCCGGTGCGCGTCACGCCCGGCGCCTGGGGGCTGACCCGCACGGTCGTGGAGGCCCCGACCGGACCCGTCGTGGTGCACCACCGCGCCGGCCCGGACCCGCTCCTGCTGCTGCACGGCGTCGCCGGCTCCTGGTCGACGTGGACGCCGTTGCTGCGCGCCGCGGACGGGATCGGGGACCGCGGGCTGGTGCTCGTCGACCTGCCCGGCTGGGGGTCCTCGCCGGCTCCCGACGGTCCGCTCGGGCTCGACGCCGTCACGGGTGCCGTGTCCGCGGTCCTCGGTGCGCTGGGCCTCGGCGCGGTCGACGTGGTCGGGCACTCCATGGGAGCGTTCGTCGGGTTGCACCTGGCGGTGGTGGCGCCCGAGCGGGTGCGGTCGCTCGCCCTGGTGTCCGGTACCACGGTCGCGACCGCCGGCGCGGCTCGGCACCCGGTGCGGGCGCTCGGCACCCTGCCGGCGTTCACCCTGCTGCGTGCGGGCCTCACGGTGACCGGTGGCACCGCTCGTCCGCTGCTCCGGGGGATCGCGCGGATCGGTCTGCTGCCGCTCGTCGCGGCGCCGGTGTTCACGCACGTGCGACGCCTGGACCCGAGCGTGCTCGAGGCCTTCGTCGAGGAGCTCCGGCCGGAGCAGTTCACCGAGGCGGCACGGTCGGCGGCGGCGTACGACGTCGACCGGTGGCGTGCGATCACCTGCCCGGTGACGGCGATCGCCGGACAGGACGACGTGTTCGCCCGCGTCTCGGACCTCGAGGCGCTGCGGGTGCTCGTGCCGCAGGTCCGGACGGTGCTGCTCGACGACTGCGGGCACTTCGCCCACGTCGAGCGTCCCGACGCCGTCGCGCGGGAGCTCGGCCTGCGCTGAGCCGGTCGGGCCGCGTCAGGTGTGGACGGGGAACGTCGCCGCGACGCGGGAGCGCACCTCGGCGACGACGGCCTCGCGCATCGTCGGGGAGAACAGCGCGTGGTCGCCGTCCTCGACGCGGACGACGGACACCGAGCCGCGACGGTCGTCACCGGGCCAGCGCCGGACGGCCTTCTGCCCACCGAGCCGGTCGAACAGGGCGGCGTCCTCAGGCGCGACGATCACGACGACGTCGGTGCCGTGCTCGACGAGCGGGCGGACGTGGCCGACGACCCCGCCCATCCGGTCGCGACGGGCGATGCGGTCGCGGACGGCCGTCGGCACGAAGCGGTTGTACCGCTCGCGCACCCACATCCGGGCGGGCGACGGGGCGTCGATCGCCCGGACCCCGTCGGCGTACGAACCGGGCTCGGCCGGGACGCGACGGTAGTCGTTCGGGCTGATCTCGACGACCAGGCGCGGGGCCTCCTCGACGGCGCGGCCCGCGACCCAGGCACCGGCGCACATGCCGACGAGCACGAGCCGGTCCGAGGGGGTTGCGAGTGCGGTGACGACGGCGGACTGGTCCTCCACCCACTCCTGCGCGAACAGGAAGCTCCGCTCGTCCTCGTGCACGCCGGTGCTCTCGCCGGTGGCACGGCGGTCGACCCGGACGACCCGGGCGCCGTCGCGGGCGAGGGCGCGGGCGAGTTCGACCTGGTAGTCGGTGGCCCCCACCCGGTGTTCGGCGCCGCCGCTGTGGAGCACGACGACGGGGGCGTCGTGGTGCTGGGCGGACGAGACGGTCTCGATCCCGAACAGCCCCTGTTCGCCGAGGTGGACGATGCGCTCCGACACGCGGCCGTCGACGTCGAGGACCTCGTCGAGGACGGGCGTGCGGACGGGCACCGCCGTCTCGGGCGCCCAGGTGTCGAGCCAGGCCACGACGGTGTCGACGGCCGCTCCGGCGATGCGGGCGTGGATGCTCGTGCCGTCGAGGAGCTCGGCGCTGCCGGTGACCTCGGTCACGTCGACGCCACCGAGGGGCTTCGGCGGCCGGGCACCCGGGCGGACGAGCGCGACGGTGGGCCCGGTGCGCGGGGTGAAGGCGAGGTCCGCGAGCGCGGCGGCCTCGTCGGGCTCGACGTCGAACCCGATCAGGCTCTCGACGCCGTCGACCACGCGGTCGGCACCGATCGTGATGGTCGCGAGGGCGCGCTGCCTGCGGAGCCACCCCTTGCCCGATGCCGGTGCGTCCCAGACGACGAGGCCGTCGGTCTCCGCGGCGGCGTTCGCCGCGACGAGGGCGGCCGAGGCCAGCCCGACGAACGCGACGCGCTGCACACCGGTCGTGCGGAGCACGGCGGCGGCGTGGCGCGCGGACCGGACCTGCGCGTCCGGCGTGGTGTCGGGTGCGCCGTCACCACGTCCGGACGGGTCGTAGCGCACCGAGGCGATGCCACGGGCCTCCAGGCGGTCGGCCAGCAGACGGAGCGTGCGGTACGCGATGACGCCCTCCTGCCCGAGCGGCGGGCAGATGACGACGCCGGCGCGCGCGGCGGCGGGGAGCTGGACCGCGGCGCGGATCGCCGGCGATCCGGACCAGCCGTGCAGCGTGGTCACAGGGCGAGGGCGGCGCGGGCGGACGCCGGCCAGGCGTCGAGGTCCGTGCCGTGGGCGGCGAACAGGGCGATGGTGATGCGTTCCAGGCCGAACGCGATGCAGGCGCTGTGCGCGACCTCTCCGTCCTCGGTGCGGAGGCCGAACGAGGTGCCGAAGTGGTCCTCGTGCAGGTTCGCGGAGCTGATCGCGGTGGCGTCGTGGTCGGGACCGTAGACCTTCGTCACGAACTCGAACTTGAGCGCCTGCTCGACCTGGTTGCGGGCGAGCATCTGCCCGACGCGGCCGAAGAAGGGGTCGTTGGCCGGGACGACGTCGATCTCGAGCCCGAACGACTCGAGCAGCGCGCGCATCACCGGGATGCTGCCGTCCCGGTGGGCCGCTGCGGACGCGGGGGTGCCGACGTGCACGAACTCGTGCATGTGGAAGGCCTGCAGGCGCATCGGGTCGAGCGAGGGCTCACGGCGGAAGGAGTCGCCGAGGACGTCGAAGAACCGGCCCTGCTGCGGCACGGTGTCGCCGATCAGGCCGTAGACCGGGTGGCAGACCGCGGGGGTGAGCATGAGGTCGGCCGGCTCGAGGAACCCCTCCCAGCGCTCACCGCGCTCGCGGGCGGCGAGCAGCGCGCGGTGGGTGCGGTCGTCACCGGTGAACCCGGAGATCGACGCGGCGAGGTCCGGGAACGACGCGATGTAGTCGGTGCGCTCGAAGGACGCGAGCGGCTCGACCGGCGGGAAGCGCAGGACCTCGGCGCCGAGGTGCTGCTGGCTGCGCACCGCTGCCGCGTCGACGGCGGCGTAGACGCGCTCGAAGACCCCGGTGCGGCCGTAGAGGCCGGGCGTGCCGAGGTCGAGGAGCACGCCGTCGGTGAGCAGCCGGGCGCGGAGGGCGGCGCGGGCGGCGTCGAGCGCGGCGGTGGCGTCCGCGGCGGCGGTGTCCGCGGTGGTGGTGTCGGTGCTGTGCGTGGTGGTGTCCGTGATCGTCACAGGATCACTCCCGTCATGATGGCCAGGTCGGCGTCGTTCTTGAGGAGACGGTCGTTGCTCACCATGACGGCGGCACCGTGGGCGTCTCGGAGGTGTCGGGCGATGCTCATCGGACCCGAGGCGGCGTAGCCGGCGATCCCGACGATGCGCAGCGCCTTCGTGACGATGTCGGTGACGCGCTCGGACGCACCGATCTTCAGGGCGTTCGCGGCGAGGGCGTACGCGCTCGAGGCCAGCACGTCCGGGTCCTCGGCTGCGACGTCGAACCGTTCGGCGGCGTGGCGCACCGAGTCGGCCAGGGCCTGCAGGTCGACCAGGAGCTCGGCCAGCCGCAGCGCACCGGGCGGGGTCGTCCCGACGGCGGCGCGGGCCTGCTTGCGGACGGCGCTGCGGGCACGTTCCGCGGACGAGACCGCGATGCCGAGCCAGACCGAGGCCCAGAGCACGTGCGACACCGGCAGGACCGTCTGGGCGGAGATCGCAGCGTAGTCGTCGCGGAACACCCGGTCGGTCGTCGTCTCGGTGTCGAGGATCCACCCGTTGCTGCACGTGCCGCGGAGCCCCATGGTGTCCCAGGCGGACGTCTGCGACAGGACCATCGTGTCGGTGCGGCAGATGAGCAGTCGCTGGTCCGATGCCGGGGCGTCCGGGTCGCGGCGGGCGGTGACGAACACCGCGTCGGCCTCGGTGGCGTACGAGATCACCGGCGCGTCCTTGCGCAGGCGGATCCGGCCGTCGTCGGTCGGCTCGATGGAACACGTGGACCGCCGGGCGTCGCCGCCGACGCCACGCTCGGTGGTGGCCGACGCGACGAGTGCCCCGCCCCGGACGGCCTCGATCGTCTCGAGCACGCCGGCACCGTCGCCGCCGTGCCGCCAGAGCGCCATGACCTGGCCCTGGTGCATCGCGAACACCATGCCGGTCGCGGCGCAGGCTCGGCCGAGTTCGGTCGCGATCGCGGAGAGCTCCGCCACGGATGCACCCTCGCCACCGTGCTCGGTCGGCACCGCTGCCGCGAGCAGGCCGTACTCCCGCATCGCGGCGATGGCCTCGCGCGGGGGCCGGGCGTCGCGGTCGACCTCGTCGGCGAACTGTGCGGCGACCTCGGCCACCGCGCTCGCACGCTCGGCGAAGCGGTCGACGACCGACGGTGCCGGCAGGACCAGGGTCACGAGGCGAGCTCCGCGGCGAGCTCCGCCGCGGCGACGATCGACTCGACGGTCGCGAAGGTGGACCGGTTCAGCACGGAGTCGGGGAACTCGACGTCGAGGTCCGACTCCACCGCGAGCATCACGTTGACGGTGGCGTGCGAGGTCAGGCCGAGGGCGTAGAGGTCGGCGATCGACGCGACGTCCCACGCGTCGACCGTCAGCCTGCCGTGCTCGGCGAGGGCGCGACGGACGGCCCGGTCGGTGGCCGGGTCGGCGATCGTCGCGGTGGTGCTGGAGGGGTTCGGGTCCTGTTCCATGACTGCAACCGTAAAGAGGAACGGCCCTCGGGAAACCGCCGTGCCGGTGCGGGAAACCGCACCCCTGTCCGGAGCGCCGGGTCAGCGCTCCGAGAGGGCCACCGCCGTCGCCACCGCGAGCCCCCGTTCGTGTGCCAACGAGACCGCGATCGGGCCGCACCCGATCGACTCCGCCAGGGCCGCGGCCGCCCCGGACAGCTCGACCGTGGGGGCGCCGCCGGCGTCGAGCACGACGGCGATGTCCCTCAGCGGGATCGCCTGGTCCGGAGCCGGCCGGAGCAGTTTCACGACGGCCTCCTTGCCCGCGAACCGGGCAGCGAGGCGCTCCGGGTCGTCGCCGGTGTCGGTGCGCTCCCGCAGGGTGAACACCCGGTCCAGGTACCGCTCGCCGTGCGCCGTCACGGCGTCGACGACGTCGTCGACCGCGGCGAGGTCGGTGCCGGTGCGGATGGTCATCACGAGGAGCAGGCTACGCACCGGTTGTCCACAGTGCATGCCCTGACCGGCATGGGGCACGCCGGGGGTTCGTATGATCGTCGCCAGGGACCACCGAGGGGGAACGATGGCATCACCGTGGACGGGCATCATCGAGGACGCGCGGCACTACCCGTCGCCGCACAACTCGCAACCGATCGTCGTGCGCGTCGAGGACGACCGCACCGCGACCGTGTTCTACGACCTGCGACGGGGGTTGCCGGCGGAGTCGTTCGGCATCCCGTTCGGGCACGTCTGCGCCGGGGTGTTCCTGGCCGGGCTCGACGTGGTGGCACGGGCGCACGGGTACACCGTGCAGGAACGGCTCGACCACGCCGAGATGGACTTCGGTCGGCTCGACGCTGGTCCGGGGCACGACGCGACGGCGGACGACCGCCTGCACCGGCTGGGCACGGTGACGTTGCGTCCGCACGTGGTCACCGCGGACGACCGGGAGGCCCTGGCCGGCTTCCTCGCACGGCGCACCTCACGCAGGCCCTACGACGCAACGCTCGTCGACGCCTCCGCGATCGAGGCCGCGTCCGCCATCGCGTCGGCCGCCGGGCAGCGCTTCCGCACCACCGACGACCGGGCCACCGTCGACGAGATCGTGCGCGTCAACCAGGAGACCCTGTTCGACGACCTGCAGCACGACGCCGTGCACGACGAGATCCTGCACTGGCTGCGGTTCTCGAAGCGACAGGCAGCGGCCACCGGCGACGGGCTGTCCGCGGAGACGATGCTCATGCCCGGCCCGGTGCTCCGGTTCGCCATGGAGCACCGCGGACTCTGGCAGGCCCCGGGCATCGGCGGGGTCTTCCGCAAGGTGTACCTGTCCACCATGCGGGGCGTCCGACAGCTCGCCTGGCTCGAGGGACCGTTCAGCACCCCGGCCGAGTACGTCGAGGCCGGACGGGTCTTCATGCGCATCTGGCTGGAGTTCTCCGCCCGCGGCATCGCCATGCACCCCTTCGGCACGGTGATCACCAACCCGCGGTCACACGCCGCGTTCGTGGAACGTGCGGGCGTCGACGAGTCCGACGGGCGGATGGCCTGGATGCTGTTCCGCTTCGGACACAGCGACCCGCCACCCCTGGCACACCGCCGACCCGCAGCATCGATGACCGTGGGCGGTGCCCGGTGAAGCGCGCAGCGGTGTTCTCGGTGGTGTGGGTGGTCGAGACCTTCGTCGCACTGTTCATGCCCCGGGTCGGCACCCACAAGCTCCTGCTCACGCCCGGCATCGAGCCGCTCCGCTGGACCCTCGGACGCTGGCGCGCCTGGCGGACCGCGGAACGGGCTGCGAAGCGGGTCCCCGCGTACCGGGCGTTCCTGGCGGAGTCCGGACGGGCCTCCCGGCTCGACACCCGTGGCGGGATCGCCGCAGCGATCTCGGCGCTCCCCGAGATGGACAAGGACTCCTACGTCAAGCGCTGGAGCATCCCCGAGCGCTGCATCGACGGACGCCTGCCCCGACGCGGCGTCGTCGTCGACGAGTCCAGCGGCTCGAGCGGCACCCCGACCAGCTGGGTGCGCGGCCCCGACGAACGCCAGGCCACCCGACAGCTGCTGCAACTCGGGTTCTCCCGCACCGCCAAGGACCTGTCGAAGCAGCCGTTCGTGCTCAACGCCTTCTCGCTCGGGGCCTGGGCCACCGGGATGAACGTGACCGCTTCGCTCACCGAGTCCTCCATGATCAAGTCCATCGGACCGGACCGCGACAAGATCGTGCAGACGATGCGCGAGTTCGGCACCGACTTCACCTACATCATCTGCAGCTACCCGCCGTTCCTGAAGGCCCTGTTCGAGGACGACCGACTCGACTGGAGCCAGTACACGATCGTCGCCGCGTTCGGGGGCGAGGGCATCAGCGAGAACATGCGCGCCCACATCGAGCAGTACGCGCAGGCCGTCCTCGGCTCCTACGGGGCGAGCGACCTCGAGATCAACCTCGGCATCGAGACACCGTTCAGCGTGCAGCTCCGCCGGGCGATCGCCGCCTCACCGGAACTCTCCGCCGCCCTGACCAAGCAGGGCGAGTACGGGGTTCTGCCGATGGTGTTCCAGTTCAACCCGTTCGGCTACCTGATCGAGACGAACGACCTCGGTGAACTCGTCGTGACCATCGCCCGCTCCGAGAACATCAGCCCACGCATCCGCTACAACATCCACGACCGCGGACACGTCGTGCGGATGAAGGAACTCCGCTCCGTACTGCGGGCGACCGGACACGCGGCGCTCGCCGCCGAGGCCGAGCTCGACCTGCCGCTGCTGTTCCACTACGGCCGGTCCGACCTGTCCGTCGACTACAACGGGGCCGTCGTCGCACCCGACGTGGTGCGGGACGTCGTGTACGGCGACCCGGAGCTGCTCGAGGCCGTCGAGAACCATCGGCTGATCAGCTACGAGGACGACCGCGGTGACCGGCAGCTGCACATCGCGTTCCAGCTCGCCTCGGGTGCCGGCGGGTTCGACGCGGACGCCGCCCGGGGCGCCGTGATCGCCGAGCTGCGCCGGTTGAACAAGGACTTCTCGAACGCGATCCGCACGGCGCCGCCCGGCACGCTGCCGACGGTCGCGTTCTACCCGTACCGGACGGGGCCGTTCCGCGAGGACGGCAAGAAGCTCAAGAACGAGTACGTGTGGCAGCTGCCGGCCGGGTCGGTCGAGCAGTGGGACCTCGACCTGTCGTGGGTCGCTGCGAAGGAGGCCTGAGCCGAGCCGGTTCCGGCGCTAGTCGTACTGTGGCGGCCAGTCGAAGGTGGCCGGCAGGTGCGGGACCTCGCCGACGGTGGTGACGACGAGGACGACCTGGCGCAGGTCCGTGAGCTCGATCGAGCGCGGATTGCCGATCCTCCGGTGCCCGTCGACCCACACCGTCAGTTCGCCGCGCAGACCACCGACGTGCTCCGGACCGAGCGAGACGCCCCACTCGTCGAAGAACTGCCCGAGCGTGAACGTCTGCTCCGTCGGGGACTCGACGTGCACGATGCCCGACGTGTCGTGCGTGTGGATCTCCGCGGCGAACTTCCGGCTGTCCGAGTGCCCGATGTTCGCCGGGACGGTCACCGGCTCGTCGCCGTCCAGGATCGTCAGGTGCGTGTGCACGTGCTCGGCCAGCCGTTCGCCCCAGACGTTCCGGAGCCCGGCGGACTCGGCGCGGGCCGTCAGGTCGGTCGGCCGTGGCCAGGGTGGAGCGTCGCGGGTGGTGACCGCTCCGGGTGCGGCGCACCCGGACAGCAGCAGGAGTGCGGCCACCGCGACCGCGACGCTCCGCAGGTTCACCAGCGGTCGTGGACGCTCGCGCGGAACCACGTGTCGTACAGGTCGTGCACGGTGGCGTCGAGGCCCTCGATCGGCGGCAGGTCGCCCGCTGCGGCGTTCGAGCGCGCCTGCTCCGGGTTGCGCGCGCCGGGGATCGCCGCGGTGACACCGTCCTGCGCGAGGATCCACGCGAGCGCCGCCTGCGGGACCGAGACGGCGTCCGGCAGGGACGCCGCGAAGGTCTGCGCAGCACGCACGCCGTCGTCGTAGTCGACGCCGCTGAAGGTCTCACCCTGGTCGAAGGCCTCGCCGTGGCGGTTGTAGTTGCGGTGGTCGCCCTCGGCGAACGACGTGTCGGTCGTGTACTTGCCCGAGAGCAGCCCCGAGGCCAACGGGACGCGCGCCAGGATGCCGACCCCTGCCTCCCGGGCCGCCTGCAGCACGCGGTCGAGCGGCTTGAGACGGAACGCGTTGAGGATGATCTGGACGCTCGCGACGCCGGGCCGGGCGATCGCGGTGAGGGCCTGGTCGGCGGTCTCGACGCTGACGCCGTAGGCGGCGATCGAGCCGTCGGCGACCAGCGCGTCGAGGGCGTCGTAGACGGCGTCGTCCTCGTAGACCGGGGTCGGCGGGCAGTGCAGCTGGACGAGGTCGAGGGTGTCCTGCCCGAGGTTCTTCCGCGAGCGGTCCACCCACTCGCGGAAGTTCGCGGCGACGTAGTTCTCGGGGACCTGGTCGGCGCGACGGCCCATCTTCGTGGTGATCGTCAGCGGCACGTCGGGGTTCGCGGCACGCCACGCGCCGATGAGCTGCTCGCTGCGACCGTCGCCGTAGACGTCGGCGGTGTCGAACAGGGTGACGCCCGACTCGACGGAGGCGTCCATGACGGCGTTGGCGTCGGCTTCGGAGACGGGACCCCAGTCACCGCCGAACTGCCAGGTACCGAGACCGATGGGGGAGACGGAGCGGCCGGTGCGGCCGAGGGTGCGACTCTGCATGGGTCCGAGCGTAGTCAGACGCGCGTGTGCGGGGTTCAGCCGATCGTCGAGACGCCGCGGCGCAGGAGCGCTCGCGCTGCCCGGGCGCGGGGGATGACCCAGACGGCTGCCCACAGGGCCATCGCGCTCCAGAGCAGGATGAGCATCGTCGTGATGAGCGTGCCGTACTGGTCGCGCATCGACCAGGTCATCGCGATCCACAGCACGCCGAGGACGACCTTGCCCCAGCCGGCGCCCTCGCGGTCGGCCTGGGCCTGCACGAGCGGGATCCACTGGTCCGCCGGCACACCCGCAGGCACCTGCCCGTCGGCGATCCACTCGCGCACGACGATCGACCGTTCGTAGCCGCCCTCGGCGCGCCAGGCACGGCGCTGCAGGACGACGGCGATCGCGGCACCGGCCACGGCGGTCGGGATGCCGGCCGAGACCAGGACGGTGGTGGTCGCCTCGGTCCACGAGGACAGGACCAGCATGACCAGGACGACGGCGAAGGCCGCGCCCGTCACACCGGCGCCGAGCAGGCGGAGCCGCCCGGCTTCGTCGAGGACACCGACTCCGACACCGTTCACGGGGGAGAGCGTACCTGCGGTGATCGGGGGCCGGGGGCGTTCGTCAGCCCAGTGCCAGCAACCAGCACATGCCGGCGGCGGCGAAGGCCATCGCCCAGCTCACCAGGCTGCCGATCAGGAAGTACTCGGCCTGGTACCCGGTCGTCTCGCGGCGGATCTCGGGGAACCGGACGATCCCCTTCGCGGCGATCAGCGCGGCGACGACGGGGAAGGCGCCGGCCAACGAGAACCCGGCGAGCAGCAGGCGCTCGATCGGACCGATCATGCGTCCGCCCTTGAGGGTGACCGTGCGGTCTGCGTCTGCGTCTGCGTCCGACGCCCTGCCGGTGCGTCGTCGGCCGAAGCGCTTCGGTCGGCCGGCTGCTGCCGCCGCCGCTGTGCGCTGGGCGTCCGGGGAGAGTTCTGCTGGCAGCGCCTGGGCGACGACCACGTTGGCCGAGTCGACCAGGAACAGTGCGGACCCGATGCCGGCGACGAGCGCCGCGAGCGGCACCGCTCCGACGAAGGCCGGGCCGGCGTCACGGTGCCAGTCGACCACGAAGCCCGAGGCGTCGGCAGCCGGCGCCCAGAGCAGCAGCGCGGCGACCGCGACGGCGAGCAGGACGGCCGGCCAAGACCCGGAGCGTCGGAGCCAGGGGAGTGCCCGATCGCGACCGCCGGGTGCGCCCCCGGACCGCACCGGGATCGTCGTCGCGACCCACGCGGCTGCGAGGACGACCGTGACCAGCACCGACCAGACCGCGAGGCCGAGGCCGAGCACCGCCACGGTCGTCACGGCCGCCCAGAGCAGGACGATCACCGTGGTGGTCAGCACGCGCCGTGGTGCCGCGTCGGTCCCGGTCCGTGCGCGGACCACGTCGGCGAGCCCGACGAGGGTCAGGAGGACTCCGGCGAGCATCAGCGGCCCCCGTCCCCGAGGACACGCAGGCCCTCGACCAGGGCGGCGACGCCCGACTTCTGCACGGACTGGGACACCGCCGACGGGGTGATCCCCTCGTCCGCGGCGATCTGCGCTTGCGTCCGGCCCTGCACCAGACCGAGTGCGATCCGGCGGGCCCGGGGCGCGAGCCGCGAGACGACGTGGTCGCGGCTGAGGAAGTAGGCGTTCACGAGTCGCTCCGTCGTTCCGTGGCGGTCGTCGGCGTCGTGGTACCAGGACCGCAGGAACGCGGTCCGGCCGTCCTCGCGCCGGTGGGTCTCGTTGATGGCGTCCCGCGCCGACCACCAGCCCGGGCCGTCCTGCAGCGGGCCGCCGGCGCCGCCGGTGCCGATCGTCCGGACCTGCCCGCGGCCGATGCCGAGGCGGATCTGCACGGTCGGGGGGAGTGCGAGGGTCGCGGCCGTCGTCGCCACGAGGGCGTCGGTGAGCGTGGCGTAGATGACCTGGAACTCGTCGCCGACGGTGGCGCGGAGGGGGTCGAGTGCGGTGATGTCCGGGGTACTGTCGAAGGCGTGCTCGACGTCCTGCTGGGCTGCGGAGCGGTCCTCGAGCGTGCGAGAGTCGACCAGGTCGACGATCACGGCGATCACGGGCTCGGACTGCATGGGTTAAGCGTAGAGCTTCATATCGTCGAAAGTAAGTCTGGGGCTAAACCATTTGGGGTGGCCACGCTCGCCAGCGCGCGGGTCCGCGGCTGAAATGTCACCTTCTGGACGTCTGGCGTCGAACCTGACAGCATGGGCGGACGCTGTCGGAGGGGGACGAGCATATGGATGGTGCACGACCGGGGACGGGTGTCGCCAGGACGGGTTCGACCGAGACCGCGGTGCGGCGGCAGTACGGTCCACCACCCGTGCCGTCGATCGCGTGGAGCGGGGGCCGCGCGGGGCTCGCCCTCGTCGTGCCGTTCACGGCCGGGCTGCTGCTGGCCGGGGTGGTGCTCCTGCTCGGCGTGCCGGGCGGTCGCGTCGCCCTGGTGAACGGTGCGTTCGCGGCGCTCGACGGCGCCGGGGTACCCGTGGCCCTGCTCGCCGTGGGCACGGTCATCGCGGCGCTCGGGCTCGGTTTCGGGGTGACCGCAACCACCGTGGTCATGCTCGCGGCCACGGATGATGCGACCGCGGGGCCGCGCGACGCGTGGCAGTGGTCGGTCCACCACTGGCGGCTCGTCGTCGAGGCCGCTCTCGTCGCGTTGGTGGCGGTGGCGGCGGGGACGGCCACCGCCGTGTCGTGGCGGGCAAGTGTCTGGGGCACCGTCGTGATCGTCGTGGTGCTGGCGGTCGGTGTCGTCATCGTGGCGCCGCTGCTGCTCGGGTGGGCGTTGCTCGTGGCCGGTGTGCCCCGTCGATCGGCCTTCCGTCGCGCCTGGGGATCTGGTCGGGTCATCGTCCGTGGTGGGCACGAGGCGACGCCGCGCCGCGCGCTCGTCGGGGGAGCGGCGCTGATGACGGTGCTCGGGGTCGGCGTCCTGCTGCTGCTGCGCCTGTTGCCGCCGTCCGTGCTCCGGAGCAGCGTCATCGTGGCCTGGTGCTGCGTCGCCGTGACCGGTCTGGTGCTGGTCATCGTCGCGATCGCGGTCCGCGGAGCCGCAACGCGGAACGAAGGCGGTCGGCTTCGGTCACCGCTGGCGGTCGACCCGGCCGATCCGATGGCCCGGGGACGACGGGCGCGGCCTGGACTCGTCGGAGCGGGCGTGGTGCTCGTCCCGGCGGTGGTGTTCGCGGTGATCGTCTCGAGCAATCCGCTCGGCGTTGTGCAGTACGACGCCGCCCCTGCCGACGCGCGCGGCCTGCTCGGCGGCGACATCGCGGACGTCGGAGGCCGGACGGCGGTCGTGAGCACGCCGTCGACACCGCCCAGCCGTCTGCGGATGTGTGGGCATGCGTCGTGCGACACCCCCATGGAGATGCCCGGCCTGACCGGCGGCTCCGCGATCGGGAGGACCGGCGACGGCGGGCTGCTCACTGCCCATTGGAAGGTGCGGTTCGAGGACGAGGTCGCGGAGCAGTACGAGCTCGAAGTCGTGCACTCACGCGCGGACCAACTCGATGTGGCCCCGAAGTCTGACGATGCCGCCTGGCCCGCGGGGAGACGGGCGGAGCAGCGTGACTCCGCCGACGAGACGCCGGCCGTCGATCGCCCGGAGGGGCGCCGCACCACGGTCGCCGCCGTCGACATCGTGGAGACCGATCAGGGGCGCGTCAGCTACTGGATGACCGACGTGGCAGTCGCGAGTTCCGGCGACCGGCCGGTCGTGGTCGGGATCGCCCGCGGCGGTGAACCGGAAGGACGCTCGCACCTGGTCGCCGTGTTCTGCGAGGACGTGTCCTGCGTCGAACACACGGTTCGGCAGGTGGCGCTGCCGTGGATCCCGCCGCTGGACCACCAGGGTGTGGACGTCGCCGTCGCGCCGGACGGCACCGCGGTGGTCTCGCTGGTGTCGGAGACCGACGCTCGTTCGCCGACCTTCACCGCCCTTCGGCTCGTGTCGTTCAGCCCGGACAGCGGCCAGCCCGTCGTCCGCGACCTGTCGCACGCGATCCCGCCGGGGGAGCCGGTCCGGGCGTGGGACGAGGCGTACGACGCCCGGGTGGCGATCGGCGGCGACGGGAACCCGGTCGTGCTCGCGCGGTCGAACGGGATCGCGACCCAACGGCTGACGTTCTGCGCGGATGCGTCGTGCTCGTCTTCGTCGCACACGGACATCACGCCGAACGGGCCGACGAACCTGCTTCCGGCGTTCGTCATCGACCGATCGGGGCGGCCACTCGTCGCAGTCCGTGACGAGGAACGCGGCACTCTGGGACTGCTCTCGTGCCGTGATGCGCGGTGCACCAGCTCCGAGCAGACGACGATCGCCCGGTTCCCGGCGGTGCAGGACGAACGGTCGAGCACCAGCACGCTGGCGATCGGCCTCAGCGCCGACGACACCCCGATCGTGCTGTCCGGTGGCGTTCCGGAGGACCGGGACGAGGACGCGAAGGGACTCGTGATCCGCTGCGATCGACCCCGGTGCGGGGTGTCGTGACGTGCCCGCCTGGTTCGACGACGATCGAGCGCTGACGCCCTAGGATCGTGGTGAGGGCCTTTAGCTCAGCTGGTAGAGCGCCACATTTACACCGTGGATGTCAGTCCCGTCGCTCGCGCTGCGGTGGTTGTCGAAAGCCCAGGTCACGCGGCAGGGACCGGTTCCACCGTGACCGAGGACGTACTGATGTACGAGAGGTCCGGGACGACGGCGGCACACATCTGCTCGAAGTGCGGCCGATCCACTGCCGCGATGAAGCGGAACACCGACTCGAGGACGACCACCGCCTCGTGCATGTCCACGGGACGAGAGATGTCCGCTTCTTCGCTGTGCGACGACTGGTGAAGGAACCGCACCAGACGCTGGCGAACTGGTTGCTCGATTCGGTGTTCGTCGAACGCCGTCCGCATACTCCCCTCGAAGTCGCCCATGTGCACTGGCAACCGGAAGGCCAGGAACGACTCCAAGAGGCGCCTCGCGGCGTTCGGTAGAAGCGCAGCAGCCTCAAGCTCAGCCTCGAACTGCGTACCGGCGTTCCGCTCAAGGACGGAACTGCCGACCCGCCAGAACAGGTAGTGGTACTGGGAGCGCAGCTTCTTGCGGAGCTGAGGGTCGCTCCAGCTCCGCAGGACCGGCACGCGACGGGGGACGTCCTCAGCGTCGCGACTCACCCTCGAGCGCAGCTCGTGCAATGAGTACGAGTTGTCCCGGCGGATCCGCGAGTTCAGCCGGTCCAGTTGGTTCACCCACATTCGGAAGAGCTCAAAGCTGTGCGTGAGCAGGATCAGCTGGTGGCGGATACCCGCTCCGACGAAGGTGTTCCAGAGGTGCCCGGAGACGCCGACCATGATCTCCTGGTCGAGACTCGACACCGGATCGTCGATGACGACGGTCAGGTCGGCGCCACGCATCGTCTCGTCGCGGAGGCTGCACAGGAAGTGGAGCAGGGAGATCGCTGTCCGTTCGCCCTCGCTGAGACCGACGGCCGGGCGCCCGTCCCGTTCGATGGCGTAACGCCCGTCGACAGCGGTGAAGCTGAGTTCATCGCGACCGAGGAGGACGGCAACGTCTCGGGTGAGCTCGCTTGCAAGTGGTCCCGCGTCGAGCCCGGCAGAGTTCAGCCGCTCACGTTCGCGGGTCAACTGCTCGCGCTCGGCGCCATGGTCTGACGCTCGTTGCTCGGCGCGGATCGCTCGCTCGGACAACGACACGTACTCCGAGCGGATCAACTCGACCCGGGCGCGCTCGACACGATCGGCGGCGTCCGCGCGGATCGACTCGAACGCCGCCGAACGGTCGTTGTGGTCCCGCAGCACGAGGTTGAGCGCGGCTACGTCGTCCGATTGGCCGTCGACTGCACCGGCATCGAACGTGACCACGTCGAACATCGCGGAGCGCTTGGTCGCGATCGCACGGCGAACCGCGTCGAGCGCCTCGCTTCGAGATGTGATGGCTTCTCGCACCCCGGCGAGCACTTCACCGTACGTTTCCCGGAGCGCCGGGTACAGGAGATTCGCTGCCGGCGCCCGCGAGATGATGCCCTGCTGCGCCGAGATGACCGATGCGACGCGACTGTCCAGCGCGTTGAGCGTGCGCTCCAGCTCCCGGAACCGGTCGTCGAAATGCGCGGCCAGAGCACCTCGGCGCGCGTCGGTCACCACACCGCCACAGAACAGGCACCGGTCGCGTTGCTCGTGCCTCGACAGGCCTTCACTCACCCAGGTGCTGCCCTCGGGATGCTCGGCCAGGTCGTCGAGCACCACGTTCGACACCGAGGTGGCAAGCGCGTGGCCCACTTCGGTGACGAGCGGAAGGACACTTTCACCGGTGTTGGGGAGGAGGGCGACTGGCTCCATCTTCTGTGGACGAACAGTGCCGAGATGCGTCGAAATGACCTCGTCGAGGGATTCGTCGAACCTGGTCGGGAAGGCGTCCAGCAAGGTCTTCACTTGGCGACGGTTGTAGGCCCGGCCGTACCGTGTGCTCACGTGCTGCAGCTCGCTGTGGATCGTCGTCGCGGTCGACGTTGCGAGACTGTCGGCAGCATGTCGTGCGCGGCCGGCATCCTCGATCGCGAGCCGCTCCTCGCTTTCGATGGCTTCGAGGCGGTCCGCGATCTGCGCGAGCCGCGCCTCGCGACCAACGCTCTCCTGACCGAGGACGAGAAGCGGTGCTGCCTCGCTGCGATCCGCGCCGAAGCTCAGGTTGTTCTCGATGTAGTCGTGGTTGAAAACGCGCACGCGAGTCCAGAAGGGATCCTCGCTCGACGTGACCTGACGAAGCCTGTCGCCATCCTCGACTGAGACATGCACGGTCGAGGCCGCGGACTCCGCGGTCGCTTCGCCAAAGGCGCGTGCGATAGACGACTTGCCGGTGCCGTTGCCGCCGTAGACCACGTTGATCCGCTCAAAGTTTGCGGAATCGTTGCCGGGTTGCCAACGCTGGAAGAGGCCGATGCCGTCGATACGGACGATGCACTTGATCACGGGACCCCCGGCCCTTCGAGTGGACCCGGTCGGGTCGACGAGCGCCACAGCGCCGAGGGTAAGTATCTCGCACGCGGGAGTCGGCCAACGTCGTCGGCGACGGCGAGTCAAGTCGCTCGTCGTCACGATGCCGGCTCATTGCCAAGTAGGATCAGCCTTGAGGGCTCTTAGCTCAGTTGGTAGAGCACTTCGCTTACACCGAAGTGGTCGGCGGTTCGAGCCCGCCAGAGCCCACTGGACGCTGGCAGTGGTGGCGGCTCGATGTACGCATCAGCAGCTCGGAAGGTCGGTGCGCTGACGCCACGGCCAGCCCACGAATGAGTTGAATTCGCCTTCGCGAATTTTTTTCGCCGACTGGACCCTTCGTCAGCCGACGTAGAACTCGTGGGGCGTACGAGTCTTCACCGATAGTTGTCCGCCGGGTCCACTGCCGCCCACTGTGACCTTGAACGGCTGCCCAAGCCGTGATTTTGTCCAGCACATGCGCATTCGCAGAGCCACGCGTTCTCGGGGCGTCCGGTCTTTCAGCACGCTTCCGCGCACTTTTCGACACCGCCGTGCCGGACGACCTTCAGCCGGCCGTATCGTGCGGCAAGTCCTAGGATGACCGCATTCGTGTGCGGCCGCGAGACCGGCCACGATCGTGAGCTGGGGGAGTAGCCAACCTGACCACGCCGTGATGTGCAGAACATGTCTCCGAGGATGGTGTAGCCGCGTCCATTGCCCTCGAACGGCATGTTCTGGACTTCCGTTCGCCGACCGGGACGAATTGTCACCGTGAGAACGCCCATGCTCAGAACGTACGGGCTCTCGAGCACTGCGCGCCGGTGGTTTGCTGCGGGATCGGGTCAAAGCGCATTCGTAGGCGCCACGCTCTTGATGACCTCCGGTTGGCGAGCGGACTCGCTCGACACCCGAACTCGGGGTCGCTTTGACTGCCGATATGAGGGATCGTCGGTCGGATGGGGAGCGCTGCAGCCACTGGGTCGGGGTCGTTGAGCCACCACGAGGCGATGCCGTGAGCCTCGACCAGTCAGGGACGATCGCGGTCACGCTGCACGGGAGTCGCGTGATGATCGACCGCCTCGTCTTCGTCGAGCTGTTCGAGAACTCTGTCGTGAGCGCACGTGTTCCGTATCGCCACGCCCTCGAACGGTCAACGATCAGCTTCTCAGATCTCGTTGATCTAGCGCGCACCGCACAGGTGCCGTACGCGCTCTGCTTCGCGCCGCGCGAGCTGGTTCGGGCGCAGGTCGAAACGAAGACGAAGAAGCTGCTGCAAGGGCTGAGCAAGGACACTTTCGCCGTCAATTCGCGTACGACGATCGAGCTCAGCGACGTCGAGCTCATCGTCAAGGATCTTGTGCGGAAGCAGATGATGCTGCGCACTCACGACGAGTCGCTCGCCGAGAACAAGGTCGTTGGAGTCCTCCGGAGGCCTCGGGCGACGATCGAGGAGGACGTCGCCGTGCTGCTCACGGCTCTCGACTTGGATGTGGCCGTACTCCGCTCGGCTCGATCGAAGGGTGCCGCCCTCTCGTTGCTCATCGAGACGCTGGAAGCGCACCAGATCCTCGTGTCGCGCAGCGTCCGCGGCTTCATGCCTCAGCTCATCGAGGTCAAGTTCAGTGGGCTGACCATTAAGGACAAGAAGGTCCCGTACATCTTCCTCTCGCGGGGGAGCCACGGCGACGACGAGGAGCCGGAGGGGCGTCAGCTCTTCACGCTGACCCTCCTCACGGTCTTGGTCGCTCGCGGCATCTTCGCGCCGGTCACCTACGACGGCCGGAACCTCGCGTCGAACCCGGGCCGCGAGTACGACATCGTTGGCGAGATCCTGATGCCGGTGACGCAGATGAGAACGGTTTCGTCCGATGATCTTGGGGAGATCAGGAGTACCGCCGACTCGTTCAAAGTGACTCCGAGCGCGATGGTCGTGCGCCTCCAGCGACTCGGGCTCATCAGCCGTTCCGGGGCTCAGCAACACCTCGAGGAACTTCGCCTCGAATTCGCCAATCGGCCGAAGTCGCAGGGCCGCCAGCCGAAACCGGTCAACGGGGTCCGGACGTACAACGGCCGAGAGCTGTCCGTTCGAATGCTCGGCGCGCTGGATGCCGGCAAGATCACCGAAGGTGAGTTCTGCCGAGCGGTCTGCGCGAACAAGATCCGACCGCGAGAGATTCGAGACTTCCGGGAGGCGCTCGGATGATGGGGACGTTCTACCTCCTCGACAACAACGTGTTGACTCGGCTGACCCAGGAGCAGCGCTCCTCGGCGTTCGTTCACGAGCAGTGTCGGCTGCCGTCCGAGGTGCTCCACGAAGCAAGATTCCTTCCAGACGTCGATTCGCTGCGCGCGCTCGAATACATGACCAACGAGGGCGTCCTCCTGCACCTCGCGGCCGTCCTCCAACGTGTTCCAGCTGACGACACGACCCTCATCGACCTCTACGCAAATCTCGGGAATGCCGACCCCTTGTTGCTCGCTTGCGCGCTTGACGCGCTGGCCGAGGCCGAGCTGGGTCTGTTCGGTGCGGATTGGGTGGTGGTGTCGAACGACCGCGCCGTGGTGACGCTGGCTGGAGACCTCGGCGTGCCAACGCTCTCGAGCGAGGCGTTCTCCTTGGTGCTCGGCGAGGACGGCTGAGACGGAGCGGCCGGGCCAAGCCAGTTCGACTTTGCTTCCTCAGTCTCATGACAAGATCGCCGCGGGCTCGCTGATCGTCGATGTGCTCGCCGCGCCCATGGAGAGCAGGATCAGCGCGCGCGCCGTTGCAGATCCTGCCTCGTAGCCGTAGACCACGAGCTGCAGGCCGGGTGATCCCTCGACGGCGAAGGTGTGGGCGTCGAACTCCAGCCGCCCGACCTCCGCGTGCTCGAACTGCTTCGCGGTGGTCGTCTTGCGCCGTACCCGTTGCGTGCTCCACCGTTCGGCGAACTCCGGGTTGGCGTCGTTCACTTCCGCGACGAGACGGAGGAGGCGCGGGTCGCCCCCGAACTCCGCGGTCGCCGCCCGCAGGCTCGCGACGGTTGCGTCGGCGGCGCGGTCCCAGTCGGCGTGGAAGTGCCGCGCCGTCGGGTCGAGGAAGGTCATCCGCACGAGGTTGTCGAAGCGTCCGAAAGGGGCGTACACCGCGCGGGCCAGGGCATTCGCGGCGAGGATCTCGTGCGCGGGGTCGATCACGAACGCGGGGTGTGCCGACCACGAGTCGAGCAGCTGCCCGAGAGCCGGCGTCACCGACGTCGCCACGCGCGGGAGTCGCGGGGGAGCAACCAGCCCGGCCAACGAGAACAGGTGGTCGCGCTCGTCGCCCTCGAGCTCGAGCCCGTCGGCGATGCCCTCGAGCACGGCGGCGCCGGGACTCACCTCCCGCCCTTGCTCGAGCCGTGTGTAGTAGTCGACGCTGAGGCCGCCCAGCACGGCGAGTTCCTCGCGGCGGAGCCCGGGCACC
The DNA here is from genome assembly GCF_003234695.1 of Curtobacterium sp. MCLR17_042. Taxonomy (NCBI): domain Bacteria; kingdom Bacillati; phylum Actinomycetota; class Actinomycetes; order Micrococcales; family Microbacteriaceae; genus Curtobacterium; species Curtobacterium sp. MCLR17_042. Next base: position 44,880 of record NZ_QKTD01000015.1, read on the forward strand.
CGGCGGACACCTCCGCCTGGCAGTCCGAGCGACTCCGGGGTGAGGCGGCCGCGGACGGCGCGCAGGTACGCGGCGAGGGTGAGGTCGTCGGCGGGCATGGGCACGGGACCAGGGTAGGTGGCAGGAGCGCCGCCTCCCTGGTCCTGCCGTACCCCGGCAGGACAGGGCGATGGTCCGGGGCTGAGCGGCGTCGAGGCTGGGGGCATGGACACCAGCAGCACGCCCCAGCCCGTTCACCCCTACCTCGGCCTCTGGGTCACCGCCGACGGCCGCATCCGCCACGAGCTCCGGCCCGACGGCCGTTACGTGGAGGCCCGAGGTGACCGTGAGGCGGCCTACGTGGGCACCTACGAGGTCGACGGCGACCACATCGACTACCGAGACGACACCGGCTTCACCGCGGACGGCGACTTCAGGGACGACGTCCTGCACCACGCGGGCATGGTGCTGCACCGACGGAAGGTCGTCCTCGTGACGGGCGCCTCCAGCGGCATCGGGCGCGCGACGGCCGTCCGCCTCGCCGCGGCCGGCCACCCCGTCGTGCTCGGGGCTCGGCGCACCGACCGGCTCGACGAGCTCGTCACCGAGATCGAGGGGGCGGGCGGTACGGCGATGGCAGTGCCGCTCGACGTGACCGCCCTCGCCTCGGTGCAGGAGTTCGCGGCTGCTGCCCGGGCACGCTTCGGGCGGATCGACGTGCTCGTCGCGAACGCCGGCGTGATGCCGCTGTCGCCCCTCGCCGCAGGCCTCGTCGACGAGTGGGACAGGATGATCGACGTCAACGTCCGCGGCCTCCTCCACAGCATCACGGCGACCCTGCCCACCATGCTCGCCCAGGGCACGGGCCACGTCGTGACGATCGCGTCCGTCGGCGCCTACGACGTCTCGCCCACAGCGGCTGTCTACTGCGGCACGAAGTTCGCAGCACGGGCGATCACCGAGGGGCTGCGCCAGGAGTCACCGCGCGGGATCCGTGTCACCACCGTGTCACCAGGAGTCACCGAGTCCGAGCTCGCCGCAACGATCACCGACGCCTCCGCCGCCGCCGCGATGGTCGTCTACCGTGCCGAGTCGATCTCTGCCGACGCCATCGCCCGCGCTGTCTCCTACGCGGTGGCCGAGCGACCCGACGTCGACGTGAACGAGATCGTCGTGCGGCCTGCGGCCCAGCGTTGAGTTGCTCCGCACGAGGGGCTCTGCGTGCCCGGTCGGCTGGGCAGGACCTCGACGATGCCGTCCGCGGGTACGAGGACCGGAGGACCACCCGGGTCGCGTGAATCTGAACGCTCGGTCACGTGCCTGACGACGCCGGTGTGATCCGTGCTCAGGGGCGCCAGTCGGTCAGCTGGAGCTCCGGGAAGGCAGCCAGCAGCGCGGTGGGATCGCCAGGAGTGACCGGGTTGGCGAGGAGGTCGTCGATCGCTGGCGGGAGATCGTCCCGCCGGGTCGTGGGAGTCGGACCGCCGTGGGCGATGTCGACCCATTCCTGCATCGTGTGCTGCTGAGGCCCGACGAGGTCGAACACGCCACTCGGCGCGCCGGGCCGGGTCGCGAGCAGGATCGCCGTGACGACGTCATCGATGTGGATCGGACGGAAGACCTGGGAGCCGTCCCCGGCGATCGGGACCGGATCTCCGTCCGTGCCGCCACGCACCATGAAGTCGAACGGCTGGGGGTTCTCTCGGCCGCCGACGATCGCGCTGATGCGGAACACGGTGGCGTTCATCGGGGCGAGGATCTCTTCCGCCATGCCCTTGGCGCGCTCGTACCAGTTCTCGGCGGAGGAGTCCGCCCCGAGTTGGGAGAGGTAGACGATGCGGGTGCCTTCGCCGACCGAATCGGCGACCCGTCGGGTGGTCTCGACCGTGCCGGCGAGGTAGTCCTCCCAGTGCGGCGCGCCGAAGTTGCCGGCGAGGTGCGCAACGGCGTCGACCTGGCCGAGGGCGGTCTCGGCGGCAGTCGACGTCGTCCAGTCCGTGATCACCGTGGCGGCATCGACCCGGCCACTCCGGCGAACGAGCGCGACGGCGTCTCCGTGCAGTTCGGCGAGCATCTGCTGACCGGTGCGACTGTTCGCGCCGGTGATCGCGAGGCGAGGGCCATTCAAGTGCGATGTCATCATGTGCTACAGCATATGCCTGCTGTGGGAGGATCGAGGGATGGATGACCTCGAACGACTGGGATTGCTGACGAAGGCTGTCTCGCGGGAGTCGGACAGGCGCCTGACCGAGCTCCTCAAACCGCTCGGCGTGACGCCCAGCCAGGCGGAAGTGCTGCAACTCCTCGACCTGTACGGACCGATGTCGTTGGGAGAGCTCGGCGGGCTGGTGCTCTTCGAAGGCGGGCACCCGAGCAGGCTCGTCGACCGCATGGTCACGGCGGGGATGGTCGATCGCCAGGAGAGTGCGGATGATCGGCGCCGGATCCAGCTCAGCTGCACGCCTGCGGGACGGCAGCTCGCCGCGGCGGCCACGGCGGCGAAGGAACAGTTCCGGGTCTGGCTCCGTGCGCAGCTGGAAGGTGTCGAACTCACACCGGCCATGGACGCCCTCGCAGCCGTCATCGTCGGTACCTCGATGCAGGACACGGTGTCGTCGCGTGCAGCACGTTCGCTCGTCCGTTCCGACAGCACCCCGACCTGATGCAGGCACGAGCGGTCACTGTCTCGATGGGGTCGTGGCGACGCTGGTGGGGATGCGCGGGGAGCTGACGCCGGGCTGTGTTGCGCGGTTCCCGAGGCAGTGCAGCAGAAGTCGGCGTGCCGGAACCTCGACCGCGTCGTGCAGGACGGTCGCGACGGCCATCGCGACCACCAACGCGAGCAGGGCCAGGAAGGCGCTGGTGACGCCGCCGTCGGCCGCGCCCTGGGGCCGGAAGGCCAGCACGGCGTCGATCGTCAGGAGATGGACGAGGTAGAACGCGAACGACCTGGTCCCCAGGTGCACGAGCAGCGGAGACGACAGGCCGGTGGTGCGTCCTTCGACGTCCGCCCTGGCGAGCGCGGGCAGCAGCAGGGAGAACCCCACGACCGTGCAGCCGGTCAGTGCGAACCCCGAGGTGGGGTGCAGGTCTGCGGCGAGGAGGCCCGCGACCGTCAGCAGGACGGGGACCGCGAGTCGTGGTCCGCGCCAGGCGCCTGAGCGCACCAGGGCAGCGCTCAGGACGCCGAGCAGGAACTCGGGGAACCGTGCCGGTGGCCAGCTCGCCGGGACGGGAGAACCGGGCAGGTGCGGCACGAGCACCGGTGCGACCAGGACGAGGACGGCTGCGAGCACGGCGAGGGCCGTGAGCACGGCCGGGTGGGCGTGTCGGATCGGTCGGATGAGGAACGGGAACGTCAGGTAGAAGAACGCTTCGCAGGCGAGGGACCACGACACTGGGTTCCCGGCTTGCCACCACGGTGCGTGCCAGGCGTTGACGAGCAGGACGTTCGCCACGAGGGCTGCCGGCGACGTCGTCCGGATGCTCGGCATCAGTGTCGCTCCCACGACGATCGCGGCGAGGACGGCAACCAGGTGCAGTGGCCAGACTCGCGCGGCGCGTCGGCACCAGAAGGTCAGTGCTGCTCGGACCGGTCCTGCGCGCTCCCCGTCGGTGCGGTCTGACCAGGCCAGGACGAAGCCGGAGAGCATGAAGAACAGCGAGACGCCGGTGTCGCCGCTGCCGACCACGGCGCTCAGGGTGCTCTGCGCGTTCCCGTCGAAGTACCCGAGGTTCCGCACGTGGTAGGCGAAGACCCCGAACGCAGCGACCCAGCGCAGGCCGGTCAACGACGGCAGGACAGGGTTCTCGAGCGCGGGGTCGGTTCTGGACATGCCCTCATCGGAACAGTCGGCACGTCAGCCGAGCGTCTGGTCGAGCGCATACGCTCCGCATACATCCGATCTGCTGTGCTGACCGGGTCCGGATCGGCCGGAGCAGCGAGGAGCGACGTGCGGGTACTGGTGGTGGAGGACGAGCCGTTCCTGGCGGAGGCGATCCGCGCGGGCCTGCGGCTCGAAGCGATCGCCGCCGACACGGTGGGCGACGGCTTCGCCGCGCTCGATCAGCTGGCCGTCCACGCGTACGACGTGGTCGTGCTCGACCGGGACATCCCCGGTCTGCACGGCGACGAGGTCTGTGCCCGGATCGTTGCTGATCCGGAAGCGCCGAGCGTCCTCATGTTGACGGCGTCGACGACACTCGCGGAGCGGGTCCACGGCCTCCAGCTCGGGGCCGACGACTACCTGGGCAAGCCCTTCGACTTCGAGGAGCTCGTGGCACGGCTCCGCGCGCTCAACCGGCGAGCACGTCGCGCGGTCGCGCCGGTCCTCGAGACGGCGGGCCTCCGGCTCGACCCCTTCCGACGTGAGGCCTACCGCGACGGACGCTACCTGCGCCTGGGGCGGAAGGAGTTCGCGGTCCTCGAGGTCCTGCTGCGTGCGGACGGTGGCGTCGTGAGTGCCGAGCAGTTGCTCGAGCAGGTGTGGGACGAGCACGCTGACCCGTTCACCAACGCGGTCCGGCTGACCATCTCGACCCTGCGGAAGAAGCTCGGCAGTCCCGACGCCATCCGGACGCTGCCCGGTGTCGGGTACGCGATCGCACAGGGTCCTGTCCGCGATCGTCCCGAAGCATGAGGATCCCTGCGCTGCACCGTCTGTCGATCCGGGCGCGGCTCACCCTGACCTACACGGCCCTGATCCTGCTCACCGGCGCCGTCATGCTCGCGGTCGTCTTCGCAGTCCTCGCCATCGTCCCCGGCTACGCGTTCACGGCAGGCCCGTTCCCCTACGGGTCGACGCACGACGTGTACGAGATCACCGGCCGCGACGACGTCCTCCGCCTCTTCGTCATCGTCTCGGTCCCGGCGCTGCTCGTGGTCGGGGGCAGCGGTGGTGTCGTCAGCTGGCTCGTCGCGGGCAGACTCCTCCGCCCGCTGCGCGACATCATCACGACCGCCGACCGGCTCGGGGCCGGGACGCTGGACGCCCGGGTGGACGTCTCTGGTCCACCGGACGAGATCCGCGACGTCGGTGCGACGCTGAACCGGATGCTCGACCGCCTGGAGACCGCCTTCGTCAGTCGGTCGCGGTTCGCGGCGAACGCCTCGCACGAACTGCGGACCCCGCTCGCCACGATGAAGACGATGCTCCAGGTCGCCCTCCGCACGCCCGACGGGCCGGACCGGACGCAGACCCTCGAACGACTGCTCGTCACCACGGACCAGATGATCCGGATGACGACGGCGCTCCTCGACCTGGCACGGGGGGACGAGCCCATCGACGCCCGCCCGGTGTCGCTCCGCGACGAGGTCGCGGCCGCGCTGCTGGCAGTGGACGCGGAACGCCTGGCCCGGCGGATCGTCGTGTCGGTCCAGCTCGACGACGTCGTCGTGCTGGGCAACCGACCGCTGCTCGGGCAACTCGTCGGCAACCTGATCCGCAATGCCGTGGTCCACAACGTCTCCGGCGGGAGCCTGCGGGTGGTGCTCGACGCTCGGTCGTCCGAGCTCCGGGTCGAGAACGACGGCGAGGTGATCCCGGCCGACGAGGTGCACGAGTTGACGGAGCCGTTCCGACGACGCCACCGCACGCGGACGAACGGGAGCGGGCACGGACTCGGCCTGCCGCTCGTGGCGATGATCGCGGCCGTCCACGGTGCGGAGCTGGCCCTGACGCCGCGCGCTGCCGGCGGGTTGACCGCTTCGGCCCGTTTCCCGGAACGGCAGCCACCAGATCCGGAAGGATCCAACCGGTCGTCGCCCCGGGGCCTCGGCGATCACCCTGGCGTCCGGTAGCGTCAGCGCCATGACCGAGATGCAGCGACGCAGTCTGCTGGAACGGCTGATCGGCAAGCCCCTGCCGTGGCTCGCCTGGGTGTGGGCGGTCATCGCGCTGGTCTGGCTCGTCCTGGCCGTCGTCGAACCGTCCCGGTTCCACACGCAGATGGCGGTCCTCTGGATCATCCTCGCCGCCGTGCAGATCGGCTCGGTGTCCTACTCCCGCGCGCAGGCGCGGAAGCGTGCTCGGAACGCAGGCGACGACTCGTAGCCGGCCCGACGCCGGCGCCCAGAGCACGTCCGCGCCCGGAGCACGCCCGCGTCCGCCCAGTGCATGAGCGTGCGCAGAGCTCGGCGAGATGCCTGTGCGCTGCGTGAGAGCATGCGGTCGTGACAGACGAACCCCTGCTCGAGATCCGGTCGGCGTCCGAGACGGACGCGGCATCCGTCGCTGCGGTCGTCGTCCGTGCGTACGCCAACCAACAGGGTTGGGTGAGCGACGCCGAGCTGGTGACCGGGGAGCGGACGAGCCCGGACCAGGTGCGTGCGATGATCCGTGCCCCGCGGTCGGTGGTGCTCGTCGCGGTCCACGACGCCACCATCGTCGCGACGTGTCACCTGCGGGCCTCCGACCGGGCGACGGCGCACCTCGGCATGCTCGCTGTGGACCCGGCGTGGCAGTCCCGAGGCATCTCCCGGCGGCTCCGGACCGCGGCGATCGCGTACGCCGAGGAAGCCTTGGCGTGCGATTCCGTCGAGCTCGAGGTGCTCAGCGTGCACGAGGGACTGCGACGCGTGTACGAGCGAAGCGGGTTCATCGCGACGGGGGAGACCCGACCGTTCCCGGCACACGTCGCTCGCGTCGCGGGGCTGCACTTCGTCGTGCTCCGGAGATCGCTCGGCGCGTCTGGACAGACCCCGGACGTGTGACCCGAGCGGCGCGCCGCCGCCAGGACCCGTAGGCTCCAGGCGGACCGACCGGTGCACGGGGCGCACGGCGGGATCCGAGGGGGAACCACATGTCCATCACATCCAGGATCACCACCGCGGGGACTGCGACCGTGATCGTCGTGCTCGCACTCTCCGGCTGCGCCGGGACCGGCACCACGGCACCGGGAGTGGAGCGGGCCACACCGCGGTCGTCGACACCGACACAAGCGCCGAACCAGGCACCGACGGAGACGCCGACCGCGCCGGCCACCGTCGACTCGGCAACGAAGGACCTCACGTTCGAGGACGGCGACGCGCTCTCGGCGAGCACGCTGCCCGCGTTCGGGCTCCAGGTCTCGGCACTCGACGGCTGGGAGCAGACCGGCGAGGACCCGACCACCGGGTCGCGGGAGTACACGAACGCCGACGGCTCCGTGGCGACGATCACGCAGCAGCGGCTCACCGACCTCGACCCGACGATCGGGGACCGCGCCGCCACCGAGCAGCTGTTCACGGCGGCGGGGCTGCCGGCCGACCGACTCGAGGAGCAGCTGCTGCCGACGATCACCGGCGGCACCGCGCAGTTCCTGTCGATCGCCGGGCACAACACGGACGGGTCGTGGTCGGCGACGGTCGCGCGCGCCTTCGCGAAGCCGGGAGCGGCGCTCATCGTGAAGGTCCGGACGACCTCACAGGATGCGCTCCGTCCCGACCTGCACGACATCCTGGTCAACGCGCAGGTGGTCGTCGCCTAGCGAGTCGAGCCGGTGCGTCGGGGCGCCGCGTCGGGGCGCCCCGACGGGTCCCTATGCTGAGTCATCGTGCGCCGCTCCGTCCGTCTCCTGACCGTCCTCGTGATCGTCGCCCTGTTCGCCGTCGGGGTCCTGGCAGCGGTGGTCTTCATCCAGCGTGTGCTGGCGGATCCGGCGAGCGACGTCGCCTGGGTCGGCATCGTCCGGGCGATGGGGTTCATCGTCATCGGGGTCATGCTGACACTGCTCGGACGGCGAGGGCTGCCCGCGGCCGTCGACGCGATCAACCTGCTCGCCGACGCCGGTCCGGTGCGGCCGCTCACGGTCGTGGTGTGGGTCGTCCTCGGCGCCACCATCTACTCGATCCTGCGCGGCTGGACGGTGATCGTCCCCGTCGCGGCCGTCATCGGTGCGATCGTGGTGGCGTTGCCGTTCGTCGAACGCTTCCTGGACGCGGCGCTGGCCCGACAGGCTGCGCGAGCCGACGCCGACGCCGACGCCGACGCCGACGCCGACGCCGACGCCGCCGACGCCGCGACCCCGGTCACACCGGTGGCACCCGCCGGGACCGCCGCCGACGCGTGAGACGGCAAGCGAGACGGCACGCGGGACGGACGTGAGACGGTCACGAGACGGGACGGGAGGCCCGGCGCCAGCTGGCACCGGGCCTCCCGTCCGTCGTCGACGCGGCCTGACCGCCCCTGCCGACCCACGCGGGTCGGCCCGCCTCAGCGCTCCGCGCGCCCGGCGAAGCGGTACCGGAACCCGGGCACACCGTCCGCGGTGACGACCACGTCGTAGTACCCCCACTCGTCGAGCGGCCAGTGCATCGTCTTGTGCCCGGAGCCGCGGACGTGCGCGGTCTCGCGGTGCTCCACGAAGTCGTTGGCCACGAGCACGAAGCGGAGCTCGGCCCGGCCGGTGTTCTCGAGCAGGAGCTGCAGGGTGCGCCGACCGCGGGTGTCCCGGACCACCGAGACGTGCGGGACGCCGCCGGTCGCCCGACCACCGACCGCGACGGTGCCGGCGAAGCGCCGGAGGAACCGGTCGGGTCCGTAGACGCTGACGTCGTACGCGCCGTCGGTCGTCGTGGTGTCCCATGCCCAGTCGGCGGTGGCTCCCACCGGGACGGTCTTCGGGTGAGCGGCGAACGGCATCGCGGTGTTCGGGTAGACCAGGAAGTTGACCCCCTGGCGACCGTCGTTCGCGAGCGTCACGGTGACCCGACCGGTCCGGTGGTCGACGGTCGCGTCGGCGTGCTGCCGGTACGGCAGGCTCCGGCGACGGACGGTGCCGGGCTCCTGGACGGGCACGGTCTGCGCGCCGATCGCGGGTTCCTCGATGGGCGGCTTCGCCTGGTCGGCGTCGGCGGCCGCGACCAGCGCGCGAGTCTGCTCGATGCCGGGGACCACGTCGGCGCCGGGGATGCTCGCGTCGGGGGCGCTGAAGTCGAAGCAGCTCGTCAGGTCCCCGGAGACGGTCCGCCGCCAGTCGGAGATGTTCGGCTCGCGGACGCCCGTGACGTGTTCGAGGAACTGGATCACGGACGTGTGGTCCGCCACCTGCGAGTTGACCCACCCGCCACGGCTCCACGGCGACACCACGGTCATCGGCACGCGGGCACCCATGCCGATGGGCAGTCCGTCGACGTACTCGTCGGGGGTGCCGGGTTCGGCGAACGGGGGGACGACGTGGTCGAAGTACCCGTCGTTCTCGTCGTAGTTGACGAGCAGGACGGTCGAGGCCCAGGTGTCCGGGTTGCTGAAGAGCGCCTGCACGACGGCGTTCGTGTAGTGGGCGCCGTAGTCCGGGCTGGCCGCCGGGTGTTCGCTCCAGCCGTAGGGGGCGATGACGTACGACACGGTCGGCAGGCTGTTGGTCGCGCAGTCCTGCCCGAACTGGCTGAGCAGGTGGGTGACGTCGAGGCCCTTGCCGGAGTTCGGCTTCCACCCGTCGTGCAGCCCGGCACGCGCGGCGAGCTCCTGCTGGGCGGGATCGGAGGACGCGAGCGCGCGGTGGTACTGCTCGAACAGCCAGAGCGGGTTGTCGCCGTAGTCGCCGACGTACGGGTCGGCGGAGCTGTCGCCGACCTCGTCGTTGGCGTAGGTCTTCCAGGTGACGCCGGCCGCCTGCAGCCGTTCGGCGTAGGTGGTCCAGGCGAACACCGGTTCGTAGTCCGCCGGGTTGTCGGTCGCCGGTCCGCCCTGGGCGCCGCGGGGGTCGATGGTGCCGGACCACTGGTACAGGCGGTTCGGCGTGGTCGGACCGTTGAGCGAGCAGTGGTAGTCGTCGCAGACCGTGAACGCTCCGGCGAGTGCGCGCTGGTACGGGATGTCCTCGCTGGTGAAGTAGCCCATCGTCTGGGCGCTCTTCGCGTCGACCCACCGGTTCCAGGCACCGCCGTTCCAGGCGGTGTGCCCACCGCCCCAGGAGTGGTCGAGGCCGTCGGCGTTCTGCGCGTTGAACCGCGTGGTGTCGAGCCGGAACGGCAGCATCGCGCCGCCGTCGGTGCGGGCCGCCGCCGGCTGGTGGAAGACGTCGTGTCCGGTCGGCAGCTCGAGCGCCTGCTTGTCCGAGAACCCGCGGACGCCGGGCATCGTGCCGTAGTAGTGGTCGAACGACCGGTTCTCCTGCATGAGCACGACGACGTGCTTGACATCAGCGATCGTGCCGGTGGGGACGGCACGAGCGGTCGCCGCGCTGGCGCGGTCGGCCGCGCCCGGTCCGAACGCAGACCCTGCCGCGACGCCGGCCATGATCGCTGCTGCGCCGCCGACCAGGACCGTCCGGCGGCTCAGGCCGGGGCGGACCGCTGCGGTGTACGCCGCGTCCGGGGTCAGCGGTGGTGCGGCGTCCAGGCTGACGTCGGGTGCGCCGTGTTCGGGCTTCCTCGTGCTCATCGCGGGCCTTCCAGGTCGGTGGGAGTGCGGGCGCTGCGGGGAGGAGCGCCCGTCAGCATGACAACGAGGTGCGCTGAACCGTGCCTTGCCCGGCCGTGGCGGCGGGGTGAACGCGTCCGGTGGAGTCGGGATCGACCTGTCCAGGTGCACCGTGGCTCGGCCCTGCGGTTCCGGTGTCGATCCCGCGAGGACTCCCACACACCTGGACAGCTCGAGCCGCTGCGGGGGAGGATCACCGGGTGCGACCACTGTTCCGGGACATCGCCGAGGACCTCGCCGACCGGGTGCTCCGCGGTGAGTTCGACGCCACGGGTGTCCTGCCGGCCGAGCACGACCTGGCGGCCGACTACGCCGTCGCGCGCGGCACCGTGCGGAACGCGCTCGAGCTGCTCCGCGACCGGCAGGTCCTGACGGCACGTGCCGGCTCCCGCTGGCGCGTGCGCACCACGACGCTCGGTCACGACGCGGGCGCGCTCGAGTCCTTTGGTCAACTGGCCAGGGCCAGGGGGCACGAGCCCGGCGGGCGGGTCGTGGCGGTCGAGGAACGGCCGGCCACCGTGCGCGAGCGGCGCCTGTTCCGCGCCGCGCACGACGAGCCCGTCCTGCACGTCGTGCGGGTGCGCTCCCTCGACGGTGTCGACGTCATGCTCGAGCGCACCGCCTACGCGCCGTGGGTCGCCGCCGTCATCCGGACGATCCCCGGCGGGCAGACGTCGGTGTCGGCGACCCTGGAGGACCGGTTCGGCATCCGGGTCGGTGCCGCCGTCACCACCGTGGACGCGCTGCTGGCCGACGACGCCGACGCCGCGCTCCTCGGGGTCCGGCCCGGCGCGGCCCTCCTGCAGGTGCGCCGGTCCAGCACTGCCGAGGACGGCCGCCCGCTCGAGGCGGGCGACGACCGGTACGTCGCCGGGACGGTGCCGCTCCGGATCCGGACGGCGTCCGCAACGGCACCGGCACCGCGGGCCGGCACCGGGCACGACGACGCGGGATGAGACGGACGGGAGGCCCGGTGCCAGCTGGCACCGGGCCTCCCGTCCGTCTCTTTCCGACCCCACGACGTGGGCCGGCAGGCGGGGTCAGCGTCGCGGGGTGCCGTCCGCGGCGACGGCCGCCGCCAGCCCGGCCTCGATGACGTCGACGGGGTCCGGCAGGGCCGCGATCGACGCCGCGACCTGACGGCTGCGGGCGCGGTGGGTCGGCGAGGCCAGGACCTCGCGGACCGCCCGACGGATCGCCGCCGGTCGTGGCGTCCCGGAACGCAGGTTCTGCCCGCACCCGGCCCACGCGACCCGGGTGGCGACCTCCGGCTTGTCCTCGGTCGACCCGGCGACCACGAGCGGCACGCCGTGTGCGAGAGCACGCTGCACCCCGCCGAACCCGCCGTTCGTGACGACGACGCTGCACCGCGGCAGCAGCTGGTCGTAGGGCAGGAAGGTCGCCACCCGGGCGTTCGCGGGCAGCGCCGTGCCGAGCGCGCGGTCGACCTGGTCGACGGGGCGGCCACCGGTGGTCGCGACGACGAGGACGTCCTCGTCGGCCAGCGCGCGGAGCGTCGGCGCGATGAGCCGGCCGAGGTCGACGGTGTCGATCGTGCCCTGGGTCACGAGCACCACCGGGGTGTCGGTGTCCAGGTCGTCCCACCACGCCGGCAGGTCGGCCGCGGGCGTCGGTGCCGCGCGGGCCACGACCGGACCGACGAACCGGACCGAGTCGGGGAGCTCGCGGCGCGGGTACTCGAGCTCCGCGACGCTCAGCTGGAACAGGGTGTCGAACGCGCGGTACGCGAAGTCGAACGTCCCGGTCTGCGACGGCGGCGCCCCCACCTCGGCGAGCACGGCGTCCACCGCTCGACGCAGCGGCCGGGTGAGCACGGGGTGGATCGCGGCGGTGAGCAGTCGGTTGCGCGCGCGAGCCACCGGCCCGCGTCCCGGGGAGAGCGCAGTGCCGAAGGGGGCGGCGTCGACGCTGGTGAGCGTCACCGGGGTGGTCGCGATCCCGAGCACGGGCAGACGCTCCGCGGACGGCAGGGCCAGGTACGGCGCGAGCCCGGTGAACGACGCCTCGCCGAGCACCGCGTCGAAGCGCCCCGCTGCCAGCAGCGCCGTCAGCGCGCGGTACTGGGACGGGATCGCGCGGACGAACATGGCGATGATGCCCTCGCGGACGACGGCGATCCCGCGTGCCGCATTGGCGTCGGCGAGCCGCTCCTGCAGATCGGCGTCGTCGAAGTCGACGTCGGCGGGCAGCGCCACGAACCGGAGCCCGGCGCCGACGACGAGGTCGCGGTACTTGGACCCCGTCAGCACGGTGATCTCGTGGCCGCGCTCCGCGAGGTCGCGGCCCACGTCGACGAGGGGCGCGAGGTGGCCGTAGACGGGCGGGGCGCAGAGCAGGTACGAGGACACGGGGCCGCTTCCGTCGGGGGATGGCCGGACGTTCGGAGCGTAGGTGCGGCGAGCAGGCGCGTGGCGCGGCGCGGACTGGGAGTGGGTGAGAGTCCTCGAGCACACGACGGCACACACGTCGGCGCATGGCTGACGTACTGCGTCCGCAGTAGCCGGGGCGCTCCCGCTGCAGTACCGCTCGCGCTCCGGATCGGCGCACGCTGAGGACCACCACACCCCGACGAGAGGACTCCATGGACATCGCAGTCGACATGACGAAGTGCCAGAGCTACGCCCAGTGCTGCTTCCTCGCACCCGGCGTGTTCCGGTTCGAGGGGGAGGAAGCGTTGGTCTACAACCCGAACCCGAGCGACGAGGAACGTTCTCGCGTCCTGGAGTCCGCGGCCGCGTGTCCGGTGCAGGCTATCCGGGTCGGGGGAACGCGCCTCCCGGTCCGGCATGCCGACCCCGCCGTGCGCGGTGCCGCGCCGTTGACGTCCAGCGACGCGGTCGTCATCGTCGGTGCATCGCTCGCCGGCCTCCGTGCCGCAGAGACGGTGCGCGCAGCGGGGTTCACCGGCGAGCTCACGATCGTCGGGGACGAGCCGCACCGGCCCTACGACCGCCCGCCGCTGTCGAAACAGGTGCTCACCGGCGTCGTCGGCACCACCACGACGACCCTCCCGCACGCGGCCGACCTGGACGCCGACTGGCGCCTGGGCCACGCAGCGGTCTCGCTGGACACGTCCGGCCGGGAGGTCGTCCTCGACGGTGGGGAACGCATCCGGTACACCCGGTTGCTGATCGCCACCGGACGTCGCTCCCGGCCGTGGCCGGTCGAGTCCGAGGCCGCCCTGGACGGCGTCTTCGTGCTGCGGACAGCAGACGACGCCTCACAGATCCGCGCCCGGTTGGAGGACCGGCCTCGTCGAGTGCTGGTGATCGGCGGTGGGTTCACCGGCGGCGAGATCGCGTCGTCGTGCAGCACCCTCGGCATCCCCGTCACCGTCGTCGATCGCGGGCCGGCTCCGATGGCGAAGGTCTTCGGGACCGCGATCGGACGGATGATGGCGGATGTCCAGCGCGAACACGGTGTGGACCTCCGGACCGGCACCGGCGTGGTGTCGTTGCTCGACGACGACAGCGGACGGCTCTGCGGTGCTCGACTCACCGACGGTTCCACCGTCGACGTCGACCTGGCGGTCGTCGCGGTCGGGGCCGTTCCCAACAGCGAGTGGCTCACCGGGTCCGGGGTCGCACAGGACGCCGGTGGAGTGCTCTGCGACGTCGCGCAGCGTGCGCTCGACACCGACGGGCAACCGATGGACGACGTCTTCGTCGCCGGTGACATCGCGCGGCACCCGAACCCGTCGGCGGGCCCCGGCCCCTGGACGAGCGAGCACTGGGGCGCCGCGGTCAGCCAGGCCGACGTCGCAGCGCGGAACCTCGTGCACGACAGCAACGTGCCGCACGAGAGCACCGCGGTCTTCTGGACGATGCAGTTCGGCAACGTCCTCAAGGCCGTCGGAGAGCCGTCCGTCGCGGACTCCGCGCAGGTCGCGCAGGGTTCCCTCGACGAGCGATCCGGCGTCGTCACGTTCGGCCGGGACGCACGCCTGGTGGCCGCCGTCGCCGTCAACCAGGCGAAGTGGCTGCCGTACTACCGCGCGCAGATCGCCGCTGGTGCGTCCTTCCCGCTCCAGGACCCGACCGTCGACCCGTCACGGAACCCCGGAGTGGCCGCAGCACGCTAGCGGACCGCTCCCACCACCACCGATCAGAGCCAGACGACAGGAGCACAACACGATGACGAACAACCCGCACACCGCGTCGACGACGTGGGACACGTTGCTCGAGCAGGACAACCGGCACGACCCCAACCCCCTCTACGCGCAGCTGCGCACCCACCCGGTGCAGCAGCTGGACAACGGCGCGTTCCTCGTCACCGGGTACGACGAGGTCGTGCAGCTCATGCACGACCCGCGGATCAGCTCCGACCCCATGGCGAAGCACCGCGCCGAGGGTGCCGATCCGGGCGAACCCGCGCTGACGTCGGCGTTCGTCATGACGGACCCGCCCGTGCACGATCGCCTGCGCCGGCAGACGATGCGCCACTTCGGACCGCCGCACGCCGCCGACTACATCGACGGGCTCCGACAGGACATCGATGCCATCACGAACGACCTCATCGACGGGTTCGCCGGACGCACCGAGATCGACGTCGTGGAGTCGTTCGCGTACCCGCTCCCGGTCGCGATGATCTGCGACGTGCTCGGCGTCCCCCCGGAGGACGAGCCCCGCTTCCACGCCTGGAGTTCAGCCATCATCGCGCCGCCGGAGGCCACGGACGACGCCGACGCCGCCGTCAAGCGGCGCGAAGCAGACGAGGCCAGCCGCGAGCTGGCTGCGTACCTCGGCGCACTCGCCGAGTCGCGGCGCGGCACACCGCAGGGCGATCTGCTCTCCGGACTCGTCAACGACCACGGCCCCGACGGGCCGATGTCGCAGACCGAAGTGCTCAACACGTCGATCATGCTGCTCGTCGGCGGGCACGAGACCACCGTCAACATGATCGCCAACGGCACCCTGACCATGCTGCGCCACCCCGACACCATCGAGCTGATCCGCGACAACCCGCACACCATCGCGCAGGTGTTCGAGGAGCTCATCCGAGTCGAACCGCCGGCGCAGGTGACCCCGAAGTACATCGCCCTCGCCGACGTCACCGTCGCAGGCGTCACCATCCCCGAGGGCGCACCCGTGTGGATCGCCTGGGCTGCAGCGAACCGCGACCCCCGGCACTTCCCCGAGCCGGACCGGTTCGACCCGCACCGCGCGGGCAACGACCACCTGAGCTTCGGCGCCGGGATCCACGCGTGCTTCGGCGCCCCACTGGCGCGGTTGGAAACCCAGATCGCCCTCGCCACCCTGTTCCGGCGGCTCGTCAACCCGAAACTGGTGCTCGACCCGCCGCCGTACCGCCGCAACGCGCTCCTCCGGGGTCCGAGTGAGCTCCGTGTCACCTTCGACGGAGTCCTTCCCGCCGCCTGACCGGAGCCGTGTCGGCGTCGCGGAGCCCGGGGGCTAGGGTCGCTGCATGACCACACCCGCGGGGGCGAGTTCGGGCAACGGCTACTGGCGCGGCCAGATCGGGGCGACGGCTCTGTTCGGCGTCGGCATGGTGGCGTGCAGCGTGGTGCTCTTCCGGGTGGACCCCGACGAGCCGGGGCGGGCGGTCCTGCTCGCGTTCGGGGGCCTGCTCTTCCTCACCACGCTCGGTTGGGCGGTCGACGCCGCGACCCGCTCGGACCCCCGACAGCGCGCGCTCTTCGCGTGGGCCATCGCCCAGCACGAGGTCGCGGGGCACGGCAACGACGCCCTCGCGCTGGCCGATGCCGCCCGTGCCCGCGACGGTGGGCTCGACGCCGAACGGATCCGGGCGCTGCAGGCGCTCCGCCCCGACAACCCGTACTCGGGCGGCCCGCTCGACGACGACTCGGACGGCGGGACCGCCGGAACTCGCGAGACGGGAGCGAACCGGCTCGGGATCGCCCTGCTCGCGCTGTTCCTCGCGCTGACCGGGTTGTACAGCAGCTGCTGGCCGTCGGTGTTCGTGCTCGGGTGGCCGTTCCAGTTCGTCGCGTCGATCCTCGCGGTGGTCGCGATCGTGCGGCCGGGTCGCGGACGCCGGCTCGGCGTCGTCGCGGCGATCGTCTCGGTGCTCGGCACCCTCGTGACGGTCGGCATGCTCGTGTGGCGAGTGGTCGCGGCGAACGGCAGCTAGCTGCCCGCGGTCGCGCGTGCGGCTCGCGACGTGCGCGGGTGACGGACTGGAGGCCCGGTGCCAGCTGGCACCGAGCCTCCAGTCCGATGTCGTGACGCCCCACGGCGTGGGCTGGTCCCCGGCGCCGCTGCGGGTGCGGCGGGTGCTGGCATCCAGCAGGATCCTCAGCGCGAGGTCGCCGTTCACCGGCGGCCGTAGGCTGCCGTCCACGATGATCCGAGGGTGCCTCGTCGTCGCGCTGCCGTCCGGACCCCCGTGGTGGTCGTGATCGTGCTGCTGGTCGGTGCCGTCCTCGGTGCCGTCTTCGTCGCCGCGCCGTGGCTCGCTGTCGGGCGGGCTCCGGTGCTCGCCGCCGTGCTGCCGGCCCGGTCCCTCGTGAGCGCGGGACTGGTCGCTGCCGGTGTCGCCCTGGTGCTCGTCGCCGTCGTCCTGCGACGCACGCGAGCCGTGCGGCTGGTCGCTGCGTCGCTCGGGGCGGTCCTGCTCGTCGTCGCAGTGGCGAACACGGCGGTGCTCGGCGTGCGGGGATGGGACGTGCGGCCGGTCGACGGTGCCCGGGGTGCACTCCGGGTGTTCGAGTGGAACACCAACGGAGGACTCGTCGGTGCGCAGGGCATCGCCCGCGCGGCACTGACCGCACGGGCAGACGTCGTCGTGCTCCCCGACGCGGGGGACCGACGGGCCGCCACCGCGGTGGCGCGGGCGATGGGGCAGTACGGTCGGCCGGTGCGGGTGTTCATGGGTGGTGCCGGCGCGCAGGTGGCGGTGCTCGTCGGGGCCGACCGCGCGTCCGGCGCGTCGATGTCGCCCGGCGTCGATCCGGTGAATACGATGACGGTGTCCGGGCCGTCGATCCCGACGATCGTCGCCGTGCACGCGCCGCAACCGTTCGTGCGTGGCCTGGCGGGCTGGCGGACCGACCTGCGGTGGGTCGGCGAACAGTGCGGCCGCGACGCTGACGTGGTCGTCTCGGGGGACTTCAACGGATCGGTCGACAGCTTCGACGGCGGGGGTCCCGGCTCGTGCCGGGACGCCGCGTCGACCGTGCATGCCGCGGGTCTGGGCACGTGGCCGACGTGGCTCGATCCGCGGCTCGCGATGCCGATCGACCACACCCTGGTCGATCCGTCGGCCGGTGTCGTCCGGTCGTGGAGTGTGCTGACCAGCCAGGACGACTCCGGCGCTCGGCACCGGCCGACCCTGACGGTCGTCGGCGGTAGCTGACCCGGACGGCGGCCCCTGTTTCGGTGGGCGAGGCCCAGTTTCGGTCGGCGCGCGGCTCTGTTTCGGTGGGCGTGCGGCGCTGTTTCGGTGGGCGCGCGGTGCGGGAGGTGGGAACAGACTCGCAACGTCGACGAAACACGCGCCCTGTGGGGTGGATGCATGGACGTCACCACCACGGATCGTGCTCCCGCTCGCTGGTACCACTCGCTGTTCGTGCAGATCGCGATCGGGGTGGCCCTCGGCATCGCCGTCGGAGTCTGCTTCCCTGCGGCCGCGCCGGTGCTCAACGTGGTCGGGCAGGGGTTCATCCGGCTGATCGAGATGGTGATCGCGCCGCTCGTGTTCATCGTCGTGGTGACGGGCATCGTGCACGTCGGCGACCTGCGGTCCGTGGGACGGATCGCCGGCAAGGCGATGATCTACTTCCTGCTCGCGTCGTCGTGCGCGCTCGTGTTCGGCCTGCTGGTCGGCAACCTCGTGCGCCCCGGGGCTGGCCTGCGGATCGACCCGTCGTCGCTCGACGCTTCGGCCGTGGCGGCGAAGACCGCGGGCGGCACGGCGCCGGACGCGGGGACCTTCATCCTCGACCTCATCCCGTCGAGCGTCGTGAACGCGTTCGCGACCAACGACATCCTGCAGGTGCTCGTCTTCGCGGTGTTCGTCGGCGCGGCGATCGCCGCCATCGGCAGTGACCGTGCGCGGCCGCTCGTGCGGGGCCTCGACCTGTGCCTCGAGGTCGTCTACCGGATCCTGGGCTGGGTGATGCGTCTGTCGCCGCTCGGTGCGTTCGGGGCGATGGCGTACGTGGTCGGGCAGTACGGCATCGACACCCTGGGGTCGTACGGGCTGCTGATCGCGGCCTGCTACGGCGCGGCGGCGGTGTTCATCGTGGCGCTGCTCGTCGGTGGGCGGCTGCTGTCCGGGGTGCCGATCTGGCGGTTCGTCTGGCACACCCGCGCGGAGTTCGGTCTGGCCCTGGGCACCGCGTCGACCGAGGCCGTGCTGCCGCGGATGATCACGCGGCTCACCGAGGTCGGCGTCTCACGGAGCGTCGCCGGGCTCGTCGTGCCGACGGGGTACTCGTTCAACCTCGACGGGGCGGCGATCTACCTGTCGATCTCGCTGCTGTTCCTGACCCAGGCGTTCGGGGTGCCGCTCACGCTCGAGCAGCAGGTCGCGGCACTCGGGGTGCTGCTGCTGACGTCGAAGGGCATGGCCGGGGTGCCGGGCTCGTCGTTCCTGGCGCTGTCCGCGACGGCGACGAGCCTCGGGCTGTTCCCGGTCGCTGGCGTCGCGCTGCTGCTCGGTGCCGACCGGATCATGGATGCGATGCGGGTGAGCGTCAACCTGCTCGGCAACTGCGTCGCGACGCTCGTGGTGGCGCGGTGGCAGGGCGAGCTCGACCGTGAGCGGGTGGAGGCGGTGCTCCGGCCTGGTCGAGGGGTGCGGCCGTCGTCGGAGCCATCGCCCGCAGCGGCGGTGTCGGCGCCGGTTCGCTGAGGGGTCGGGGCGCGCTCGCGGCGCGGTCAGCGTTCGAGGACGGCGCGCTGCTGGTCGTACTGCTGGCGGGTCCGGTGTCCGCCCATCTTGCGGACGACGGCGCCCGAGGGGTCACGCGTGATCCGCCACCAGATCGCGGTGCAGAGCGCGTCGACCGGCAGGGCCGTGCCGAGTCCGACCAGGAGCTGCCTGCCGAGGTCCGTCCGCCACGGCAGACCCGAGGCCTCGAGCGCGGTCACGACGAGCAGACAAACCACGATGGTGATCGGGCTGAGCCAGAGCTTCCGCACGGTGCGTTGACGTGCCACGTCGATCTCCGCCAGCTGCGCCAACGGCAGCGTCGAACCGACGTGCTCGCGCGGCTCGCCACCGACGATGACGGCGGCAGGGCCGGGGATGGTCGCTGTGTCGTCCGCATCCGTGGCGGGTCGCCACACCACGTCGTCCAGGTGCTCCACGTCGTCGTCGATGCGGAACCAGCCGCCTTCGAAGCCGTCGGCAGCGGCGTCGAGATCGGCTCGAGGCGTGGTCGTGGTCACGTCGGTCATCTTGGCAGCAACAGGCGCCGCTGGGGCACCACCGCTTCGGGGGTGGGCGGAGGCGTCGCTCGGGCCCGGGGCGCGTTCTGCTGACAGGATGGTCACGACACCACGGGGGCGGGGGCCGGTATGGGCACGGAACAGCAGGACTGGCGAGACCAGGGGACGGGCCCGACGACGGGGCGGGGCAACGCGATCGCCATCGCGCTCGTGCTGCCGGTGCTGCTCGTCGTGAGCTGGGCGGTCCAGATCGGGGCGTACCTGGCGCGCGACTTCGGGTCGATGGACGACCGGCTCGGTGCCGGGGGCGTGTTGGCACGGCTGGTGATCGGCGCCGTGCTCGCCGTGGGGATCCCAGTGGTCGTGCTCGTCGTGCAGGTCCGGGCTCGCCGGCGCGAACCGCGCCACTCACTGGTCGCCGTCGTTGCGGCGATCGTCGTGCTGGTCATCGCCGTGCCGTGGAACGGCCTGGTCCTGACGTCGCAGGTGCGGAGCGTGGCCGCCGACGCTCGGCGGTGGGCGCAGCCGGCGACCGCCGCCGAGCGGCACTTCGCCGACGGTGACGCCCGGGCCACGCTCGAGCGGATCGGGGACCGCACGGTGCGGATCCTCGGCGGCGACCGGAAGTCCGCCTTCCGGGACGGCCGACCCGCCGGCGGCGCGTACAGCGAGGAGTGCCAGCTGTCGAACGCGCACCAGGGGGTCCGGTGGCGGTACTGGTACCACCCGGGGGAGTACACCGACGAGCACGGCAAGGAACTCCTGCCCGAGGACCACACGCTGATCGAGGGCGCCAACCGCGACGTGGACCGCGTCCGCGCGTACTGGGAGTCCGAGGGCATCGACGCACGGTCCGAGGCGGACATGGTCCCCGACCAGATCTCGCCGACCGCAGACTGGCTCGAGAGCACCTCGTCGTACACGCGGCCCGGTCCGGACGTCGACCTGAGCACGATCTGCCTGGTGCGCTGACCGGAGTGACTTCGGGTCACCTGGTCGCCGCTCAGCGATGGTCAGCACGGTTCGTGGGCAGGCCGACCAGGCGCTCGACGGCGGCGAGGACGACGGCTGGCGGATCGCCGGCGGCGATCTCGGTCCGGATCCGTCCGGCGGCGACGCGGAACGCCGGCTCGGTCAGGAGTCGCGACGCGGTGGTGCGGATGTCCTCCGCGGTCGCTGTCGCGGCATCGAGGACGAGTCCGGCGCCCAGGGCGTCGACGCAGCCGCCGTTCGGCAACTGGTCCGCACCGAGCGGCAGGACCAGCAGGGGCACCCCGTGCGCGAGCGCTCCGGTCACCGATCCGGATCCGCCGTGGTTCACCACGAGGTCCACGAGCCCGAGCACCGAGTCCTGCGGGACGTACTGCTCGATCCGGATCGCTCCCGGGCCCGCCGGCACCGGGAAGGTCGTCGGGTCGACCCAGGGTCCGGTCGTCACGAGGATCCGCGCCGGCAGGGCCGCGAGCGCGTCGATGAGCCGGGCGAAGAGGTCGCCGGACTTCGTGTTGAACTCGGTGCCGAGCGTGACGTAGACGCGGGGTCCGTCGCCGGCGGCCAACCACGCCGCGGCGTCCGACGGTGGTGGTGACCAGGCGTCCGGTCGCATCCGGATGACCGGGCCATGCAGCTCGTGCCCGGATCGCATCGACGCCGGGAACGGGATGACGGTGAGCGCGCCGCCGAGCATGTGTTGCTGCGGGTCGGGCTCGAGTCCTGCGCGTCGGCGGAGCGCCTCGAGCGGCTCTCGCACCGCGTCGCGCCAGGTCCCGCCGGCCGAGGCGAAGGCCAGGACCACCACGCACGGCACCCCGGCTCGTTCGGCGGCGGTCATCGCGCCGAAGTCGAACTCTCCGCAGACCACGAGGTCAGCCGTCCACCGTGTGACCAGCCGTCCGACGTCGACGACGGCCCCGGCCGCCGCGTCCCCCAGGAAGACCTGGGGGACGCGGGTGAGCACCGTGCTCGGGTCGATCGGGGTCAGGGTTCCGGTGCCCGGCCTGCTCGCCGGCAGCTCCACGTCCCGCGGCTGCCGGTGCGAGAACCCGGTCTGTTCGAGGACCGCCTCGCGTGCACCGCTCAGCGCGGTTCGGTGTCCGGCAGCGCTGGCCGCGCGGGCGAGCGGCAGCATCGGCGCGAGGTGTCCCCGCCCGCGTGGGAACGAGAACACGATGCGCAGGGGTTCCGGGGCCCCGTAGCCGGGCCGGCCGTTCGCAGCAGACACCACAGGGCTCCGATCGTCGCGCGGGCCGCCAGCCCGCTTCGTCAGACAACCGTATGGCGAACAACGGTCGTGCTCCATGAACCCTTGGTCAGCCTCGCGGGGCGCTCACGCGCCGACCGTGCTCACTTGCCGGCGGCCTCGTTGTACGACTCGATCTGCTTGCCGGCCTGCTGCTCCGCATCGGTCATGGTCGACTCGACGTCGGCGCCCTCGACGATCCGGTTGAAAGCGCCGATGACGGTGGCGCGCACCGTCGGGAACGCTCCGGTGATGCAGCCGGCCGCGGCGACGCTCGTGGGGTCGTCGGCGAGCTGCTGGTACATCGTGGCGATGTTCGGGTCGGACAGGGAGCGCTTGCCCACGGTGGTGTCCTGGGCGTCGGTGTTCATCGCGACGTAGCCGGTCGCCTTCGCCCACTCGGCCTGCACGTCCGGTGTCTGGAGCCACTTGGCGAACGTGTACGACGCCTGCTGCTCGGCGGACGAGTGGCCCTTGCCGGAGATCCACAGCGCGTTGCCGCCGATGACCTGGCCGGCGTCGTCGGAGGCCGACGTCGTGGGGAACCGGGCGACGACGGACTTCGAGCCGTCCGGGTCGACCGTCGTGTAGGCGCCGGACGAGGTGAGCAGCATCCCGACCTTGTTGCTCGAGAACGCCGAGTTCTGCACGGTCGAGTCGGTGCCGGGGTTCAGGGCGGCGCCGTCCTGGTAGAGCTTCTGCAGTGTGGTCATGAACTGCACCTGGGTGTCCGAGGTGAGCGAGACGCCGGTGACCGGCTTGCCCTTCCGGCCGTTGTCCGGCGTGCAGAAGGGCTGGCCGCCCGACGCGCTGAGCTCTTCGAGCATCCACGAGTCGCCCATGTTCATGCTCATGCCGTAGCCACCGGTCGCGGCGTGTATCTTCTCGGCCCAGGTCGCGACCTGCGCCAGCGTCTTCGGCGGCTTCGTGGCGTCGAGGCCGGCCTTCGCGACGAGTGCCTTGTTCAGGTAGAGCACGGGCATCGAAACGGAGAACGGCATCGCCGCGAGTGACTTGCCGTCGCTGTAGTAGGTCGCGGCGGCCGGGGCGATCGTGTCGGTGCCCGACGTCGATCCGCTGATCTTCGCGGGGGACACCGTCTGGCCGGAGTCGATCATGAAGCCGGTCGACACGTCGTTCATCATGAGCAGGTCCGGTGTCGAGCCGGACTGCACCGCCGCCGTGTACTTCGTCTGGACGGCCGCGTAGTCGCCCTGGAACGACGACTTCACGGTGATGTGCTGGTCGTTCTCCTTGTTGAAGCGGGCGACGAGCGCGTCGAGCTCGGTCGCGGGCGGCCCGGACATGGCGTGCCAGAAGTCGACGGTGACGGGGCCGGAGCTGTCCGACGCGGAGCTCGACGTGGAGCACCCGGTCAGGGCGAGGACCGCGACGGCCCCGGTGGCGAGTGCGGTGAGGGCGGTGGAACGACGTGCGGGCATGGTGCGTCCTTCGGGTGTGGGGCGGGCGGGGGTCGGGGAGGGGATCGAGCGTGTCGTCACTTGAGCGCCCCGGCGGTGAGGCCGCCGGCGAGGAACCGCTGGGCGACGAGGACGAGGACCAGGACGGGGAGGGTCACCATGGCGGCGCCGGCGAGGACCACGCCGATGTCGGCGGCCTCGGCGTCCGACAGCTGGGCGATGCCGACCTGCACGGTGCGGTGCTCCGGCGAGTTGGTGACGAGGAGCGGCCAGAAGAACCCGTTCCAGGCGGCCGTCGCGCTCACCAGGGTGACCGAGACGAGCGTCGGGCGGGTGAGCGGCAGGAGCATGGACCGGATGAACCGGAAGTGTCCGGCGCCGTCGAGCACCGCGGCTTCGCGCAGCTCGTCCGGGAAGCTCAGGAACGCCTGGCGGAACAGGAAGATCGTCAGCGCCGAGGCCACGAACGGCAGGAAGACGACCAGGAGCGTGTCGATGAGGTGCCACGACGAGACGGTCAGGTAGTTCGCGATCAGGGTCGTCTCGCCGGGGATCATCATGCTGGCGAGCAGGACGAGGAACAGGGCACGGGCGCCCCGGAGCCGACAGAACACCAGGGCGTAGGCGGTGATGATGCCGATGACGACCTGCAGCACCGTCTGGGCGAGGGTGACGACGACGCTGTTCAGGAACTGCTGCCCGAGCGGGACGACCTGCGTGGCGCGGACGATGTTGTCGAGCGTCAGGTGGATCGGCACGAGACCGGCGAGGCCCTGGTCCAGGTACCGGGTCGGGGTGAGCGCGCCCTCGAAGACGTAGTAGAGCGGGAAGCAGACGACGACGACCGCGATGACGAGCCAGGCGTAGACGAAGACGCTCCGGAGCCGGCGTGCGGTGACGGGGCGCATCAGTAGTTCACCCGCTTCTCGAGCACGCCGAACTGCACGAGCGACAGCCCGAGGACCAGCAGGAACAGCACGACCCCGAGCGCGGCGGCGAGGCCGAAGTTCGCGCTGCCGGACCCGAAGGCCTGCTGGTAGATCGCGTAGACGAGGGTCTTCGAGGAGTCGGCCGGACCGCCGCCCGTGAGGATCTGGATCTGCCCGAAGGTCGTGAGTGCCTCGACGGTTCCGGTCACGACGACGAAGAAGAGCGTCGGCGTGACGAGCGGCAGGGAGATCGACCAGAGTGTCCGCACGGGCCCGGCACCGTCCAGGTGCGCCGCCTCGATGACGTCCTGGTCGATGGCGCCGAACGCTCCGAGCAGGAGCAGCACGGTGAACCCGAGCGACCCCCAGATCGTCACGACGATGACGCTCGCCAGGGCCCACTGGGTGCTCGTCAGGAACGGCACGGGCGCGCCGCCGAACTGGGTGATCACCGTGTTCAGCAGCCCGTTGCCGGGTGCGAGCATCGCCGCGAACGCGACGGACCCCGCTGACACGGACACGACCATGGGTGCCGTCAGGAGTGCGCGGAAGACCGGCAGGCCGCGGAGCTTCACGGTCAGGGGGATCACGACGAGCAGACCGAACACGATGCGGCCGACGACCACGCCGACGCAGAAGACCGCGGTGGTCAGCATCGTCTGTCCGAACGCGGGGTCGGTGAACGTGCGGACGTAGTTCTGCAGCCCCACCGAGCCCGCCGGCTGACCGAAGATGTCGGTGCCCTGGGTGCTGAGCACCAGGACGCGGCCGAGCGGGTAGAAGACGAAGACCGCGAACGCGAGCAGCGCCGGTGCGAGGAGCACCAGACCGAGCCGGCGGTCCGAGCGCAACGAGGACCGAGTCGTCCGGGTCGCCCGGGGTGGACGCGGCGACTGCGGCGACCGCGGCGACCCTGCGGTACGCGGGGGACCGGCGACCAGGCCGGACCTGACGGGGACCGTCATGGGGCGGACTCCTCCGAGTAGGGAACGTTCCCTAACCGGGAACGACTCCACTGTGCGGCGGGGGTCGGAGACCGGTCAAGGCACGTCGACCACCCGCCGTCACCCGTTCACGCCGCGTTCAACCCCTCCGCCGATCGGGTGCCGACGTTCACCGCCGCACGCCGCGCGTTCACCTCGGGTTCGGCCCGTCGACCGGCGTGGTTCGCCGTCCAGGGGCCTCGACGTCGTAGAACCGGGGACCATGCGAACCGTTCCTGCTCCCCAGACACTCCGGGCGATCGCCGAGGAGGCCGCGCGCACCGTTGCACCCGACCTGCTCGCCGTGTTCCGCGCCCCGATGACGATCAGCACGAAGCGCGATGCGCACGACGTGGTGACCCTGCACGACCGCGCGGCGGAAGAGGCGATCACGGCGGTGCTCACCGCGGCCGTGCCGGGCTCGGTCGTGCTGGGCGAAGAAGGCGGCACCACCGGCGGTACCGGCAGTACCGGCGCCGCCGGGGGCATCGACACCGCAGGCGACAACGGCGACACCGGCAGCGCCGCGGATCCCGTGGTGCGGTGGATCGTGGACCCGATCGACGGCACCGCGAACTTCGCCCGCGGACTCGCGTACTGGTGCATCTCGATCGCGGCCGAGGTCGACGGCGAGGTCGTCGCCGGTGTGGTGTTCGACCCGGTCGCCGACCACGTGTTCGCGGCGGACGACGACGGCGCCTGGCTCGACGGCGCCCCGATGCACTCGTCGTCGGGGCCGGACGACGCCGCGACGGTCCTGACGAGCTTCCCGGTGCAGCAGGACCTCGATCTGCTCGGTGAAGCAGCCGCGTTCGACCTCCTGCGGGACCTGACGCTCCGGTACCGCCACCACCACAGCCTCGGCAGCGGTGCCCTCAACCTGGTGCACGTCGCCGCCGGATGGTCGGACGTCACGATGGGCTTCGCCACGCACCCGTGGGACGTCGCCGCCGGGGCACTGGTGCTCGAGCGCGCCGGCGGGTGGTTCCGGGGCTTCCGTCGGGGCGAAGCCGTCGGCCGCGCCCAGCTGGCGGACGACTACGTCGCCGCCGGCGCCGGGGGCTCGCACGCCGAGCTGGTGCGCCGGGTGCAGGAGCTGTCGGCCACGACCGCCACCGTCTGAGCCGCCGCCCGGGCCGCCGGCCGGCCCGCCGACTGAGCCGCAGACCGGGCCGCCGACCGATTCGACGTGGGCGTCGCGAGCGGTCAGTCGAGCGGGTGCCCGGCGACCGCCCTCGCGGTGGACCCACGCGGCAGCAGGTGCGTCGGGAGCACCTCGTGCCGGTCGCCGCGACGACCCCGGAGCCGCTCGACCACGAGCTCGACCGCCCGCGCGCCCATCCGGACGCGCGGCTGGTCGACACTCGTCAGGTCGAGGCGTTCGCCGAGACCGGTGCCGTCGAACCCGGTCACCGCCGCCATCCGGGGGAGCGCGAGTCCCGCGACGTCGGCGATCGCCACGAGCCGCGCCGCGGTCGCGTCGTTCGTCGCGACGAAGGCCGTCACTCCGTCACCGAGGTGCCGCGCGATCCGCGCCGGGTCCTCCGCCAGGGCCTCGACGTCGTCGACGCGGTGGTCGCCCGGTGCGCCGAGCTGTGCGGTGACCGCGGCGTGCGCGACGGCACGACGGGTCGTCGACGGGTGGTCCGACTCCGCCACG
Source organism: Curtobacterium sp. MCLR17_042 (assembly GCF_003234695.1). NCBI lineage: Bacteria > Bacillati > Actinomycetota > Actinomycetes > Micrococcales > Microbacteriaceae > Curtobacterium > Curtobacterium sp. MCLR17_042. Next base: position 71,889 of record NZ_QKTD01000015.1, read on the forward strand.
AAGCACGTGCGTCGGTGCCCGAGTGCGGCGAGGTGGAGCACCAGTTCGCGCATGCCCGACTCCTCGTCGGCGCGCACGGTGTCGAGTCCGAGACCCGCGAGCGCCGACCCGCTCGACCCGAGGACCGCGACCGGCAGGTCGCATGCGACCGCAGCCAGCCGTGCCGGGGCGAGCCGACTGCTCAGGACCGCGACCCCGAGGACACCGTCGGCCGACCCGCGGGAGGCGTGCAGGGCCTCCAGGCCGTCGGCCAGTCGGGCAGGGTCACGGAACCCGTCCACGACGCGGAGCGCGAACCCGAGCGTCTGCGCGGTCGCGCGAGCGCTCCGGAGCGCTTCGTCGTGGAACGGGTTCGCGGCTTCGGTGACGACCACCCCGAGCACGAGCGGCGCGCCCTGCGCGCGTCGCCTTGCGAGCGTCCCGACCGGGAGGCCCAGCTCGTCTGCCGTCCGCACCGCGAGTTCCCGACGTGGCCGGGACACACCGTCGTCGCCCCGCAGGGCGAGTGACACGAGCGATCGCGAGACGGCGCACCGCTCGGCGACGTCGCGGAGGGTCGCGGCCACGGTCAGGCGAGCTTCCAGGTGTGGACGTGTTCCCACGTCATCGTCTGCCACCAGCGACCGGACCAGTCCGGGCTCGCGGTGCGGTAGAGCACGACGGTGTCGCCGCGGAACCCGGTCGGCACGTCGACGTCGAGCTCGCGGATGTACGCGCCGACCTCGTCGTGCAGGTCCGGTCGGCCGTACAGGTCGTGCGAGGCGAGCGAGAGGTGCGCGCGGTACTGCTCCGGGTCGTAGTCGTTCGCCAGCGGGACCTGCATCGGCTGCCGGAACGGTGCGACCACGGCCTCGATGTCGGCTGCGAGCCGGACGAAGTCGTCGTTGTGCGAGCCGTCCGGTCGGGTCGCGACGTCGTAGACGAACCCGATGCCCTGTTCACGGACGCCGGCGTTGTGGACGTCGAACGCCGGTCGGCCGTCGAGCAGTGCCGTGACGGCCGCGACGACCTGGTCCTCGTGGCTGCCGAACGGCTGGCTGCCGACGAGTGTGGCGTGCGGCGGGAAGGCACCGGCCGACAGCAGGCCGTACTGCGCGCGGAGCTGGTCGGTGACGACCGTGACGGCTCGGCAGGTGCGGGCGTCCGGGCGCAGGTAGATGCCGTGGCGGTACGGGTCGCTCGGGTCGCGCGGCAGCTTGGCGGTGACGTTCTGGGGCATGGGTCCGTCCGGGATCGGGGATGGGGAACGTTCCCGATGGTCGGGAACGTTCCCCATGATCGACTGGACGGGCCCGGATCTCACCCGTCGGTCCGTGACGGAACGGTGAACGATGGGTGTCGGCGACGCGGGGCCGGCCGTTCTCGTCGCTCCGCCCGACGGTCAGACCCGAGCGGCGGTCCGACCCGGTACCAGGGCGCCGTCGACCGCGTTGTGGGTGACGCCCGTCGAGCGACCGTCGATCTGGTCGACCACGTCGTCCACGGACAGGCGGCCGATCAGGCCGAGCGGCTGTCGCCACGAGGTGATTCCGAGCAGCTCCGTGGCGAGTGGGGCGACCCCGTCGTAGCCCGTGACCGACAGGTCGTCCGGTGCACGGAGGCCGCGGCGGCGCATCGACTCGAGCACTCCGACGGCCCAGCGGTCGCTCGGTGCCATGATCGCCGTCACACCGCCGGCCCGGAGCACCTGCTCGACGAACGAGTCGAGGTCCTCGGGGTCTGCGCCGTGGTCCTCGGAGCGGATCCGGAGCACCTCGGCGCCGCGCGCACGGAGTCGACGCACCATCGCGTCGGTGCGTGCCGACTGTGTCAGCGACCCGGACGGTGTGACCGTCAGCACCGCGACGCGACGGTGTCCGAGGTCGGCGACGTGGTCGGCGAGGCCGCGTCCGCCACCGCGCTCGTCGCAGTACGCGCTGCTCACCGCATCGTTCGTCTCGGGGCGCCCGGAGACCACGGTCGGGATGCGTCGGGCGAACGGCAGCACGTCGGCGATCGGCAGGGCCCCGCTGCAGACGATGAGCCCCTCGACGCGCAGGGAGACCAAGGTCTCGAGCGCCCGGCGTTCCTCGCTGACCGGGAACGACCCCGCACCGGTGGCGGTGACGACGCGGTACCCGCGCGCCGCCGCCTGCAGCTGGAACGCGGTCAGCAGGTGCCCGTAGAACGGGGTGGAGGCATCGCGGACGAACACCCCGAGCGTGTGCGTGCGGTGTGCCGACATGCCACGGGCGTTCGCGTTCGCGACGTAGCCCAGGTCGAGCGCGGCGCGCTTGACCCGCTCGGTCGTCGATGGAGCCACGCCGTACGCGCCGGCGAGGGCGCGGGAGACGACCGACTTCGACACACCGGCCAGGGCGGCGACGTCGTGGATGGTCGGGACGGCGGGGTGTCCGGTCACCGCGGGCGCCGTTGTCTGGAGGACTGCACGAGTGTCACGGTAGCCGGAGGGACGCCCGGACCGGGCGACGGTGGTGGTGAACAGTTGGTCACGCCGACCGCCCGGCGCGGGCCGCGGGCGGTCGGCGTGGGTGCCGGGCTAGCGCTTCGTGGCCGGGCGGCGGACCGTCAGGCGGTACTCCTTCGTCGTGGTGCCGTCCTGGGCGGTGACCGTGATGCGTGCCGTCCGGCCGGACACGTGCACAGCGGCGGCCGCGTTCGGGTTCGTCGTGTGCACGTGGACGTCGGCGACGCGCAGCGTCCGGACCGGGGCGGTCACGGTCGCACCGTGCGACGAGGCAGCGGCGGGCAGGTGGACACGCACGCCCGCGACCGCGATCGAGGACACGGTGGGGTCGTCCGACACGAGGAAACGCTCGCGCAGGGCGGCGGCCTCGTGCTTGGTCACGCCGATCGTGTCGGTCAGGTACGAGCCCATGCCGCCGTACTCGGTCGCGATGTCCTGCTCGAAGGTGCCCTGCAGCAGCTGCGGTGTCGCCCAGGTCACCCCGAGCTGCGTGTTCGAGAGCAGGTAGTCGTGCAGGATGTCCGCGCTGTCGACGCCGAGCACCCGGTCGAGCAGGTCCACCACGGTGCCGGTGCGGTCCATGCCGTGGGAGCAGTGGATCAGGACCGTGCCGCTGGTGTGCGTGGCGAGGATGCGGAGCACCCGGCGGTACGCGGTGATCATCGACCCGGGGGTCGCCTGGTCGACCCGGCCCTTGTCGACCAGGTCGTGGTACATCGCGGTGTCGTCGCTGTAGTCGCCGTCGGCGCCGAACATCGAGATGTCGACGTGGCGCGCACCGGGGATCGCGACGTCCGGCTTCGCGGCGATCTGGGACGGCGTGCGCAGGTCGACGACGAGGTCGACGTGGTACTCGTCGGCCAGGGTGGTGGCTCCGGCGGCGGTGACCTTGTCGAGTGACTCGGAGCGGATGAGGCGCGGGGCGTTCACGGTCTGCCCGGACCGTCCGTGGACCGCGGCGAGTTCGCGGCCGTTGACCAGCCCGGGGACGTCGGTGATCGGGTGGTCGGCGGCGGTGGAGGCCGGCTGCAGGGTGGTGTCGGCGTGGGCGGCCGTGACGGAGAACGCTGCGGAGGCGACGACGGCCAGGCCGGCGAGGGCGGCCGCGGCGACGCGGGTGGTGCGCGGAGAGTGGGTGCGCGGAGAGTGGGTGCGCGGGGAGCGGGTGAGTGGGGAGTGGCGGAGCGGGGACACGGGGCAACCTCGATCTGATCAGGACCCGGGGGTCGTGGGGAGCCGGACGTGGTGGCGTCCGGCTCCCCGCAGGATCGCGGCGCGGGTCGTCGGCGGTGTGGCGCCGAGGTGGCCGGGGCGTGTCCGGGTCATGAGGCAGCGCTCAGTCGCCCACCCGGCGGCCAGCGCCTCAGGACGCCGGGGCCAGCCGGTACCGGAACAGCTCGGTGAGGACCTGCTGGACAGGTGTGTAGAGCAGCACCGTCGACCCCGTCGTGCTCGTCGTCGATCTGCCCGAGACGATCCCGTACAACCGGTTCGTGGCGCTGATCACCGGTCCGCCGGCGTCGCCCGGCTCGATGCCGGCGCCGGCGCGCGCGGCGGCGAGGTGCTGCACGCCGGGATGGCTCCCTGCCGGCACGCGTGTGGCTGTCCATGAGCAGAGCAGCCCGCTCGCCGCACCGCTGGTGCAGAAGGGATCGGCATCTGGCTTGCCGATGCCGGTGACGGCGGCGCGTGCCAGGCCCCCGTCCACCCGGTTGAACACACGGCCCGATGCCCGGGGCGTCCACGTTGCGACGGACTGGTCGCACGAGCCGGTCGCCGCCCGGGCCCGGGTGCACGCCAGGGGCGGGATGACGGCGAGTTCGAGGTCCGACTCCGCGGACTGCCAGACCACGTTGCCGACGGTCGCGCCGTCGAGCTGCACGGGTGCCTGCAGTGGCGCGCAGTGCTTCGCGAGCACGACCCACCGGGTCGCCCGTTGGTATTGCTTGAGCTGGCTCCGGAACCCCTTGGCGGCCAGCACGGCACCGACCGTGCAGGTGCCGCCGGGGACACCGACCTCGGTGCCGGCGATGATCGGCGCTGCGACCCGGTCGGGGTCGCTCGTGGTGGCCGAGGCCGACGGAGCCCAGGTGAGGGTGGCCCCGGCGACGGCCGCCAGGGACACGGCGACGGCCAGGGTGCGGACGAGCGCCGGTTGCACGTGGCGGGTCACGGGTCAGCCGAGCGTGCGGGTGCCGTTGACGCGTCCGATCACCGACAGGGTGTCCGGGTCGCTGAGACGGGCGTGCCAGTGCAGCGTCCTGGTGCCGCGCGGCAGGTCCGGGAACGCCGCGGTGAAGCGGTAGTGGCCGCTGGCGCTGACGACGTCGTCGCCCGAGGTGACCTCGGCGATGTGCTTGTTGAACAGGCCCCGCGGCTTGCCCGGTGCGTCGTAGTAGACGATGACCAGGGTGCCGGGCTTCCCGGTCCCGGCGAAGGTGATGCCGGTGAAGCTCTTCCGGTCGGGCCCGCCGTGGGTCTTCGCGGTGAACGCCACGGACGCAGCCCGGGTCGAGGCGTGTGTGGCGTGCGCCGTGTGGGAGATCGTGGCGGCTCCGGCCTGCGCGGGGACCAGGACGCCGGCGGCGAGCGCGCCGCCGAGTGTGACGCAGGTCGCGAGCACGGTCAGTCGGCGGACCGATGGGGAGCGGTGGGTGGACGGGGTCGAACGCATGGGGACTCCTCGGTTCGTGGGTGCGGGCCGGGGTGGCCCGGTGTGCGTGAACGCTAACAACGCGCCAGACGATCGTCTATCGAAATCCTGAAGCTGAGGGGATCAGAGGCATTGCGCCCGGCGTGACCGCTGCCGTCTCCTGGCCAGACGTTCGTATGATGAACAAAGACCCGACCGAGGAGTGCGATGAACCAGCGGCAGCAGGCGAAGACCCGGACCCGCGAGCAGATCATCGAGGCTGCGGCGGCGGAGTTCGCGAGCCACGGCTACGCGGGGACCTCGTTCGCGCGGGTCGCCGCCGCGATGGACCGCCCGAAGTCGGCGATCGGCTACCACGTGTTCTCGTCCAAACACGAGCTCGCCTTCGCGGTCATCGAGCGGCAGCAGGCGCGCTGGGCGGCGATCGACTCACTGATCCGGCAGCCCGAGGGGCTCGAGCACCTACTCGTCATGCTGACGTCCGCCTGTTCCGACGCCATACGGTGCCCGGTGGCTGCCGGGGCGATCCGCCTGAGTCACGAACTCCGCGGTGCGGGGGAAGTGATTCCACGGGTCTTCACGTGGGACGACTACGTCCGTCGGCACCTGTCGGCTTCGAGCGGTGGCACCGGACCGGCCACCGACCCCGAGTGGGCACGTGCGGCGGACCTCGTGCTGACGTCGACCTTCGGGGTGATGTGGGCCCGCACGAGCGCCCGGCTGACGCGGGACACCGAGGGGCAGCTCCGGGATCTGTGGGCGGCGCTGTTCACCGGGCTCGGTCTGCCGGGTGTGCACGCGCTGCTCGAGCAGGTGGAGCCCGTGCGCGTGGGCGGGCACCCGGCAGAGGCCGAGGGCTGACCCCGGCGGGCGTGGCATCCCTGCCCTCCCGCCGGGGTGCCTGCCCTACTTCTTCTGCTCGGAGCCGTCCGGGTTCACGACGTACCAGACGCCCTTGTCGCCCTGACCCGTCACGTCACCGGCCTTCTTGTCCCCGATGAAGGTGTAGATCGGTCGGCCGTCGATCGTGATCTGCCGTCCGCCGTCCACGCCCGTGATGGTGCCGACCTTGCCGGTGATGCCGGACACCTTCGGTGTCGCCGTCGTCGCCTCGATCGCGGGCCACGCGGTCGCGCAGCCACCGGTGCAGGTGCTCTTGCCGGAGTCCTTGACGTCGGCGTCGAAGTAGTACGCGGTCATGCCCTTGCCGTCGACGACGACCTTGCCGAGTGTCGTCGCGGCGACGGTCACGTCGACCGACGGTGACGAGTCGGTCGTCGCGGGCGCGTCGCCCTGCGCAGCGGGGGACGGTGATGGCGAGGGTGCTGCGGATCCGGCGGTGGAGCAGCCGGCGAGGCCGAGGGTCAGGAGCAGCGCGGCCCCGAGTGCGATGGACGCGGGTCGGGATGACGGGGTGCGGTGGGGTGTCGACACGGGGGCTCCTCGAGGTCAGGTCTCGCCGCTGACTGCTGGCCAGACGTTCGTCTAGCGAACGTAACCGCAGGACGGGACGGGAGCCAGCACCCTGCGCGCCCTCTCATCGTGCCGGCCGTGGATCGGTGGTCAGCGCTCGGTGTGCTCGACGAGGTGGACGCCCTCGACGCGGCCGAGGACGGCCAGCGACGCGGGGTCGATCAGCCGGGCGCTCCACGACGCCCGGTCGGCTCCACGGGGCAGCTCGGGCAGCGCCGCCGTGAAGGCGAACCGGCCGGTCGAGCCGACGGCGCTGCTGCCCGGCTCGACCTCCGCGACGCGCTCGTTCCCGGAGTCGTCCCCGGGGCTGCCGTAGTGGACGACGACGACGGCACCGGGGGTGCCCAGTCCGGCGAACCGCACCCTGACCACTCCGCTGGTGCCGACCGTCCGTGGTGGGCGGATCGCGAACCGGTGCGCGCCGCTCGTCACCGGCGGTGCCCCGAGTGCGGCGCCGAGTGCGCCGGATGCGCCGAGGCCGATCGTCTCGGGTCCCGGCGTGGTCGGTGACGGCGCGGGCAGGGCGATGGCGACGGCGAGCGCAGCGATCCCCACGGCGAGGACGATCGGAGATGCCCGGACCCGATCGGTGCTCCGTGGCATGGTCGGCCCTCTCGTGGACGGTGTGCGGCGGGCGCCGCCACCACACACGCTACCGGTTCGCCAGACGATCGTCTGCGCTGACCAACGTGCCGACGCGGACACCGGTCCGTGGTGAGCGGTACTGTTCCCCTTCGTGAGTGTTCGTCGCCGTGCTTCCCGTGTCATCTCCATCGGGGTGGTCGCAGCCCTGGCAGCGTCGTTGACCGGGTGCGGCGAGGGCGCCGGCGTCGACAGTGACTACGCGAAGATCTGCCGCGACAACGCGACCGAGAAGCGGTTGCCGGACGACGACTGCAACAACCACGGCGGGCACGCCGGCTGGTACTTCCTGCCGCTCTTCGCCAACCGTGCCACGAGGGTCCCCGGCGTCGGGGATGCGGTCTCCGGCGGCACGAGCGCCCTGCCCGCCGGGAAGACCGCGAAGGCTGGCGTCTCGTCCCGCGGGAGCTCGGTCACCAAGGGCGGCTTCGGCGGAGCCGGCGGACACGGTGGGTTCGGCGGCTGATGGAGCGCATCGAGTTCCCCGAGCGTCCGGACTGGCGGCGCCGGATCCAGCAGACCGGGTTGATCTACTCGCGGTCCGTCCGCGACGACGGCACGCCCGTCGAGTACTGGAACGACACCGCCGCGTACGTCTTCACGCTGCCGGAGGTCGAGGCGCTCGAGCGGCAGACCGAGGAACTGCACCGGATGTGCCTCGAAGCCGCCCGGTACCTCGCCACCGGCGCCCTCGGCACGCTGGGCCTGACGCGAGCCGGGTTCGACCTCGCCGCGTGGTCGCTCGAGCACGATGAGCCCGACCTGTACGCGCGGTTCGACCTGGCCTACGCCGGAGACGGTTCACCCGCCAAGATGCTCGAGTACAACGGGGACACCCCGACCGGGTTGATCGAGGCATCGGTCACGCAGTGGCACTGGATGCAGGACCGGCTCGCCACCGGCGAACTGTCCGCCGAGACCGACCAGTGGAACGGCATCCACGAGGCGATGGTGGCGCGCTGGCGGACACTGCTGCACGAGTCCCTGCGCGCCGAGGACGGTGGCCGACTGTTCGTGGCGCACTCCGACCTCGACACGGCGGGCGAGGACTGGGACACGGTGGCCTACATGCGCGACCTGGCGGGGGAGGCCGGGTGGGAGCACACCGGCATCGAGATGAAGGACATCGGCTGGCACGCGACGGCCCGCCAGTTCGTCGGCGACCAGGAGCCGGTCGGTTCGTCGCGGAGCGTGTTCACGCTGCCCGGGGACGCTCCGGGGACCCAGTACCCGGTGATCCGCAACCTCTTCAAGCTGTACCCGTGGGAGGACCTCGTCTCCGGGGACGACCGGGCGCAGGGCGACGAGGAGTTCGGCGCCTTCCTGGTCAGCGACCGCGGGCGGCTCGGCCGCTGGTACGAGCCGGCGTGGAAGATGTTCCTGTCGAACAAGCTGCTGCTCGTCGCGCTCTGGCGCTTGTTCCCGGGTCACCCGAACCTGCTGCCGGCCTTCGCGGACGGTCCGAACGGCATGCGCGACTTCGTCGTGAAGCCCGTGTTCGGGCGTGAGGGCGACGGCATCGCGGTGCACCGATCCGACGGTTCGGTCACGACGAACGGTCGCGAGTACCGGCGCCCCGGCTCCGGGGCCGAACGGGTGTGGCAGCAGTACCACGAGCTCCCGGACTTCCCGGGGTCGAACGGGCACAACCACCCGGTGCTCGGGTCGTGGGTCGTGGGCGGCGAGTCCTTCGGAGTCGGCATCCGCGAGTCCGACGGGCCGATCACGGACTACTGGTGCCGGTTCGCCCCGAACATCATCGCGGCCTGACGCCGGTCAGTTGACGATCTCGCCGCGTTCCTCGGGCGGGAGCGCGACGAGCCGTTCCCGCCACTGGCGCAACGCCTCCGGGGTGAGCCGTGTCCACCCGGTCTCCTCGCCGACCACACGGAGCGGGAGGGCACTGCGGTACGACCGGGTCGGGTTGCCGGGAAACTTCTTGTCCGTCACGTTCGGGTCGTCCTCGAAGGGACCGGTCGGCTCGACACGGTACACACGCGGCTCGCGGTCGCCGGGCACGAGCTCGGCCGCGAGTTCGGCCGCGAGCCCTGCTCCGTCGCGGGTCGCCGTGAAGTAGACGTGGTTCATCACGACGTCGGGGCGGTAGTTCGAATGGAAGCCGGGGGAGAGGAACTCCCCGGGCTGCAGGGCCGCCACGGTGCCGTGCCAGAACGGACCGGTCTCGTCTGCTGCTGCCATGGCGTCAGCCTACGAACGGCTCAGCGCCCGCGTCCGACCAGCGCCCGCCACCGCGGCTGTTCCGAGACGACGACGGCGACGCACAGGGCGGTGACGGCGATCGCGACCGCCATCGGCCACAGGACCCACGCCGCCGCGACCGCCCCCACGAGGTGCGCCAGGACCGACGCGATCGTGACCGCTCCCGGTGCCGTGACCGGCGGGTCGCCGCCGGGGCGGTCACCCGGGGTCCCGAACACCGCCGGCGGCACGACGAGGACCAGGACGGCGGCGATCGCGAGCACCGGTGAGTGGGGCCAGAGCGCCCAGGGCACGGCCACCCACGCGACGAGCTCCGCCAGGAACCGCAGGCCGCCACGGAGCGGGTCGTGACCGACGGGCCTCGACGGGCGCGTCGCCGTGGTGACGGTCACCCTGTCGTCGCGGCACGGAAGCCGCGATCCAGGAAGTCGACCATCCACGCGGCACTCGCATCGACGTCCGTGTCCATCTGGAACCCGCCGGATGCCTCGATCGTGGCGAACCCGTGCAGGACGCTGCGGAGCACCCGGAGCGCGTGGACCTCGTCGGCCGGGTCGAGCGGGTAGTCGCGGAGCGCCGCGGCGAAGGACGCCAGGGTGCGGCCGAGTGCGACCGCCAGGGGGTCATCGGCACCGGTCGGCCGGACGCTGACGGCTGCCTGGTACCGCGCCGGGTGCTCCCGGACGCTCCGGCGCACGGTCTGCACCGCCGCCTCGAGCGCACTCCGACCGCTGCGCCCCTGCATGGCGTCGCGGAGTGCGTCACCGAGCTCGTTCGCGCCGAGGATCGCGATCCTGCGGGTGAGGTCGCCGAGTCCGTCGACGTGCTTGTACAGCGACGGTGCCTTCACCCCGAGGCGGTCGGCGACGACGCTCATGCTCAGCTGGGCGAGGCCGATCTCGTCGGCCAGCGTCGCCGCGGCCTCGGTGACGGTCGCCGGGTCGAGCCCCGCCCTAGGCAACGGGACCTGCGACGGGCAGCGTGCGGGCGAGGAACGGCAGCAGCAGGGCGAGGAGCGCTGCCGGCGTCTCGGTGTGGGGGTAGTGGCCGGCGCCGTCGATCACGGCGAGTTCGCCGAGGCCGTCCGGCAGGTCGGCGAGGATCCGCTCGCCCTCGGCGCGGGGCACGGCCCAGTCCGGATCGGCGCTGCCCTCGACGACCAGCACGGGGCACCGGACGGCACCCAGCTGCTCGCCGGCGTCGGCGGGCGACGTGCGGGTCATGGCGCGGAGGACCGCCATCCGCTCCGGTCGCCGCAGGGTCGTCTCGATGCGGTTGCGCTCCGTCGCCCAGTCGGCGGGCTTGGCGGGGACCGCGATGTCGAGGTACGCGAGCCAGCCGGGCAGGCTGCCGCTCGTCATGACCCGCGCGAGCTGGACGGTGCCGGCGCGGTGTCGGCGGTTGCGCAGGAGTCCGCCCAGGTCGACGGACTGCTTGCGCGTGAACGGCGCCAGTTCGACGATGCCCGCGACCAGGTCCGGTGCGGTGGCTGCGGCGATGGTCGCCGCGCCCCCGCTGATGGACTGCCCGACGACCACGGCCGGGCCACCGAGGTGGCGGGCCACGGCGACGAGGTCACGTGCGATGTCGGTGCGCTGGTAGCCGTCCCACCCGGTGCTCGAGTCGCCGCAGCCGCGGAGGTCGACGTTCGCCACCCGGTAGCCGGCCGCGACGAGCTCCGGTACGACGAAACGGTAGGCGTGCCGGCTGTCGCCCATGCCGTGGGCGAGGACCACGAGCGGGCCTGTTCCGGAGAGGTCGTAGGCGATCGTGCCGCCCTCGGTGTCCAGGTGTTCGAGCATGACGTGGCTCCTTCGGCTACGGGTAGTAACTCAGAGGCTAATACCCGTAGCCAAAGTCGGCAAGGGGCAGTCGTCACGCATCCAGGTCGAGCGTCGTCGACAGCTCGGGGAACGCCTGCGCCTGGTCGACGAGCTGCTGTCCCTTCTGCACGATCCCCGCCACGCTGTCCGCGCCGGCGGCGAACCGCAGCGGCGGCTCGGGCATCGCGATCAGCGTCAGCAGCACCTGCGCGAGCTTCGCGGGGTCGCCGGACTGGTTGCCCCGCATGCCGCGGAAGAACTCCTTCGACCCGGCCGAGAGCGGGGCGTAGTCGTCGATCGCGACGTCGCCCCAGAAGGTCGAGTCGCCCTCGGCCAGCAGGTCGGTGCGGAAGAAGCCGGGCTCGACCACGGTGGTGTGGATGCCGAAGGGCACCACCTCGTCGTGCAGGGCCTCCATCCAGCCCTCGAGCGCGAACTTCGACGCCGAGTAGGCGCTCCCACCGGCGCCGGCGACGATGCCCGCGGTGGAGCTGATGCTGACGACGTGCCCGGATCGCTGCCGTCGCATGACCGGGAGCACGGCGCGCGTCACCGCGAGCGCCCCGAAGAAGTTCGTCTCCATCTGCGCGCGGAACTGCTCGGCCGAGATCTCCTCGAAGTACCCGGCCTGGAAGCTCCCGGCGTTGTTCACCAGGACGTCGACTCCGCCGAAGCGGTCGGTCGCGGCGTCGACTGCGGCTCGGACCGACTCCGGGTCGGTCACGTCGAGCGCGACGGCGAGCAGGCGCTCGTGGTCGCCGAGGACGGCGCGGACCCGCTCGGGGTCGCGTCCGGTCGCCACGACCCGGTGCCCGGCGTCGAGGGCGGTCCGGGCGAAGTCGGTGCCCATCCCGCGGCTCGTGCCGGTGATGAGGAAGGTGCTGGTTCCGGTCATGGGGTGTGATTCCTGTTCGATGGAAGGGACGCGAGGGGAGGCGGGGACGCGGGGAAGGGGGCGGACGCCCGTCAGCCGCGCACTCGGATGGTGGCGGCGCCGGACGGCAGGTCGCGCACCGCTCCGAAGTCGTCGACGGTGCCGATCGGCACGATCCCCGAGAAGCTGCCGACGTCCGTGTAGTACAGGACGATCGACTGGTCCGGCACGTAGTACGCGATGGTGCCCGCCGGCGCATCGCTCGTACTCGGGGCGCCGGTGGTGTCGAGCGGCGCGGGGAGCCGGGCGATCTGCTCCTGCCCGCCGTAGTCGGCGAAGGTCAGCGTCGCCGGCAGCCGGGCGGCCAGCGCGCGCGCCGTCGCACTGCCCGTCAACCGGCCGGTCAGGGTCTCGCCGTCGAGCTCGATGGTGATGTGCACGGGGTCGGCCTCCGTCGGGGTGGTGATCGTGGGAGCTGCAGTCGCAGTCGCAGTCGCAGTCGCGGCCGCGGACGCAGGCGCCGACTCCGGCAGCTCCGCGCGGTCGACGCCGCTGCACCCGGCGAGCGCCCCCACCACCAGCGCGACGACCGGAGCCAGCGCGAGTGGACGCAGCGCGAGGTGCGGACCCGCGGCCGGACGGCGTCTGGTTCGGACCTGCATCGGGGCTCCCTCGGTTCGTGGACACCACCATCGAAGCCCCACCACCACCCGCCCAGTGAGGCTCCGGCGAAACGGGGTCCAGCCGAACCTCCCTCTGCGCCGGACGATGCCCCTACCGTCGGTCCGTGACCACGACGACCTCCGACCTCCCCACGACCGACCGGGCCACCGACGGTCGACTGCCCTGGTTCCCGCTCGCCCTGCTCGCCGCGATCGGGTTCCTCCTGGTCGCCATGGAGACGATGCCGGCCGGGCTGCTGCCGGCGATCGCCGACGGGATGGGCACGAGCGAGGGCACGGTCGGCCTGTTCGTCAGCGCGTACGCGATGGGGACGGTCATCGCCACGGTCCCGGCGATCGCCCTGACCCGCGGGTTCCGCCGCAAGCCGCTCATCGTCGCCGCCATCGCCGTGCTCCTCGTCGCGAACACCCTGACCGCGTTCGCCCCGAACGTCGCGGTCGCACTGGTCACGCGGTTCGTCGCCGGCGCGATGTCGGGGACGATCTGGGGCATGTTCGCCACCTACGCCCGGCGGATCAGCCCGGCCCGCTTCGCCGGGGTGTCGCTCGCGATCGTCTCGACGGGCGCGCCGGTGGGGTTCGCGCTGGGCACCCCGCTCGGGTCCTTCATCGGCAACGCCCTGGGCTGGCGGTCGTCGTTCATCGGGCTGAGCCTGGTCGGCGTGGTGGTCCTGGCGCTGATCGCGCTGTTCGTGCCGGACGCCCCGGGGCAGACGAGCGCCGCGAAGCTGTCCGTCGTGAAGGTGTTCCGGATCCGCGGCATCGCGGTCATCCTCGCGGTGATCGCGACGTGGATGGTGGCGCACAACACGATCTACACGTACATCTCGCCGTACCTGCGGGCGACCGGCACCGACCTGAGCGCCGGGCTGGTGCTGCTCGTCTACGGGATCGCCGCGATCCTCGGCGTCGTCGTGACGGGCGCGCTGCTCGACCGGCACCCCCGACCCCTGCTGCACGGCAGCGTCGGCCTGTTCGTCCTGGCGGGCGTGGTGCTGCTCGTCGGCCACACGTCGCCGGTCGCGGTCCTGGTGGCCGCGGGCCTGTGGGGCATCGGCTTCGGCGGTTCCTCCACGCAGCTGCAGGCCGCCCTGACGACCGCCGGCGGCGAGGACGCCGACGTCGCGAGCGCGTTCCTGCCGGTCGCGTTCAACATCGCGATCTTCGCGGCCGGCCTGTTCGGCGCCGCCCTGCTGACGGCCTCCGACGGGCTGGTGCTCGCCGTGGTGATGATCGTGTTCGGGGCGGTCGCGGCGCTCCTCACCGTCATCGGCCGCGGATCGGCGTTCCCCGCGAAGCTCTGACGCGATCGACGACGGCGACCGCGACGGCGACCGCGACGGCGACCGCGACCGCGACCACGACCACGACCACGACCACGGACTGCGATCATGTCCGGGTGCACCACGACGAGGACCACACCCGCCCGGACGTCACGACCGTCGAGATCATCGGCGGCCCGGAACCGGTCACCGTGACCCTGCACCCCGCCGACAGCGGGTGGGCTGCGGTCTTCGCGGACCACCGGCGACGCATCCTGGAGGCCCTCCCCGGCTCCGGCGCGGACGCCCCGGTCGTCGAGCACATCGGCTCCACGGCCGTCCCCGGCCTGGCAGCGAAGCCCATCGTCGACATCGTGGTCGTCGTCGCCGACATCACCGCCGAGGCCACGTACCTCGACCAGCTCCTCGCCGCCGGGTACGAGCTGCGCGTCCGCGAGCCGCGCCACCGCCTGGTCCGGACGCCGGCCCGCGACGTCCACGTGCACGTCTACGAGCGGGGTGCGACGGCGGTCGACGAGTACCTGCTCCTCCGTGACCACCTGCGCGCCGACGCCGACGACCGGGCGCTGTACGAACGGACGAAGCGGGAGCTGCTCGACCGGAGCTGGGACGACATGAACGCCTACGCCGAGGCGAAGACGGCCGTCATCACCGCGATCAAGGAGCGGGCGCGACGGAGCCGCGCGTCCTGAGACGCGCGGCTCCTCCGGCCGAGCCTCAGCTCGTCGGGACGACGTCCCAGTGCTCGCGGATCAGGTTGTCGTCGACCCGGAACAGGTCGGCCGCGCCGAACGGTGCGTCGGCCTTCGCCCCGACCGGCTTCGAGAACGTCCACACCAGGTCGCCGTCGGCGAGCGAGATGACGGACTCCTGCTTCGGCAGGCTCTGCGCGGCGCTGCCGGCGAAGAACTGCTTGAGCGCGGCCGTGCCGTTCGCGGCGACCGAGTTGTGCTGCAGGTACGCCGGGTCGAACTTCTCGTCGAGGACGGACACGTCGTGGTCGCGGAACAGCCGGTTGTACGCCGTCACGGCGAGCACTCGGTTGTGCTCCTCCTGCCGCTCGGTCAGGTGACGGTCACGCTTCGCGGCCGGGTACAGGTCGCTGAACATGCTGTTCGTGTTGCCGCTGGCCGGGGTCCCCGTCGGCACCGTCTGACGGAGTGCCCACCACTCGCTGATGCGCCCGTCGCGCATGCGGAACAGGTCGACGGCGGCGTCACCGGTGCGTTCGTCCTTCGGCTTCGCGGTGATCTGCCAGTGCACGGCCACCAGGTCCGCGTCACCGGCGATGTGCTTGATCACGGCGTGGGCGCCGGGCACCCGGGAGCGGTCGGCGGTGAACTCGGCGAGCAACGCGGACGGACCCGAGGCGCTCGTCGCACCGTGCGCGACGGCACCGGTCGCGACGGCGGACCGTGCAGCCGCACGGGCCTTCGCGGACGCGGGCGACCGGAACGCGCACCGGAACAGGTGCCGGACGGTGGCCTCGTTGCGCTGCTCGGCGCGACGGTCGAGCCGCGAGACCGCCGTGCCACCCGAGGTCGTCCGCGCTACGCGGTCCACCGTGTGCTGCGCGGAGGTCGCCGTGGTGACGGAGGTGGAGGTGTGGAGGGGTGCCGCCACGGCCGGACCGGCCACGAGCGACACGGCGATGGCGACCGGAGCTGCCACCGCACACGCCTTGGCGAAGATGGGGAGAAGTGATGTCGTCTGCACGGCAGAACGATGGAACCGGACCCTGGAAGCCGACGCGCGCCCTGGAGCCGCCACACGTTGCGACCGTGACCGGCTTCTCAGTCGCGGTGCGCGCCTCCAGGGTGGCCTGTACGCGCGCTGCCAGGGTGACCCGTTCCCGCTGGTGATCGACGGTCCGGACCTGTGGGACGGCTCACGCGCACTGTCAGCCGATCCCTACGCTCCGGGCTCGTCGATGGCCAGACGGAGCTCGGCGAGCACGGGCAGCGCGGCGCGCAGTGCGTCGACCCCATCCGGGCCCAGGCGTTCGAGCGCGCCGACCAGGACGTGCTCGGCCGAGGCGTCGTAGACCCGGAGCCGCTCGGACGCGAGCTCGGTCAGGGCGATCTCGGTGCTGCGGCCGTCACCGGTGGCGAGCCGCCGGTGGACGAGCCCGCCGCGTTCCATCGCGGTGACGAGGTTGCTGACCGTGGAGCGGGCGAGGCCGAGGGACCGGCCGAGCGCCGTCGGCGTGAGCCACCCGGCCTCGTCGAGTCGTCGCAGGACCTCGATCTGGGCGTCGGGCAGTTCCGGCAGCGCACCGTCACGACGTGATGCGTTCAGCAGGGTGCGGCGGAACGGGCCGACCTGGTCGCTGAGCCGCCGGGCGATGTCCCGGAGTCCTGCGGTGTCGTGCTCGCTGCCCATGTCCTCAGCTTAGGTCCTCGAAAAAGGTTTGCAACAAAACTATGTTTGGCGCAGGATGGGTGCATGACGATCACCACCTCAGTCGCACAGCCCGTCCCGTCGCAGGACCTCTCCGGCATCGTCGGACACCGGTTCATCTACACGTACGCCAACGGCTGGCAGTACGAGATGTACGTCAAGAACGCCACCACCATCGACTACCGCATCCACTCCGGCATGGTCGGCGGGCGCTGGGTCAAGGACCAGCAGGTCGACCTCGTGGTGCTCACCGCCGGCGTCTACAAGGTGTCGTGGAACGAGCCGACCGGCACGAGCGTCGTCGTGACCGTGGTGCCGGGAGAGCGCGTGCTGCACGGCACGATCTTCTTCCCGCACTGGGTCGAGGAGGACGGCAGCAAGACCGTGCTGTTCCAGAACGACCACCTGGACCGGATGCGCGAGTACCGCGACGCCGGCCCCACCTACCCGATCTACGTCGTCCCCGAGTTCGCCCACATCACCCTCTTCGAGTTCGTCGGCCAGGACGACGAGACCGTCGTCGACACTGCGCCCGCCGACCTGCCGGCCGGGTTCGCCGACCGGAGCAACTGAGCATGACCGCGGAACGTCCGCTGGAGCGTGCTCTGACGAGCATCCGGCTCGAGCACCGGGGCGGGGCGCTCCGGGGGTGGGAGTACCGCCCGGCGTCGGCACCCTCGGCTGCCGGTGGCTCGGTGCTGTTCGTGCACGGGTTCGGTGACTCGTCGATCGGTCCGCGCCAGCTCTTCGTGCAGGCCGCGACCGCCCTGACCGACACCGGTCTGACGGTCCGCTCCTACGACCGTCTCGGGCACGGCACGAGCGACGGACGGTTCGCGGACATCTCGATCGGCGACGAGGTCGAGCAGGTCGTCACGATGATCCGGTCGTTCTCGGCCGACCAGGGGGCACCGATCGACGTCGTCGCCCACAGCCTGGGTGCCGTCGAGTCGGCGATGGCGGCGGCGAGGGTCCCCGACCTGGTCCGGAGCCTGACCCTGTGGTCGCCGGCCGGGGTCGTGGTCGACGACATCGCCGTGCACGACACCATCCAGGGGCAGCCGCTCGCACCCGTCCGTGACCGCGGCTGGTTCGACTTCGGTGGGACCGCCCTCGGGCGCGGGTTCGTCGACGAGGTCCGGGACGGACTCGACGTCTACGCCCAGGCACGCGGGTACGACGGGCCGGTCGACGTGCTGCACGGCACTGCCGACGAGATCGTCCCGGTCGAGTACGGCCGGCGCTACGGCGAACTGCTCAGCGGGGCGACGTTCACCGCGGTCGAGGGCGCGGACCACGTCTGGTCGTCGGTCCCGTGGCGCGAGCAGCTCGTCGACCGCCTGCTCGACCGCGTCAGGGAGCGGTCCGGGCGATGAGGTCCTGCACCCGCGCGCGCACGTCGTCGCGGATCGGCCGGACGGCGTCGAGGTCGAGCCCCGCGGGGTCGGTGAGCTCCCAGTCCTCGTAGCGCTTGCCCGGGAACACCGGGCAGGCGTCCCCGCACCCCATCGTGATGACGACGTCGGCGGCGCGGACGGCATCGGTGCTGAGCAGGGCGGGCTGCTCGTTCCGGATGTCGATGCCCTCCTCGAGCATCGCCGCGACGACCACCGGGTTGAGCTGGTCGGCCGGTTCGGAGCCGGCGCTCCGGACGTCGACGCGGCCACCCGCCAGGTGCTGCAGGAAGCCGGCGGCCATCTGGGAACGGCCGGCGTTGTGGACGCAGACGAACAGGACGGTGGGCATGCGGAGTGCTCCGATCAGAGGACGACGGCGCCGAGCAGGCCGGCTCCGATGACGACGGCCCACGGGGGAGCGGACCAGCGGGTGAGGGCGGTGAAGGCGGCCACGGCGAGCGCCAGTGCGGGTGCCGAGCGGACCCCCTCGGTGATGACCGGGTCCCAGAGCGCCGCGGCGAGGAGCCCGACGACGCCCGCGTTCACGCCGGCCAGCACGCGTCGGGCCCACGGCAGGGCACGGAGCACGTGCCAGAACGGCAGGGCGCCGATGACCAGGAGTGCCGCAGGCAGGAAGATCGCGATGAGTGCCACCGCCGCGCCGACGAGCCCGCTCGGACTGCCGTCGGCGACGGCGCCGAGGTAGGCGGCGAAGGTGAACAGCGGCCCGGGCACGGCCTGTGCGGCGCCGTACCCGGCCAGGAAGTCCGCGTGGCCCACCAGGTGCGTGGCCATGGTCTGTGACTCGAGCAGCGGCAGGACGACGTGGCCGCCGCCGAAGACGAGCGAGCCAGCCTGCGCGAAGACCCCGAACAGGCGCACGGCCCCGGTGCCGCTCGCGGCGACGGGTGCCGCGACGAGCAGGGCGGCGAACGCGACGAGCGCCGACACGGCGACCCAGCGGGGGAGGTGCACGGCGACCTCGGCGTCGGCGACGTCCTCGGGTGGCGCGACGACGCCGCGGAGCCACACCGCGCCGACCACACCGCACACCGCGATGACCGCGACCTGCGGCCCCGGGCCGGGGACGAGCAGCACCACGATCGCGGCGGCGGCCGCGATGGTCGCCCGACGGCGGTCCGGTGTGAGCGAGCGCGCCATGCCGAGCACCGCCTGTGCCACCACCGCGGCTGCGGCGGCCTGCAGCCCGAGCAGCCACCCGGCGCCGGCCAGGTCGGGCGTACCGGACACCAGCAGGGCGAACGCGACGAGCAGCACCGCGGACGGCAGGGTGAACCCGCACCACGCGGCGAGGAGCCCGAGCAGCCCGGCGCGCTGCAGCCCGAGGGCCATCCCCACCTGGCTCGACGCCGGTCCGGGCAGGAACTGGCACAGCGCGACGAGGTCGGCGTAGGCGTCGTCCCGCAGCCAGCGGCGACGCACCACGAAGGCTTCACGGAAGTACCCGAGGTGTGCGACCGGCCCGCCGAACGAGGTCAGCCCGAGCCGCAGGAACACCAGGAACACCGATGCCGCGGACGACCGCAGGGGCTCGGGGCTGGTCGTCACCCGCTCATCTTGACGACGGCAGATGGTTCAGTCAACATTGAACCGATGAACAGTCGGCGGCAGGACCTCGAGCGGCGTGCGGCGCAGCACGCGGCCCTCGGCGACGTCGCCCGCCTGGCGATCGTCGACCTGCTCGCCGCGTCCGACGCCAGCCCGAGCGAGGTGCGGGCCGCCCTCGGGATCTCCGGCCCGCTCCTGGCGCACCACCTGCGCGTTCTCGAGCAGTCCGGTCTGGTCACGCGACGCCGCTCCGACGGCGACGGGCGCCGCAGCTACCTGCACCTCGAGCCGAGCGGTGTCCCGCACGGTTCGGCAGCGGTGCGGCCACCGGTGTCCCGCGTGCTGTTCGTCTGCACCGGCAACTCCGCGCGCTCCCCGCTGGCCGCGGGCGTCTGGGCGCAGGTCAGCGAGATCGGCTCAGTGTCCGGCGGGACGCGTCCGGCGGCCGCCATCGCTCCCGGGGCGGTCGCCGTCGGGGAACGCCACGGCCTGGACCTCGGCGACCACGTCCCGCGTGCCTTCCGCGACCTCGTCGCCGACGGCGACCTGGTCGTCACGGTCTGCGACCGCGCGCACGAGTCGATCGACGACGGCGACAGCCTGCACTGGTCGCTGCCGAACCCCTCGCGCGTCGGCACGCCGGACGCGTACGAGGCCACCTACGCGGACCTCCGGTCCCGCGCCACCGCGCTCGCTGCGCGCCTCGCCGCCTGACGCGGCCCCACGAACGGAACGCCCCGATGAGATCCCCCCTCCTCATCGGGGCGTTCTCCTTGCTCGACCGCCTGCGGACTGGAGGCACGGGGCGGGCCCGCACCGCGCCTCCAGTCCGTCCCGTGGTGCGCCCAGGGCGGCGCGCGCTCGCGGGGGAGCCGTCACTCAGGGCCGGCAGCTGCCGGCGACCAGCCGGAGGACCTGATCCGTGTGCCGCTCCGCCGTCGCGAGCCGCGCGTGCTCGACGGCGGCGGCGGTGTGCGGCCGCAGCAGCGTCCGGTCCGAGGCGAGTTCGATGATCGTCGTGGCGAGCCCGAACGCGGTCTCGTCGTCGGTCAGGACGGCGGCGGAGCCGAACTCGCTCGCCAGGCGGATGTCGGAGACGATGACCGGGCGGTGGTCCCGGAATGCCTCGAGCGCGGTCATCGGCTGGCCGTCGTGCTCGAGCGAGCAGACCACCGCCGCGTGCCCGCACAGCAGCAGGTCGTGGACGGCCTGCGACGACAGGCGGCCGTGGACACGGACCGACACCGGCGTGCGGGTCGGTGGGACGGTCCCGCCGGCGACGTCGACCCGCACGGCGTGTGCCCCGAGTCGGATCTCCACCAGCCGGATCGCGTTGAGGAGGACGTCGAGGCGCTTGTCCGGGGTGAACCGCGACGCCCAGACGAGCCGGAGTGGGCCGAGCTCCGGCGCCGGCGGCGGTTCGACCGGCCGGCGGCCGAGGGCGTTGGGCACGACGTGGACCGGGCCGACGCCGGCCTCGCGCAGGACACGGGCCTGCCGCGTCGTCGGGGTGACGACGACGTCGGCCGCCCCGGAGACGGCCACGGCCATGTTGCGGCGCGCGTCGTCCATGGGGTGCCCCGTGAAGCGGTGCCGCGTGGGCCGGATGCCGGTCACCACACGGTGCGCGTGCCGCGCGAGGGGCGCCATCGCCGCCGCGGTCCGGCCCCGGACCGGCGCCGAACCGTGCACGGTGTGGATCGTCGGCAGCTCGAGGGAGCGCGCCGTGGTGAGCGCCGCCGCGGCGAGCCCGAAGTCCGAGTGGGTGACGACGAGGTCGATCCGTTCCTCGAGCATCAGCGTGCCGAGGCACCGGCGGACGCGGACCGAGTTGCGGACCACCGGCAGGTCGCTCTCCGGGGCGCTGATCGACGGTTCGACCTCGAACAGGCGGACGCCGTGCTTCCGCAGCTCCGCGGTCTCGCTCGAGCGCGGAGTCGCCACCCAGACGACGTGACCGGACTCCGCGAAGGCCTTCGCCTGCTCGACCAGCGCGGCGCGTTCACCCCGCATCGCCGACAGGGGGAAGTCGCTCACGAGCAGGACGGTCGCCTTCGCCGCGGCCACGTCAGCGGCCGGTCTCGAGCACGGTGGTCTGGCGGGGGCTGCGCATGCGGTCTCTCACGGTTCGGGAGGGGAACGGGGTGTTGGGAACCGTAGGCGCTCAGAAGACGATCGTCTAGTGAACTGCGACGCTGCTGAACGGGCCTTCACGACTCCTCGGGCGGACGCTCAGCCGGGCGCGCGGCGGATGGTCGGGCACTGTCCGGTTCCTGCGGAACATGGACACGTCTGAGCCGTGGTCGACGTACAGTCTCCGGAAGCTACCCCGCCGGACCCTACCGGCGGGTGCCCGACCCCCCCGTTCCCGGGCTGGCCTCGTCATGACCACCGCGTCGAACCCGACGGCGTCGTAGCGCGAGGACGTCTGCTCCTGACCCGAACTCGTGGCAGACGTCCTCGCACCTTCCCGCTGTCGTCGAGGAACGGCCGGTCCCCGATCTCGGGGCGAGCAGCGGCCAGGGGACCACGGGGGACACCATGCAGCACCAGCGCGCCATCACCGCACTCACGACGCTCATCGCGACGATCGCCCTGGCGGTGACGCTCAGCGGGTGCACGGCATCGTCGTCGGCGTCACGGACCGTCACACCGGACGCCTTCGAACGCGTCGTCGTCGACGCGTTGGCCGACGTCTCGGACGCGACGCCCGAGGTCGACTGCGGTGCGGACGACATCGCGATCGAGGACGGCGCCGAGGTGCACTGCGACGTGAACACGGCGGGCTACGACGTTGTCTACGACTCGGTGTCCACGATCAGCACCGACGGCGGCGACGACTACCACGTGGACGTGGAAGTGGCCGACCAGCCCAAGGACTGATCGGCCACTGCGCGGTGTCCGACGACTAGCGGTCGGACGCCTCGACGACGCAGCTCTCGACCTGCTCGGCGGCCTTCGAGTCGTCGGCGAACGGCGTCGGCGCATCCGAGGTGGTGGTCGTCTCGTCGGCGACGGCCTGCTTGGCGACGTCGTTCACGGCGTACAGCGGACCGTCGAAGTCGTCGGCCGTGGGGTCGGCGGTGGTCGCCCAGATGGTGACCTCGTCGTCGTTCGAGTCGTTGCTGTCCGCGGGGACGATCGCGGCACCGAGGTACCAGCCGCCGTCACCCTTCTGGATGTTCGCGAACTCGGTGGTGTCGTGCGACCCGACCGCCTTGTCGATCATGTCGACGGCGGCGCTGGCGGCCACGTCGCACTGGGCCGACTGGGACTTCTCCTCGGAGCCGGGGACCTTGCCGACGGGGTTGATGTTCTGCGCTCCGCCGGGGTCGCAGGCGGTGAGCAGGAGGGCTACGGTGGCGGCGCCGAACAGCGCCGTGACGGTCTTCGCTCGCGTGGACATGGCCCTGAACGTAGGCCGGCCCCGGTGGGCGGCGGTTCAGCCAGGAGCGTCCCCCGACGACGGACGGGAGGCCCGGCGCACGTCGTGCCCCGGGCCTCCCGTCCGTCACCTGGTCCCGTTGCCGGACCGGCGTCCCGTCACAGGATCGGGGTGCCGCCGGTCACGGCGACCCGCGCGCCGGAGACGTAGCTGCCGTCGTCACTGGCGAGCAGCACGTAGACGGGTGCGAGCTCGGCCGGCTGGCCGGGACGGCCGAGCGGCGACTGCTTGCCGAACTGCTCGACCTGCTCCGGCGGCATCGTCGACGGGATCAGCGGCGTCCAGATCGGACCGGGGGCGACGCTGTTCACGCGGATCCCGCGTTCCCCGAGCAGCTGCGCCAGCGCGGCCGACAGGTTCGCGACGCCCGCCTTGGTGACGTCGTAGGGCGCCAGGTTCGGCTTCGGGTTGTCGGAGTTCACCGAGCTCGAGCCGATGATCGACGACCCCGGGCCGAGGTGCGGCAGCGCGGCCTTGACGAGGTGGAAGTAGGCGCTGAGGTTCGTCGCGAGGGTGTGATCCCACTCCTCGTCGCTGATCTCCTCGATCGTCTCGTGGGTCATCTGGTAGGCGGCGTTGTTCACGAGGACGTCGAGCCCGCCGAGCTCCGAGACCGCCCGGTCGATGACGGATCGGCAGTACGCGGGATCGCTCACGTCGCCCGGGAACAGCACGGCCTTCCGACCGGCCTCCTCGATCCAGAGCTTCGTGTCCTGCGCGTCGTCCTCTTCTTCCGGCAGGTAGCTGATCAGGACGTCGGCACCCTCGCGCGCGAACGCGATCGCGACGGCCTTCCCGATGCCGCTGTCCCCACCGGTGATGACGGCCCGCTTGCCGGTGAGCTTGCCGGAGCCGCGGTACGACTCCTCGCCGTGGTCGGCCTCCGGGGTGAGTTCCTGGTCGCTCCCCGGGGGCTGCTGCTGCTCGGTCATGTCTCTCCCTGTGGTCGGTTTCCCTGGACGTCCCCGATGCTGGGCGGGCGCCACTGAACGCCTGTCCAGGGTCACGGCGTACCCCGTTCGGTGCTCGAAGATGTGTACCCGGCACGTCGGCCGCCTACCGTGGCACCGGATCAGGGAACCGTCACCGCGACGGAAGCTCCTCTTCACCAGGGAGCAACGTTGAAGTACGTGAACTACGCGGGCACCGTCCGTGTCCTGACGAGCGACTCGATCGCCGACGCGGTGATCCGGTACGCCGCCGCACTGCACCAGAGTCGGCTGAGCGACGTCGTGTCGATCCCGACGGCCGACGACTTCGGGGTGGCGAGCACCGTCGAGGTGCTGCTGGCCCCGTCCGTCCCGGTGGCCGTGGAGCCCGCCCCGGATGACGACCTCGAGCCCGAGGGCGACGCGTTCCTGGTCGAGATCGCACGGCGCACCGAGGCCGTGCTCGCCGTCGACCCCAACGCGACGCCGCCGGACCTCGGGCGCTGAGCGGTCGCTCCGCGGGGGCGCTGCTTACGCCACCGGCCCCTCGGTCAGGTCCGTCCGGGTGTCCGCGTGGATCACCTCGTCGTGCTCGAACGTCAGCGCGGCGGCCCGCAGCCGTGCCACGAACTCCGTGTCCTCGCGCTCGAGTTCGTCCTCCTCGGCGTCCTCGACCACGAGCTGACTCGACGGACCGATGAGGACCTTGGTGGTCGTCATGGTGCCGTCCGTCGCCACCGAGGGGATCGCGACGGTGTCCGCCCGGTTGCCACCGGCCAGGGCCGCGGCGTACTCGATCACGGCGTCGGCCACGTCGTCGCTCGTCAAGATCGTCGATCGGTCGTACTGGATCTGCTTCATGTCCGGGCCTCCATCCGCACAGCAAACAGGGCTTCGGCTGGCCGCCGTACAGGAACACGGCGCGTCGCTCGTTGCGCCGACGCCGACTTGTCGTCAGGATCGTCACGTGCCCGAGACCATGCACCGCCTGCTGCGGGAGATCCAGACCGCCGAGCCGTCGGTGGCGGCCGAGGCGATGGCTCGGACGCACATCACCCACGGGCTGTCGGTCGAACCGACGGACGCCGAGTTCGTGTTCGAGGAGCGCGTGCGCGGAACGGCGCTGCTGTCGCTCGAGTCGACCCGCTGCACCGGGGTCCTGAGCGGCACGATCGAGCCCGGCGACGCGATGATGATCTTCTGGATGAAGTCCGGAGTCGCCCAGCTCGACGAGAACACCGTGAAGATCGGCCGGCCGACGCTCTTCCGTCAGGGGCCCCAGCGCTTCCGCTGGATCGCCTGCAACAAGGACGTCCTGCGGATCGACCGCTCGATCGTCGAACAGGTCGCGGCCGAGCGCGGCGACTGGGCCCCGGGTCCCATCGAGTTCCGTCCGCGGCACGTCCCCGAGGGCGCGCCGCTCGCTGCCTGGTGGCTCATGGTGCGGTCCATCGCACAAGAGGTCCTGGCCGGACCGGACGCCGTCCCGGTCGAACGCGAGCGGGAGCTCGCGCGCTTCGCCGCCGGCGGTCTGCTCACCGCGATCCCGCACTGGCCGGTCGGGCAGCACGAGCCGGTCATGGCCTCCACCGCCCGCTTCGCCCGCGCCGAGACCTTCCTGCTCGAGCACGCCACCGAGCAGATCACCGTCGACGACGTCGCCGAGGCCGCCGGCCTGAGCGTGCGCGGCGTGCAGGCGGCGTTCCAGCGGCACCACGGCATCACCCCGACCATGTACCTGCGTCGCATCCGGCTGCTGCTCGCGCGCGAACAGCTCGAGTCGGGCGACGGCCGGAGCATCGCCGAGATCGCCCGGGCCACCGGGTTCGCCCACCTCGGCCGGTTCGCGGGGAGCTACCGCGAGGAGTTCGGCGAGCTGCCCCGGCAGACGGCGTCCACCGCGCGCGACGGCGCCCGCGCGTAGACGACTGGCCGCGCGGGCCCGCAAGAATCCCGCAACCGCCCGCCGTCCGGCCGATCGCCGACGATCGTCGCCCTACGTTTGCGCTGCACGGACACGCAGCCACGACGACTGGAGACCCCATGGCCGGCTCAGCAGCACCACCCGTCCCGGCTGCGGCCGTCCCGCCGACGACCGATCCGTCGACGTTCGGCCGCCGGCTCGTCGAGGACGCCTCCTACGCCCGAGAACACTTCGTCTTCACCGCGCTGCTCGGATCCCCGCTGCTGCCCCGGATCGTCCGGCGGCTGCTGCTCCGTGCCGCCGGGGCACGCGCCGAGTCGGGTGTGGGCACCGGGTTCTCGCTGACGGGTGACCCGAAGCACCTCACGATCGGCCGGGGTGTCTTCTGCAACCGGAACGTGACCGTCGAGGCCGTCGCCCCCGTGACCATCGGGGCGAACACCGCGATCGGGATGCAGGTGCTCATCATGACGAGCCACCACGAGATCGACGCCCAGGGCCGGTGGAGCGACGTCGCGACCGGCCGCCCGGTGGTAGTCGAGGAGCACGTCTGGATCGGCGGCCGTGCCACGATCCTGCCGGGCGCCCACATCGAGCACGACGTCGTGGTCGCGGCCGGCGCCGTGGTCGTCGGCCGCCTGGCGGCGCACGGCGTCTACGCAGGCGTCCCCGCCAAGCGCATCCGTGAGCTCGCCCCGTCCGCGCGACCGCCGGTGGTGGACCCCGCCGAGTGACGGCCTGGAGGCCCGTGGCGGCGCCGCCACGCGCCTCCCGTCCGGCGCGGCCCAGCACCCGTGCGCCTGCCGCTTTCGCCGGGACGCGCACTCTGCCAGCATGATCACGACGCGGGCGACGACGCCCGCGCAGGACGAGGGAGACCGTCGTGACCGTTCGCCTCAACCCCTACCTCGGGTTCCGGAGCGGAGCCCGCGAAGCGCTCGAGTTCTACCACTCGGTCTTCGGTGGCACGCTCACCATCGGCACGTTCGGTGAAGCCGGCATGAGCCAGGACCCCGCCGACGCCGACAAGGTGATGCACGGCCAGCTCGACGGCGACCAGGGCCTGCTCCTGATGGCCTCGGACGCGCCGTCCGGCATGCCGACGCCGGCGGAGAGCAGCATCTCGCTGTCGCTCAGCGGTGACGACCACGAGCTGTTGACGCGCTGGTGGAACGGCCTGGCCCAGGGCGCTACGATCGTCGAACCACTCACCACCGCGCCGTGGGGCGACACCTTCGGCATGCTGACCGACCGCCACGGGGTGTCGTGGCTCGTCAACATCAGCGGCGCGACGAGCTGAGCGGCAGCGAACCCACGCGTGCCGGCACCGGCCACCGCGGCACCCAGCACCGGACCTGCTCGGCGTAGCGGCGGAAGTCGTCGCCGAACCGTTCCGCCAGGTCGGATTCCTCGAGCGGGCGGACGATGCAGTTCCAGACCACGGAACCGGCGATCGCGTAGACGACGACCAGCCACGACGACAGCAGCAGGCCGACGGCGACGCCCTGCGTGATGCCGGCCAGGGCCATCGGGTTCCGCACCGACCGGTACGGCCCGGCGACCACCAGGCGGTTCGCGGTGGCCGAGGGCAGCGGTGTGCCCTCGCCCTTGGTCGACATCGCCGCTGCCGACGCGATGCCGAGCGCGCTGGCCAGCAGGAGCACGACCACACCGACGACGGTGAGGGTGGTGACGAAGGGTGCGGGCAGGTCCGGGTGCAGGCCCCAGCGCTGCTCGGCGAACGCGATGAGCAGGGGGAACACCCCGAGGAACAGGCCCCAGAAGACGACGATCTGCAGCACGGTCGCGGTGACGTGCCGGGAGCGCGGGGCGCTGGCGTCAGCGGTGCGGATCCGCAGCGGACCGCTCGTCACCCACTCCGTCGGGACCCGTCCGAGCAGCACCAGGGCGAGGGCGAGGGCCGAGCCGATCGTGGCGGCGAGCATGACGAGCACGCCCCAGCCGGCCTCGCCGGTCACGGTGGCCCAGACGCTCAGGGCGACCAGCACCAGGGCGGTCCACACCGTCGTGCCCACCGCGGCGGCCCGGACACCGGCGGCGGCGAGCGCCGAGGCGACGACGAACAGCGGGACGTCGAACACGGCGACGAGCACCGGGTCGAGCGAGCCGAGCGTCGCCGTGCGGATCCACGGCAGCGTCGCGACGGCGATCCACCAGGCCGCTCCACCGACGGCTTGCAGCGCGTAGTACCGCCGGCCCCAGGACATGGGTGCACGGTAGCAGTGCGCGGCGAGGGGCCGGGCCGTCGGCGGGCCGTGCGTGCCGTCGCTCCCGACGGTCGGTCAGTCGGTGTGGTTGATCTGTCCGAGCCAGCGACCGAAGGACGGGGTGCGCTCGTCGTGCAGGGTGGGCAGGACGGGCTTCGGCAGGCAGGCGCGCTCGTCGGTGACGGTTCCGGCGCCGGTGCTCTTGTGGAGGTCGAGGCTCATGGTGTGCTCCTTCGTGGTCGGTGGAGAGTTCGACACCGGGCGGGGCCGTTCCATTCCCACCCGGTGTCGTCCTGGTCCGGTGCAGCGCGTACCGGTGCGTCGCGTTCGGTTCAGGAGGTGCCGAGCTCGACCTTGATCCAGCCGGGTTCGCGTCGGTCGAACGCCTGGTAGGCGCCGATCGCGTCGGTGATCGGCTCGTGCTCGGTGATCAGGGCCGTCGGGTCGAACTGTCCGGCGGCCACCATGTCGATCAGCGGCGGGGTGACGGAGTGGTGGTCGCAGTTCCCCATCCGCACGGTGAGGTTCTTCAGCATCGCCTCACCGATCGGGTAGTGCTCGGCCGTCGGTCCGTACACGCCGATGATCCCGATGCGGCCGTACTTCGCCACGCTCGCCACCGCCCAGCGAGCCACCTGCGAGGGGCCGTCGCCGGGCTTCCACTGCTGCTGTGCACCGAAGCTGTCAGGCGCGGCGTCGGGCGCGACCTCGGCGACCTCGGCGTCGAACGCCGCCGCCTGGTCCTGATCGACCGCCGCCGGGCCGCGCTTCGGGCGTTCGGCGTCCACGCCGACTGCGTCGATCACGCAGTCCGCGCCGATACCGTCGGTCAGCGACATGATCGTCTCGACCGGGTCCTCGGCGTTGTAGTCGACAACCTCGCAGTGCTGGGCGAGCGCGGCGGCGAGCCGGGTCTCCTCGCCGTCGACGACGATGACGCGGGCCGCACCCTGCTTGTACGCCGAGGCCGCCGCGAACTGTCCGACGATCCCGGCACCGAACACCACCACGACGTCACCGCGCGTGACGCCCGCGAGCTCCGCGCCGAACCACCCCGTGGGGAAAATGTCGGACAGTAGGATCGCCTGCTCGTCGGAGACGGTGTCCGGGAGCGGGTGCATGGTGTTGCGGGCCCACGGGACGCGGACGTACTCGGCCTGCATGCCGTCGACCGGTCCGGTGGAGGCGGGGCCGCCGAAGAACGCGGTGCCCGCCTGCGGTCCGTTGCTGTTCGAGCGGTCGCACTGGGCGGTCTTGCCCATCCGGCAGTACCGGCAGGCACCGCAGGACACCGTGGAGTTGACGACGACGCGGTCGCCGGGGCTGAACCCGCGCACCGCGTCCCCGACCTCGGTGACGACGCCGACGGCCTCGTGACCGAGGATCGTGCCCTCCACCATCGGTGCCATCGTGCCGCGGACGAAGTGCAGGTCGGTGCCGCAGATCGCACTGCGGGTGATCCGGACGATCGCGTCCTCCGGGTCCTGGATCGTCGGCTGCGGGACGTCGTCGAGCCGGATGTCGCCGATGCCGTGCCACACGACTGCGCGCATGTGATGCCTCTTCCTGTTCGGGTAAGGGGTTCGCAGGGTCAGGAAACGCGCGAGGGGCTGGGCACGGTCGGAGGCGCATCCGTCCTGCGCAGTCGTCCAGCACGATCGGGTTGTCTCGACCGCATGAGCGAGCACGACGACGAGCAGACCCGAGCCGACTTCGACGACGCGGTGAACATGACCGCCACCGAGCTGCGGAAGTGGCTCGACACCGACGAGTCGAAGTCCGTCGGGCAGAAGCCCTCGGGCGGTGGCGAGTCGACCGGGCACGAGAGCGGCCGGCACATCATCCGCATCCTCGAGAAGCACAAGGCCGACCGCACCGACGACGACCTGGCGCACATGCGGAAGGTCGTCGGCTACGTCGCCCGGCACTCGGAGCAGCGTCCCGACGGCGACGTGCACGACACCCCCTGGCGGTACTCGCTCATGAACTGGGGCCACGACCCGGAGAAGCACTGACGGCATCGGGCAGAATGGGGGGCGTGAACGAGACGGGCATGCCGCGCTTCCGACGGATCTGGTCGACCGTGCAGGTCGGTGTCCTCGCGATCGCCGTCGTGTTCTGCGTCGTGATGCTCGTGATCGGGCAGGGCAAGCTCGACCGGGTGTACGCGGTCGCCGCGGTGTTCTTCGGACTCGCCCTGGTCGGGCACAGCACGTACCTGTGGCTCGTCGCCCGGGCGAACCGCCGTCCCTGACGCTCGTCCGCCTCGGCGATCGCGCCTAGCCGTTCTGGTGGACCCGCAGCCAGTCGATCGTCATCTGCTGCGGGAACCGTGTCGAGGCGTCGGGCGAACCCGGCCAGTTCCCGCCGACCGCGACGTTGAGGATCACGAAGAACGGCTTGTCGAACACCCACGGGGCCGAGCCGACGTCGGCCCGGGTGACCGTCCGGTACGCGACGCCGTCGACCGTCCAGGTGATCGAGCCGGGGCGCCAGTCGACCCCGTACACGTGGAAGTCGTCGGCGAACGCTGCTCCGGACGGGTTCGTGTACGCCGCCGATATGCCCTGCGCGCCGGAGTACCCGGGCCCGTGCACCGTGCCGTGCACGATCCCCGGCTCGTACCCGACGTTCTCCATGAC
This sequence comes from Curtobacterium sp. MCLR17_042, assembly GCF_003234695.1. Taxonomy (NCBI): domain Bacteria; kingdom Bacillati; phylum Actinomycetota; class Actinomycetes; order Micrococcales; family Microbacteriaceae; genus Curtobacterium; species Curtobacterium sp. MCLR17_042. Next base: position 102,541 of record NZ_QKTD01000015.1, read on the forward strand.
GTCGATCTCCCCGCACGCCGGCCAGCCGACCTGCCCGATGTCCGCGCCGAGCATCCAGAACGCCGGCCAGATGCCCTGGCCGCGGGGGAGGCGGATCCGCGCCTCGATGCGGCCGTACTGCGCGGTGTAGGTGCTCTCGGACTTCAGCCGGGCCGATGAGTACGACCCGTCGGCCTCGCGGTGTGCGGTGATCACGAGGTTGCCGGCACCGTCGAGCGCCGCGTTCCGCCGCGAGTCCGTGTAGGTCTGCAGCTCGGCGTTGCCCCAGCCGCCAGCACCCAGGTCGTACCGCCAGATCCCCGGGTTCGGCGCGCTGCCGGCCGGGCCGTCGAACTCGTCGGCGGCGAGCAGCACGGGCGCAGCGGTCGGCGCCGCAGCTCCGGTCGCGGCCTGTGCCGAGCCGTCCGGGCCGATCGCCGTCGCGCCGAGGGCGGTCGTCGCGGCCCCGGCGAGTCCGAGCGTCATGAAGCGCCGTCGATCGATGTGCTGGTCCATGTCGTGCTCCCTGCAGCGCGATGGTGGTGTGATCGTCGGATCATGCACCATCCGGCTGCGCCTGAACAGGCCCGGATCCCGCTTCGTCCGCGGGACGCACCGGTCAGCCGAAGCGCATCGCCAGCGGCACGAGCAGCCCCGCGACCCAGACGAGCACCATCACGAGGGCGCCGACCGCGATGAGCCGTCGGCGACGCCGCAGCTTCGGGCTCCGCTCCTCGCCCCACATCTGTGCACGGACCAGCACCCGGTTCGCCTGCTCGACGACCTTCCGCACCTCGGGGTCGTCGACGTCGAGGACACCGGAGCGGGCGTGCTCGGCGATGACCGCGGCTTCGTCGACGGTCAGGTCGTCCTTGCGCATGCTCCATCCTCGCACCGCGTGCAGGGGTACGACCCGGCTGTGCGGGAACGGACCACGGCCGGGTACCAAGGACACATGGGACATCGGTACCGCGGGAAGATCGTCGTCATCACCGGAGCATCGAGCGGCATCGGGAGGGCCGCCGCACACGAGTTCGCCCGGCAGGGCGCCACGCTCGTGCTCGCCGCACGCGGGCACGACTCGCTCGAGGCCGCAGCCGCCGAGTGCCGGAAGCTCGGCGCCGAGGCGATCGCGATCCCGACGGACGTCGCCGACGAGCACCAGGTCAAGGACCTCATCGGCACCGTGACGACCCGCTTCGGTCGCATCGACGTCTTCGTCGGCAACGCGGCGCTGTTCGTCTACGGCCTGTTCGAGCAGACCCCCACCGAGGCGTTCAAGCGCGTCGTCGACACGAACCTGTACGGGCACCTCAACGCCATCACGCACCTGCTGCCGCACTGGAAGCAGCGCGGGAAGGGCACCTACGTGCTCGTCGGCTCGATCCAGTCGCTGCTCTCGGCGCCGTACCAGTCGGCGTACGTGACGAGCAAGCACGCTGCGCTCGGCCTGGTCGACGTGCTCGGCGACGAGTTCGCGGGCACCGGCATCAAGTTCACCGCGCTGCTGCCGTCCACGATCGACACCCCGATCTACCAGAACGGCGCCAACTACACCGGCAAGACCTCGCACCCGCTGCCGCCCACCGTCTCGGTCGAGCGGGCCGGCCGTGCCGTCGTGCACGCCGCCACGCACCCCAAGCGCTACCGCTTCGTCGGACGCATCCAGGCATCGCTCGTGCCGCTGCAATACGTGTTCCCTGGCCTGTTCCACAAGATCACGAAGCCGATGGTGGAGACGTTCGCGCTCCGTGGCGAGGGCGCGCCGACCGACGGGAACCTCTACGCCCCCGCCGACGCCGCGAACGCGACGAACGGCGGCTGGGTGGCGAAGCGACGGCGCGTCACGCGCCCCCTCGTGTGGCTCGGCGTCGCCGCTGCGGGCGCGGCGGTCGTGCTCGGCCGCTCGCGTCGGTAGACGCACCCGCTGACGGACTGGAGGCCCGGTGCCAGCTGGCACCGGGCCTCCAGTCCGCTCGTGCGTGCGTCCGGATCCGGGCGTGCCTGCCGGAAGCGGGCGTACCTGGCCGAACCGGGCGTACCTGCCGAAACCGGGCGCACCTGCCGAAACCGGGCGTACCTCCCCGAACCGGGCGCACCTGCCGAAACCGGGCGTACCTGCCTGAACCGGGCGAACCTGCCCGAACCGGGCGTACCTGGCGGAATCGGGCGTACCTGCCGTGTTCTTCGTGGCAAGTACGCCCGATCTCACCAGGTATCGCGGCCGTTCTGGGAAGGAACGGGCGGCTAGAAGAGCTTCGCGCTCGCGCGCCGGGCACCCTCGCCGAGGGACTCGAGCTTCGCCGCGGCGATCTGCGGGTGCACGCGGCCGCCGAGGCCACAGTCGGTGCCGGCGATCACGCGCTCGCGCCCGACTACCGAGGCGAACCGCTCGATGCGCTGCGCGACGAGGTCGGGGTGCTCGACGACGTTCGTGGCGTGGCCGACGACCCCCGGGACGATGACCTTGCCCTCGGGCAGGGTGACGTCCTGCCAGACGGTCCACTCGTGCTCGTGGCGGGCGTTCGCGGCCTCGAACGAGTACGCACCGGCGTCGATGTCGAGCATCAGGTCGACGATGTGGCGGAGTTCGATGTCGGTGGTGTGGGGTCCGTGCCAGGAACCCCAGCACAGGTGGAAGCGCACGCGGCTGGTGTCGAGGCCCCGCAGCGCGTGGTTGAGCGCCTCGACACGGACGCGGGTGAAGGCGCGGTAGTCCTCGATGCTCGGCTCGGGGTTGATCTGGTCCCAGTTCTCGGCGATCGAGGGGTCGTCGATCTGCAGCACGAGGCCGGCGTCGAGGATCGTCGTGTACTCCTCGCGCAGGGCGTCCGCCCACGCCCAGATGTGTTCTTCCTCGGTCGCGTAGTACTCGTTCGCGATGCGGGCGGCGGAGCCGGGGGAGAGCGCCGTGATGAAGCCGTTGTCCGCGCCGGCGGCCTCGACCGCGTGCTTGAGGTTCGCGGCGTCGGTGGCCGCGGCCTCGTGGCCGGTGTAGGTGATCGGACCGGTCGTGGTCGGGAACGCGGTGGCGTTCTTGCCGGTGCCGATACCCGACTCGGGGTCGGTGTAGGCGTCGTGGAAGATCGTCCAGTCGCGCCGGTCCGGGAAGCTCGTGAGCCGGATGTTCCCCGGGGTGGAGCGGACCGGCTGCTGCGAGAAGATGTTCTCGTCGGTCAGGCTCAGGCCGCTGATGCGCTGGAACGAGTAGCCCCACCACGCGCCGTAGTCGACGCTGTTCGACATCGCCTTGCCGAACTCGCCGTCACCGGGCTGCGTGATGCCGAGCGCGGTCTGCCGTGCGACGACGTCGTCGACGGCCGCGCTCGTCAGGGCACGGACCTCGTCGGTGCTCTCGAGCGTGAAGCCGTCGGCGGCCACGGGCCGTGCGGCGTTCGCGGCGATGAGCTCCGGGGTGCGGGGGAGCGATCCGGCGGTGGTGGCCTGGATGCGGTCAGTGTTCTCGAAGGGCATGCGCTGCCTTCCTCTCGATGGGTGCGGAGTGTCGGGAGTCGGGGGCCGCGCGCGAGGCTTCGCGGTGCGCTGCAGTGCCACTCTGCCACGAGGGGTCGGGCCCGTTACGTTGCGCGACCACGGCTGCGTGCGGACGCCGACCGACAGGGTCGATGTCGTACGACACCGACTCGGTCGCCTGTTGCGTGCGCAGACGGTTGCAGGCGCGTGCGAACGACAGGGTCGATGTCGTACGACGTCGACGGTGTCGTTCCGCGTCGACCCGGCCACCGCCCCCGGCCCCGCGCGACCTGCGCACGCCCGCCCCGCACCC
>NZ_QKTD01000016.1:0-102728 GCF_003234695.1 Curtobacterium sp. MCLR17_042
GCCGAGCCCCGGCCGGCCGGGCGCCCCGACGCCCACCCCCACGCGTCCCGCCGTTCGGCCCACCATCGCCGACCCGGGTGACGTCACGACGGGGACGACGCGCTTCCACGGCACCGGCACCCCCGGGCACACCGTCCGGGTGACCGGCCCGGCCGCGACGGGTTCGTCCGGGTGCACGACCCGGGTGGACCCGAACGGTTCCTGGGCCTGCCTCGGCACCGTCCGCTCCGGCCCGCAACAGGTCTTCACGGTGCGCGACCTCGTCGCCGCACTGCCCGTCGCGAGTGCACCGGCCTCGGACGTCATCGTCCCGCCGACCCTGGCGGCCGCCGGGCCCACCGGCGGAACGGTCTCCGGTACGGGGTACCCCGGATCGACGGTGCTGCTGTCGGTGTCCGGCTCCTCGGCCCAGCAGACCGCCCGGGTCGGTGCGGACGGCCGGTGGGTGGCCGCCCTCGGGTCGCTCGCCGACGGCCGGTTCACCGTCACCGCGTCGCAGACCGCCAGCACGGCGCGCGGCTACCGGTCGGACCTGCGGAGCGCGGCCTCCGCTCCCGTGACGATCACGGTCGACCGCACGGCGCCCGCCGCCCCGCGCATCACGACACCGGACGACGGCCAACGGATCGGCACCCGCTCGACGACGGTGTCCGGGACCGGTGAGCCGGGCGCCCGCGTGACCGTGTACGTCGACCGTGCGCCGGTGTGCGGCGTGGTGGTCGCGTCGGACGCCTCGTGGTCGTGCTCCACCGCGGGGTCGACGCTGCGCGCCGGAGGGCACCAGCTCACCGCGACGCAGCACGACGTCGCCGGCAACTACTCCCGGTCGTCGGCCGCCGTCCGGGTCACGGTGTGGTCCACCACCACGGCCCCGACCGCCACACCGACCCCGGGCGCCACGGACACCCCGGGGACGCCGGGCACGTCGACGCCGGGATCCGGCTCGACGGCGGGCACCCCCGGCGCGACCGGCCACGGTGGAACCGGCACCGGCACCGGCACGAACGCCGCCGGCCACGGGGGCGACGGCGGCAACGGCAACGGCAACGACGACGGCGGCGCAGCAGGCACCGCCAACGGCAACGGGTCCAACAACGGCGACGGCACCGGCACCGGCAGCACCCCGGCCGGCGTCGGCAGCGCCGGAGGCCACCCCGACTGGTCCGGCCCCGCCGGCGACTGGACCGCGGCGACCACCTACGACCGCACCGTCCCGACCATCCAGGCCGCGTTCTCGTGGAAGACCGTCCTGGTCGCCACCGCCGTCGCCGCCGGGTTCCTCCTGCTGATCGCCGCGCCGCTCGCCCTCGTGGCCGCGGTCACCCGGGGTCGCCTCCGCTCGCCCTTCGCCGGGCTGCTCGGCCGCAACCGCTCGCGGTCGGACCGCGCACGCGGCGACGACGTCCTGCCGACCTGGGCGTCGATCACCATCGCGGTGTCCGTCGCGGCGCTGTGCACCCTGCTCGGGGTGGGCGTCGAGCTCGAGGCCCGCTACGCCCGTCTGGCGATCGCCGTCCTCGCCGGGACCGGGGTCCTGACCGCCGCCGTCGTGTTCGCCACGCGGTGGGCAGCCGGCAGCGACCATCGAACCGTCGGGTTCCGGGTGTCGCCGTGGCTCGTGCTCGCAGCCCTCGTGGCGTGCGGCGTCACCCGCGCGGCGGACCTGTCCCCCGCACTCATCGTCGGGGTCGTCCTCGTGCCGTCCGTCCGCCCCGGTCTGGGGACCGGCCCACTCCGCCTCGGCACCGGGATCGCCACGAGCGCCCGGGGGGCGACCTGGCGGGTGCTGGCGCTGCTCGGACTCGCCGCGGCCGGCTGGGTGCTGCACAGCCTGCTCGCGGGCGGTGGCTTCTGGGTGTCGCTCGGGTCGGAGTTCGCCATCACGCTGTGCGTCGGCGGCCTCGGTGCCGTCGTCGCGACCCTGCTGCCCGTCGCGGGGTCCGCCGGCAGTACACTGCTCGCCGCATCCCGCGGTCGGTACGTCGCGCTCGCGGTCGTCGCCGTCGCGCTGACCACCGCGGTCTACTCGGGGACGACCGGCACGCACGCCGCACCGGCCCTGCTCGTCGGCATCGCCGCGGCCTGCGTGGCGGCCGCGATCGCGGCCCTGGTCTGGCTGCGCACCGACCGGCGCGCGGCCCGCGTCTGACCCGCGCCGGGCCTCCGGAGCGGCGCACCGCACCGCCCCCGGGACAGAAGACGCACTTCCGGGCCGGTTCGCGGGCAGCGGGCTAGTGTGACGATCGGTGCTGGTCGCACCGCACGGAGGACGTTCGCCGTCCCACACGGACGACCGACGCCGCACCGGACCAGCGGTGCAGCAGTGCCGCGCGACCGGTGCCCGCGCAGCACCGACGGTGTGCACCGCACGACCGCGGCAGGAGCGATGATGACCGACACCCGACCCGACCCGGAACCCCACACCGACACCCGACCCGACCCGGAACCCCGCACCGACACCCGGTCCGACTACGACGCAACGCGCTTCCGCGAGGTGTTCGAGGGCAGCTTCACCTACGCGAACGGCTTCGCCCGCAACACCCACCGCTTCGCCGGCCGACCCGCGCTGCGCGAGCCGGGGACGGACCGCTCGTGGACCTACGCCGAGCTCGGCGACGTCGTCGACCGGATCGCCGGGTGGCTCGTCCGGCACGGTGGCGGACGGGGTTCCGTCGTGATGGTCGAGCTGTTCAACTCACCCGAGTTCGCGATGCTCTACCTGGCCTGTCACCGCATCGGCGCGGTGTTCTCGCCGACGAACTTCCGGCTCGCCCCGGACGAGGTCGCGTTCATCATCGAGGACTCCGCACCCGCCGTCCTGGTGCACGACACCGAGCGGACGAGTGCGATCACCGCCGCGATCGAGTCCTCGCCGCACCGGCCGGACCAGGTCGTCCCGGTCGGCGGCGACCACGACCGGTTCGCCGAGCTGCTCGCGTCCGAGCCCGTCTCCCCCGAGGAACTCGCGGCGATCGGCCCGCGCAGCACCTACGACGAGTCCACTCGGCTCTACACCTCGGGCACCACCGGTCGTCCGAAGCCCGTCCCGCTGCCGAGCCTGGTCGAGGTGCTCAGCGCGCACGACGTGGTCATGCACTTCCCGCTCAGTCCGTTCGACAAGACGCTCAACATGTCACCGCTGTTCCACCGTGGCGGCCTGTACTCGGGCGGCCCGAACCCGGTGTTCTACGTCGGCGCGGAACTCACGACGCTGCGCCACTTCGACGCCGACCGGGTGCTCGACCTGGTCGAGTCCGAGCGCCTGACGTTCCTGATCGGGGCCCCGCCGAACCTGGTGCAGCTCGCCGACGCCCAGGAACGCCGGGCGCGGGACCTGTCGAGCCTCAACGGCATCGTCACGATGGGCGCACCGCTCGACCGTGCCGCGGCACTGCGGTACCAGGAGCTGCTGTCGCCCCGGATCTTCAACGGGTACGGCACCACCGAGACCTTCTGGAACACGTTCCTGCGCCCCGAGGACTTCCCGGACGGCGCCGGGTCCACCGGTCGCGCATCGACCGACGACGACGTCGCCGTCGTCCGCGTGCACGAGGACCGTCTGGCCGACCCGACCGACACGGTGGCGAAGGACGGCACCGAGATCGGTGAGTTCGCCGTCCGCACCGTGAAGTCCGGCTACTCGTACCGGAACCCCGGGCTCGAGGCCGAGAAGTTCGCGAACGGCTGGTTCTACCCGGGCGACCTCGCCACGTGGGACGAGCACGAGCGGGTGACGATCGTGGGCCGCAAGGACGACATGGTCATCTCCGGCGGTGAGAACGTGCACCCCGTCCAGGTCGAGGCGGTGCTGCAGGAGCACCCCGGGGTCGCCGACTCCATCGTGGTGGGCGTGCCGGACCCGCGGTGGGGCGAGGTCGTCACGGCGTACATCGTCCGTGCCGGCGACCGGCTGCCGGCCGACGACGCCGAGGCAGCGGCCGCGCTTGAGGAGTGGACCGGGTCCCACCCGGGCCTCGCCCGCTACAAGCGCCCGCGGCGGTACCGCTTCGTCACGGACGTCCCGTACAACGCCACCGGCAAGAAGGTGCACTACCTGGCGAAGGACACGGCCGCGGCGGACCAGGCAGCCGGCCGGCTGATCGAGCCGTAGCGGGCCCGGTACCCGGCCGGTGACGGCCTGGAGGCCCATGGCGGCGGCGCCACGGGCCTCCAGGCCGTCAGCTGGTCGCGTCGACCCCGCGCCGGGGCGCGTTGCGGGCGAAGAGGCCGGGCAGGAGCCCGCCGATCTTCGTCCCGATGCACAGGCTGACGAAGGTCGCGAGCGGGGTCGCGAGCGCCTCGGGGTCGAAGGTGGCCACCGCCACCAGCCCGACCGTCCCCGGCACGAGCAGCAGGAACGCCGGGAAGAACGACACCGTCGCCGGGATCGCCGGCACGAGCCGCTCGAGCAACCGGGTCGCGACGAACAGCAGCGCCGCTGCGGCCCCGGTCGCGACGACGCTGCCCCAGAGCGGCGTCGTCGTGCTCACCACGGCGTAGGCGGTGACCATGACCGCCACCGACACGAGCGTCAGGCGCCACCCGGACCGGAACACCAGACCGAGCCCGACCGCGAGCACCACGACCGCCACCCACGACACCCAGTACGCCGGCACGGACTCCCAGCCGGCCAGGTCGGTGCCGACCCCCGCGACCTCGCCGACGAGCGCCGCCGACGACGGGTCGACGTGCAACCCGGTCAGGGCGCTGCCGGACGCGATGCCGGCGGCCATGAAGCCGAGCATGATGAGGCCCTGCACCAGCCGCGACGACCCGGTGACGATGTCCGCGGCGGTGAGTTCGAGCAACGCGTTGGTGATGAGCGCGCCGGGGACGAACACCGCGACCGGGGCGCAGACCGCGAAGAGCGGGACCTGCTCGAACCCGGTGCCCGCGGCGACCAGGCCGACGATCGCCGTCGACACGAACGCGGCCAGGAACGGGATGATCGCCACGGCCTCGCGGAAGCGCCGGAGGACCAGTCCGATCACGCCGACCAGGCCGCCGACGACGAGCGCCAGGACGATCGCCCACCAGGGGCAGCGGAAGACGACGGCCAGGCCGGCCGAGGTCAGGGCGTTGCCGAGGATCCACGGCAGCGCGGGCGGTGGGACGGTGCCGGCCCGGATGGCCCGGACGCGGGCGGGGATCTCGGCGAGGGCGATGGAGCCGCTCTCGAGCCCGAGCACGACCCGGTTGGCGCGGGCGGCCTGGCGGGACGACAGTTCGACGCCCTCGGCGTTGACGATGGTGGCGGCGCCCGTCGAGACCTCGCTCACCATCACCAGGGCGGGCAGGACCCCGATCGCGAGCGTCGGTCCGACCCCGGCGGCGTCCCGGGCCTTCTCGAGCGCCGACCGGACGTCGGTGACGGAGCTGCCGGCGTCCAGGAGGAGGGCTCCGAGGGTGCCGAGGAGCATGCCGACCGGGACGCTCTCGCCGTCGACGACCTCGACGTGGGCTTCCGGTCGGCGGAGGGCGTTCTGCAGGTTGGCGAGTGCGCTTCCGAGTCCGACCACGATCGTCGATGCTACTGGGCGTGCGGGCTCGGCCGCGCGTGGTCTGGTCTCGTACGGCCGCCGAGTCTCGGCGGTGCGGACAGAACTCGCGTCGTGACCGGCGCGAACTGTCCGCTCGCCCGAGTCTCGGCGGTACCCCCGGTGGGACTCGAACCCACAACTCAGCGAATAGGGACGGACTATCCCGTCACTTCCCCCATGTATCCCGGAAGTACGTCTAACCAGGACTTTTTCGGACCTTCACTGCCCCCGCTGTCCTCTGTCATCCCGGAGAATCCCGAGCAAAGCGGAGGATAAGCGGTAGCTATGGGACAGACAACGCTAACCCCCATGCCCGTCATCGATCGATCACTCCGCGTCGGTTGCGAAGTAGTCGGGTGCCATGTTCCCCAGGCGGTCGTCTTCCGTGCCGGTGACGTCTCGGAGGAAGACGTGTCGGCCAACCGCAAAGTAGCCGTGCTTGTCCTGGCTGTACCAAACGTCTTCCACGCGGGCACGGATGCCGCCTTGCCCCGGCTGGATGACTCCGTCCCCGCGCTCGAGCGGCACGTGGTAGTAGTCGTCCTGCCAAGCCACCCGCCCGTCGACCCAGTACGTGTTGGTGAAGGGGTAATGCGCTTCGACGCGCGTCTGGTCGTTATCCATGCCGCGATCCTAGTCAGGCGGCTGGGTCGCTACGCCCGGCTGTCGGGCGTTGTCGGGTAGACCGTCTGAGCGGGCCAGAAGCGTCGCGGCATGCTCTGCTCAGCCATCAGGTCGGACACCAGACCACTCATGCCCTGCAGGTACTGCTGCGCGCTCACGGGCACGGGCACGTCGGTCACGCGCTCTCCCCGAACTGGGAGAGAATGTCGCGGACGTCGGGACCCAGGTACTCGCGTGCCGCGTAGAACTTGCGGGTGACCGCGGAGTTGGCGTGCCCCAACTGAGCGCCCGCTTCCTCAATGTCCGAGCCGTCACGGATGGCGGTGCAACGGTCTTGCGGAACGTCTTGGGTGTCACCCAGTCCGGGTAGTCGTTCGCCAGCTTGAACTCGCGCCACTGCCGGCGCACGTTGGCTGGCGATCGGAGCGTGCCGGTCGAGGACGGGAACACCCAGTCCGTGTAGGCGCGCTCGCGACGTCGAACGAGCATGGCCCACGCGAACGGCGGCAGCTGCAGTCGACGGAACGACGAGTCGGACTTGGGGCGTTCCTGGCGGATCAGCCCCACGTCGTCAAGCTGCACCGCGGTGGCCTGAATGGTGACGGTCGGCACGTCCACGTCAAGGTTCAGGTCAGACCACTTGAGCGCGACGAGCTCGCTGGTACGCATGCCCGTGCCCAGCAGCATGTCGATCGGTTCGGCAAGGTCCGTGGTCCGCACGCGGGCCGCCCCGTCCTTGCCCGTATCCCAAGCCACCAGGTCGACGCGCAGCTTCTGCACCTCTGCCAGCGTGACGACACGGACTTCCTTGCGCTCCATGTGCACGGACTGCGCTTCACGCACGGGGTTGGTTGCGAACGCACCGCGACGAACCGCCAGAGAGAACATGCTGTTGAGGACCACACGGGCCGTCTTCGCTGCACCGGGGCCGCGTCGGGTCGACAGGGTTTCGATCACGCGGTCAATCACGGGGACCGTCGCTTCACGGAGGCGCACGCCACCGACCGCAGGCAGCACGTTAGTCTGCAGTGACCGCTTGTACTGCTGCACCGTGGTCTGCGCGCGCCCCAGCTTCTCGAGCACGGTGACCCACTGCGCGGCAAGATCAGCGATCTTGCTGTCCGCGGTCAGGTCGGATCCATGAGTGCGCACACGGTCGCGCAGGTGCTCGACCAGGGCGTCTTCGGCTCGACGGCCGGTAGCCCCCCTGGCGTGCAACCTTGCGGGTGACGCCGTCGAAGTCACGGAAGCGGGCGCTCGCCGTCCACTTGTTCGGACCCTGTTGGGTCCGGCTGATCGATCCCCAGGTGCCGAGCACCAATGTTGGACGTGCCATTAGCCAACCCTTCTATGCCCAGCATACGTCCGATCACTAATTCGATTGAGAATGTGGCGACGGAATGCCTTCACAATGTCGACGGTGACGCAGAGGTCATCTGCGATTGCATGCACGTCCGCGTTGAACATCTCGCAGCGTGCGTACTCAATGGGATCGATTAAGAGCGATGCAGCGAACGCATCAGCCTGGCGCTCAATGGCGCTCGCCATCCCAAGATCACAGGTGTGCCCGTAGTAGACGTGGCCGAGCTCGTGAGCGATGACGGAGCGCCGCTCGAATGGCGTCAGTCGCAAGTCTGCGTAGACGCGCTCTTCCAGGGGGTTGTAGCAGCCGATCATGTTCCCCGGAAGGTGTGCGTGGGTGATTCGCACTCCCAGTTCCCCAGCCACCAGTGCTGGCGAGCCCCGTCGCGTTCGGTCGGGATCATTCTGCATGCGGTTCGTCCACCTTCCTGACACCCCGCTTCGCTGCGAGGCCATACGCCGCCTGACGTTCCCTGGCATCCGGCGCGACGTCGAAGTCTTCGTCGTCGTCATCCACGGTCGCCGCTACGTCTGACACTTCCTCGCTCTTCCAAGCGGGGTGGTTCTCGTCGACCGGCTGGTTCAGCACGCCGTCCTGGTCCTCGAGCGCGCGCGCCAGGATCTCTTTGGCCAGCTCAATGTCCGTGAAGCGCCGCAGCTGCAGCAGTCTTGGCATGACCATGCCCGACGGGATTTCCGCAACGTCCAGGTAGCGCTGCGCTTCACTTCGGCCGAATGAGGCTCAACGCTTCACACCACAACGCAAAACTGCCCCCGCCAGGACGGTGGGGGCAGTTCCTTTGACTTAGCGTCAAGCGTGTGAATTAGACGAGGGCGGCTCCCGAGTGCTCACGGTTCGCGCCCGACGCTAACTGCTGAGCTCGCTGATGAGACACCTCGAGCACCAGACCGATTTCGCGGTACGTCAGCCCGTCCTCTTTCAGTACGGCAGCAGACAGAGCGGACTCTAGTGCTGCCTTCGCTTGAATGCGGGCGGCTTCCTCTCGAAGCGCACGCGCCTGCTTGACATGTTCCTTGGCGTTGCTGGGGATGACGATGTCAACGGCGAGGTCGAAGGAATCTTCCTCGACCTCGGTCGTTAGAGCGACCATGTCACGCGCCGTTTCCTCGACCTCGGTAAGACGAGTTGCCTGGGTAAAGCCGACACCTGGAACGTCGATGGCCCAGAACTTGCCCTCTCGGTGCACGTGCACATCGTACGTGGTGCGGTTCGCCATGATGTTGCCTCCTGGCTGTGGTGTGGTGGGGTCCGTTGGTTATGAAGCGAAGCGGACGAAAAGTGTGTAGGTGAGTCGGGCCGGGAGGCCCCGGGGTTGTTACCCCAGGGCCTCGTCCACCTGATTCAATATTTGCTTGGCCGTGTAGTCGTTCACCTCCCGATGCCGTGGGATCGGGATAGATGTTCCGTTGACCTTCCAGATTTCGTGCTTCCCTTGCCTGTGGAGGTGGCAGTCCTTGCCACGTTCCGCCGCACGAGTCTGGATCTCTGTTAGCAACTTCGTCCGCTTCATGTGTTCAGTCTAGACCGGGGTTGCCGTGCATGTCAATCCCGCTATTGCCTAAGCTCCGGAGGGGTAATCCGGGTACATCAACGCCCCCGCGGACAGGCCAACGGGGGCGTTTGCAGCGGTTCGGCTAGGACAGCCCTAGGGCGGCTTTCAGTCCAGCGTTGACCGAGTCCATCGCGCGCTGCGACAGTGCGCCTAGCCGGCGGGGGTTGTCCTCTGGGTACATCCGCACAATGTCGTCACAGACCACAGCACCCTGCACACACTCGTTTCGAGGCAGCACAGCCCACGAGGGATGGGGCTTCGGCGTAGTCGTCGTCACTCGGACGACCAGGGCGTCTTCGAAGCCACGGTTTCGCCCGTTGTTCGACACGACTACCCAATATTTCTCTTCACCAACGTCCGGGAAGTTCGCCGCGTAGACCTCTCCGCGGTAGAACTGCCCCGTCACGCGTGGTGAGCGGGGCGCGGTGCGTCTCTACGAGAGCGGAGGGCGGCGCGGAACTCAGCTTCCCCAGGCTGAGCGGCGAACTCGGCATACGTCGAGGCCGTGGCGTCTTCCTCAAGCGCCTCGAGCTCCCGAGTGCGTACAACCGTGAACTTGAACGGGAACAGTGCGCTGAGTCGGCGTAAGCCGCTGTAGCGCTGCACGCGGTGGCTGCCAGTAAGCATGGCCATGCGATCCTCCTTCGGTTCGGTCTGCCCGTCGGCAGTCCTCCCACCCTGAATGGTGGTCGCGTCAATCATGCAACACCACGCTGGCAAACACCAGGGGGCAACGGTGGCCACCAGCGGTCACCCGGGGCTACCCGAGGCCACCTGTCACAGATACCGCACTCCAAAGCGGAGGATAAACGGTGACTGGGGAGCCTCCGTCGTGGAGACTCCCCAGTGCTGGCGTACCCCCGGTGGGACTCGAACCCACAACTCAGCGATTTTAAGTCGCGTGCCTCTACCGATTGGGCCACGGGGGCGGGCCGCAACAGCCTACCGATGCGCGAAGGCGGCCACCCTTCGCAGGTGACCGCCTTCGTGACGAGTGGTGCTACTTGGCGTCGGCCGGGGCCGTCACCGGCTCGGGGGCGTTGGAGACGTCCTTCGCGGGTTCGCCGTAGACGGGACCGGCGGCACCGGCGACCTTGCCCTCTTCCGGAGCCGGGGCTGCGGCGGGCGCGGCCGGGGCCTCGGCAGCGGGCTTCGGACGGGACGCGAACGCCTCGAACGCGGCGCGGGGGGTCTCGCGGTCGTCGAGCGACACGATGTCGCGGCCCAGGAAGAAGCCACCGACCCAGTCGCCGATGACGCGCCACTTGCGCTCCCACGACGGCATGGCCAGGCCGTGGTAGCCGCGGTGGGCGCCCCAGGCCAGGAAGCCCTTCATGGCGAACTTGCCGGACTGGAACACACCGGTGCCGAGGCCGAGACCCGCGACGGCGCCGAGGTTCTCGTGCTTGTAGTCGGTCGTCGCCTCGCCACGGATGGTCGCCACGACGTTCTTCGCGAGCTGCTTGGCCTGGCGCACGGCGTGCTGGGCGTTCGGCACGCAGAACCCGCCGACACCGCCACCGGTCAGGTCCGGCACGGCTGCGACGTCGCCGCAGGCCCATGCGTCGGCGATCACGCCGTTGTCGTCGACCACGCGCAGGTCGGGCTGGACGCGGATGCGGCCACGCTGCTCGAGCGGGAAGTCGGTGCCCTTGACCATCGGGTTCGCCATGACGCCGGCGGTCCAGATGATGAGGTCGGACGGGATGGTCTCGATCGCGCCGTCGCTCGTCTTGAGCTCGCAGACGCCACCCACGGCCGAGGCCAGCTGGGTCTCGAGGTGCACGGTCGCGCCACGCTCGGCGAGGTTCTTGAGCACCCAGTGCGAGGTCTCGAGGGAGACCTCGGGCATGATGCGGCCCATCGCCTCGACCAGGTGGAAGTGCGTGTCGTCGAAGGACAGCTGCGGGTGGCTCTTCAGCAGGTCGGTGACGAAGGAGCGGAGCTCGGCGAACACCTCGATGCCGGCGAAGCCACCACCGACGACGACGACGGTGAGCAGGCGGTCGCGCTCGGGACCGGCCGGCAGGTTCGCCGCCTTGTGGAAGTTGCTGAGGATGCGGTCACGGATGGACGCGGCTTCCTCGATGGTCTTGAGGCCGATGGCCTCGTCCGCGACGCCCGGGATCGGGAACGTGCGCGACACCGCACCGGCCGTCATGACGATCTGGTCGTAGGACTCCTCCCACGCCTCGCCCTCGGTCGGGGTGATCGTCGCCGTCTTGGTGGCGTGGTCGACCTTGGTGACCTTCGCCGTGACGACGCGGGTCTTCTTGAGGTGACGACGGTGCGCGACGACCGCGTGACGCGGCTCGATGGAACCGGCGGCGACCTCGGGCAGGAACGGCTGGTACGTCATGTACGGCAGCGGGTCCACCATGACGACCTCGGCTTCGCCCTGGCGAAGGTGCTTCTCGAGCTTCCATGCGGTGTAGAAACCGGCGTAACCGCCGCCGACGACGAGGATCTTGGGCACGGGGGATGATCTCCTTGGATGGGGGGTGTGCGGGAGTCGGGTCAGACTTCGCCGCCACCCGCCCCGACTCCAGCGTCTGCACCGTCATCATACGCCCGGCACTCACACCGGGAGGGCGACCAGTCCGCGCGCTCGAGCGCGAGGTCGCCGATGGGGTTGACGCCGGGTCCGGCGGCGAGGGCGTGGCCGACGAGGGCGTGCAGGCACTTCACGCGGGTGGGCATGCCACCGGCGCTGATGCCGTCGATCTCGTCGACGTGTTCGATCGACTCGCGATCGGCCAGGTAGGACTCGTGGGCCGCGCGGTACTGCGCGGCGACTTCGGGGTCCTCGAGCAGGGCTGCCAGCTCGGGCATCACCTGGTTGGCCTCGAGGGTGCTGACCGCAGCGGTGGCCGCGGGGTGGCACAGGTAGTAGAACGTCGGGAACGGGGTGCCGTTCGACAGCCGGGGCTTCGTGGAGACGACGGTGGGGTTGCCACAGACGCAGCGTGCCGCGATCCCGATGACGTCACGTGCCGGTCGGCCGAGCTGCGCCGACACGACCTGGACGTCGCGGTCGGAGGGCGGGTCGAAGGGAGGGGTCGTCACGGGAACGTGAGCCTACCGGAGAAGCGGAACCCCTCGCACCGTTGGGCCGGACGGCTCCGCGCCCCGCGGTTCGGACTACTTGCTGTCGCCCGTGCCGGAGACGTCGGGGGCGACGAGGTCGGCGGCACGCTCGTCCGTCAGTCCGGACTGCAGTACCGACGAGAGCATCGCCTGCACCCAGTCGACCTTGGGCGTCTGCACCTTCGCACTCACGGGGGTGCCGGAGTCGGTGGTGGGGGTCTTCTCGGCCCGCTTGTCCTCGGTGCCCATCACGAGGTAGCTCTCCTCGCCCGGGTACACGTAGAGCAGCCGGTCGCGGGCCTGCGCCTCGATGTACGCCGGGTCGTCCCAGCGTGCGACGTCCTGCTTCTTCTGCGTGACGTCGGCCTTCTGGCTCGCGACCTCCTGCTGCTGCTGGGCGATCTGCTCCTGCTGCTGGATGAGCGTCCGGAGCGACGGCGCGAGCACCACCACGAACAGCACGATGATCGCGAGCATGAGCAGGCTGAACCCGGAGAAGTGGATCGAGCGGTACCAGGGCTGCGCGGGCGTGCTGCCGTCGGGCATCGCCACGGGGACGCGGCGGACGCGGGGCTTCTGGCTGGGCACGGTCCGACGATAACCCGGCACGGCCGGTCGGTGCGCCCGGCACGCGGCCGTTCGGCGCCCTCTCAGCGTCTCGCGTCGTCCGGGTGAGGCAGCCGGGAGGCACGGCTCCGGCCCGTCCGTCCGCCCCGCACCCGGAGTGGTCACCACACACCGCCCGGTGCACGTCCGGTGGTCACGTCCTGTCGGCCGGGCCCGGGCCAACCGACGACTCGTGACCACTCGACGCAGCGCGCGCGGCACGTCCCGACCGCTCGGCATTCCGGGGCGGCACAGACGACGAGACGCCGTCCTCCTGGAGGAGGACGGCGTCTCGGTGGTGCGGGTACTGCTGAGCGGCTGGTTACAGCGACGCGGCGCGCGGGAAGGCCGAGCGACCGGCGTACACCGCGGCGTCGCCGAGCTCTTCCTCGATGCGGAGCAGCTGGTTGTACTTCGCGACGCGGTCCGAGCGGGCCGGGGCGCCGGTCTTGATCTGACCACCGTCGACCGCGACCGCGATGTCCGCGATCGTGGTGTCCTCGGTCTCGCCGGAGCGGTGCGACAGGATCGAGGTCAGGCCGTGACGGTGCGCGAGCGAGACCGCGTCGAGCGTCTCGGTGAGCGTGCCGATCTGGTTGACCTTGACGAGGATCGAGTTCGCGGCCTTCTCGTCGATGCCCCGCTGCAGACGCTTCGGGTTGGTGACGAACAGGTCGTCGCCGACGATCTGGACCTTGTCGCCGAGCTCGGCGGTCAGGTGCGACCAGCCTTCCCAGTCATCCTCGGCCAGCGGGTCCTCGATGGTGACGAGGGGGTAGTTCGCGACGAGCTCGGCGAAGTAGGAGGTGAACTCCTGGCTCGAGAGCTGCTTGCCCTCGAACTGGTACTTGCCGTCCGAGAAGAACTCGGTGGACGCGACGTCGAGGCCGACGGCGATGTCCTTGCCGGGCGTGTAGCCGGCCTTCTCGATCGCGGTGAGCAGGAAGTCGAGCGCGGCACGGTTCGACGCGAGCTCCGGCGCGAAGCCGCCCTCGTCGCCGAGGCCGGTGGCCAGGCCCTGCTTCTTCAGCTCGCCCTTGAGGGCGTGGTAGGTCTCGACGCCCCAGCGGAGTGCCTCGGAGAAGGACTCGGCGCCGTAGGGCACCAGGAAGAACTCCTGGATGTCGACGTTGGTGTCCGCGTGGGCACCGCCGTTGACGACGTTCATCAGCGGGACGGGCAGCGTGTGCGCATTCGGGCCGCCGAGGTAGCGGAAGAGCGGCAGGTCGACCGAGTCGGCTGCGGCACGGGCCACGGCGAGCGAGGCACCGAGGATCGCGTTCGCGCCGAGGCGGGACTTGTTCTCGGTGCCGTCGAGCTCGATGAGCGCGGCGTCGACGAGGCGCTGGTCGGTGGCGTCGAAGCCCTCGAGCGCCGGGCCGATCTCGTCGAGGACGGCGTCGACGGCCTTGAGCACGCCCTTGCCGCCGTAGCGCGAGGCGTCGCCGTCGCGCAGCTCGTACGCCTCGAACGCGCCGGTGGATGCACCGGACGGGACGAGCGCGCGGGACACGACGCCGTCGTCGAGGAGGACCTCGACCTCGACCGTCGGGTTGCCTCGGGAATCGAGGACTTCGCGTGCGCCTACGGCATCGATCAGGGCCACGGGGTACTCCCTACACATTGGTTGTGGTGATTGCGGTGTCGATCCTAGCGAGCGGAGGTGAACACGACGTCGGCCGTGACGCCCCGCTGTGGACGAGTCCGTGCTGGAACGAGGACTGGGTGCTCAGTCGAGCGGGCGGAACTCGACGCCCTCGAGCGACGCGGTGTCCGCCGAGACGGTCGCGAACGCCGTGAAGCCCTGGGCGGCGAGGCCGGCGAGCAGGTTCTTGGTGTTCTTCGTGCGGCGCTCGAGCCGGACGCGCCGGTGGGACGCCAGCGCCTCGGTCTTCAGCGCGGCGAGCCGGACCGGGTCGACGTCCTTGTCGTACACGAGCACGACGGCGTCGGCCTCGGCGGACTCCGGGAGGGTCACGAGGTCGACGAGCCGCTCGAACCCGAGCGAGAACCCGACCGCGGGGACGTCCTGCCCGAGGAACCGGCCGATCATGCCGTCGTACCGGCCGCCGCCACCGAGGCTGTAGCCGAAGTCGGGGTGCGCG
The DNA here is from genome assembly GCF_003234695.1 of Curtobacterium sp. MCLR17_042. NCBI lineage: Bacteria > Bacillati > Actinomycetota > Actinomycetes > Micrococcales > Microbacteriaceae > Curtobacterium > Curtobacterium sp. MCLR17_042. The sequence continues at coordinate 14,899 of NZ_QKTD01000016.1, forward strand.
ACCTCGAAGATCGTGCCCGTGTAGTACCCCATGCCGCGCACGAGCGTCGGGTCGAAGCGCAGGTCCACCCCTGGGAGCGCCTCGCGCAGGCGGAGCAGGTCGGCGAAGGCCTCGGCGTCGAGCCACGGTGCCCCCTCGACGGACGTCCAGTCGGCGGCCTCGAGCGCACGGATGGTGTCCTCGAGCCCGGGCAGGTCGGCGCCCACGGTGCTGCGGAGTTCCGCCGCGATGCCGTCCGCACCGATCTTGTCGAGCTTGTCGATCGTGATGAGCGCGCGGTCGGCGGCGGCGGGCTCGGTGATCCCCCACGACGCGAGGAGCGCCAGCAGGATCCGGCGGTCGTTGATCCGGATCGTCGTGCCGCGGACCCCGAGGGCGTCGAGGGCCGCGGTCGTCGCGCGGATGAGCTCGATCTCGGCGAGCTGCCCGGGCTCCCCCAGGATGTCGATGTCGCACTGCACGAACTGGCGGTAGCGGCCCTTCTGCGGGCGCTCGGCACGCCAGACCGGCGCGATCTGCACGGACCGGAACACCGACGGCAGCTCCGCACGGTGCGAGGCGTAGAACCGGGCCAGCGGGACCGTCAGGTCGAACCGGAGACCGAGGTCGGCGAGGTCCAGCGGCGCTTCGGCCGCCTGCAGGTCTTCGGTGGTCAGCCCGCGCTTCATCACCGCGAACGCCAGCTTCTCGTTGTCGCCGCCGAGCCCGGAGTGCAGCCGCGCAGCGTCCTCCACCACCGGGGTCTCGATCTCGTCGAAACCGTGCCGCGAGTAGACGTCCCGCACGACACCGAGCACGTGCTCGCGCCGGGCCTTGTCCGCCGGGAGGAAGTCACGCATGCCACGGGGTGCCGTCACGGTCGTTGCCATGCGGTCAATTCTGGCAGACGGGCGTCTCCGGCTTGCGCGCCTGCCGACCCACTGGCATACTGCATGCAGAACCTCGGTCCGGATTGTGCCTGATCCACGCTCCGGACCGATTCGCGGGGCGACGTGCTGCAGTGCGTCCCGCGGTTCGAGCGGGCTTCCCTGTCGGCCCCTCTCCCTGGTGGAGCCGACGCCCGCTCACGGGCGCCCTCTCTTTTTCGGGTTGGGAGGGCGCCCGTTCTCCCCTGCCCGTAGCGATCTCCCGACCGGGGATCACTCCGCAGCCCGACCGGCTTCCTCGAGCGCCGACACCGCGGCACGCAGACTCGCGACCGCGTCCACCCCGCGTCCCGCCGCAGCCGCGACCTCCCCGAGCACCGCTCGCCCCCACTCGGCGTCGACCGTCCCCACCCCGTCGTCCGCAGCGGGCGCGGCGGACGCAGCGGGCGCGGCGGACGCACCACGGGCCTCCGGGCCGACGCCGGAACCGGCCCCGACGACGGACGCTACGACCGCGTCGGCGTCCCCACGCTCCTCCAGGCGTTCCAGCAGCTTCACCGCGCGCTCCAGCGGCGGCATCGCCCGCGGCACCCCGTCGAACGCACTCCGCCGGCTCGCCTTCTCGGCCGCCTTGGCCGCACGCCAGACCCGCACGACGTCCTCGACGGTGTCCGCCGTCTCGTCGCCGAACACGTGTGGGTGCCGCCTGGTCATCTTGTCCCGGACCCCGGCGGCGACGTCCTCGAGGGTGAAGTCCCCCGCGCGGGCGGCGATCCCCGCGTGCAGGACCACCTGGTAGAGCAGGTCGCCGAGTTCCTCGCGGACGTCGTCCGGGTCGCCGTCGTCGATGGCGTCGACGAGTTCGTACGACTCCTCGACGGCGTAGCGGGCGAGCGAGGCGTGGGTCTGCGCCCGGTTCCAGACGCACCCACCGTCCTCGGCGAGCAGGCGGTCGACGACGGTCACGAGGTCCGGTACGGCGGTCATCACGTCATCGTGCCACCCGCGTAGACTGGTCGTGGTGTGTCGGGAAGTCTGGTCGACGGACACTCACCCGACCCCTCGAGACGGAGATCCATGTCGTCCCTCGTCCGCTCCCCCCGCTTCAGCGCCATCGCGCTCCTCACCGCCGCCGTGCTCGGCCTGGTCGTGGCGAACTCCCCGATCGGCCCCGGCCTCGAACGGCTGCTCGACGCGCACCTGCCGCTCGGTGCCCTCGGCCTCGACCTGTCGATCGCGCACTGGATCAGCGACGGTCTGCTCGCGGTCTTCTTCCTGCTCGTCGCGATCGAGCTGAAGCAGGAACTCGTCGACGGCGAGCTGTCGAACCCCAAGACCGCGATCATCCCCGCCATCGCGGCGGTCGGCGGCGTGCTCGTCCCGGCCGGCATCTTCCTGCTCGTCACCGCGGGCACGCAGTACACGCACGGCTGGCCGATCCCGACGGCGACGGACATCGCGTTCGCGCTCGGGGTGCTCGCGATGTTCGGTCGCGGGCTGCCGAGCGGCATCCGGGTGTTCCTGCTCGCGCTGGCCGTGCTCGACGACCTCATCGCGATCATCATCATCGCCGTGGTGTTCGCCCACGACACCGACTTCCTGGCCCTCGCCGGTGCCGTCGTCACCCTCGCGGCGTTCTGGCTGCTCGGCCGGATGCTCCGTCCGGGGCGCAGCGGGCAGACGCTCGTCATCGTGGCGATGGTCGTGGTCGGGCTCCTGACCTGGTGGCTCGTCTACCACTCCGGTGTGCACGCCACCATCGCCGGCGTCGCCCTCGGGCTCGTGCTGCCCCGCCGCCCGGGCCACACCCTGCACGAGAACGTCGAGCCGTGGTCGAACGCCATCGTGCTGCCGGTGTTCGCGTTCGCGTCGGCCGCCGTCATCATCCCCTCGGTCGGCATCAGCGAGCTCTCCCCCACGTTCTGGGCGGTCGTCCTCGCGCTGCCGGTCGGCAAGGTGATCGGCATCACGCTGTTCGGCACGATCGCCACGCGGATCTTCCGCTCGCCCGGCCGCTCGTCGCTGTCGTTCTTCTCGATCATCACCGTCGGTGTGCTCGGCGGGATCGGGTTCACGGTGTCGCTGCTCATGAACGAGCTGGCGTTCGCCCGCAACGAGGAGATCCTCGACGAGGGCGTCCTCGCCGTGCTCGTCGGCTCGGGCATCGCCATCGTCGCGTCGGCGGTCGTAGTCACCCTGCGGGCGCGGGCGTACCGCGCGCGCCGCGAGCTGTCCGAGGCCGAGGACACCGAGTAGCGGGTCGCGGGCGGCGGCGCAGCCGACGCGGAACGACAGAGTCGACGTCGTACGACGTCGACTCTGTCGTTCCGCATCAGCGAACGCGTGGTTCGTCGCGAACGGCGTGCGCGCCGTGGACGTGGCCGATGACGGCCTGGAGGCACGGTGCGGGCCCGCACCGTGCCTCCAGACCGTCTCCGCTCGCGTCTACGCGGCCGGTGCCTCTGCGGGGGTCGTCGCCCCGTAGACGGCGGTGAGGATGCTCTCCACCCACTGGATGAGGGCGTCGTCCGGCAGCGCCTGGTCGTGCGGACGCGGCATCGGGATGCTCGTCGCGTTCTGCTGCGGGAACCAGCGCGCACCCGGGAACATGCGCTTCAGGCGCACCTGCGACGAGTCGGCGAGCTCCTTGCCGGCGACCCGCAGGTTCGAGCCCATCACCACGACGTCGGACAGGCCGACCTGCTGCGCCATGCGACGGAGGCGGGAGACCTCGACCAGGGTCTGCACGGCCTGGGGCGGCTGCCCGTAGCGGTCGGTGAGCTCGTCGAGCACCATGTCGATCGCGTTCGGCTGCGCCGTCGGGGCCGAGGCCGCCGAGAGCTTCTGGTACGCCTCGAGCCGGAGTCGCTCGGACTCGACGTAGTCCTCGGGGATGTGCGCGTCGACGGGGATCTCGAGCCGGAGCTCGGTCTGTCCCTCGGCGACGTCGCCACGGAACTGCGACACCGCCTCGCCGATCATCCGCAGGTACAGGTCGAAGCCGACGCCCGCGATGTGGCCGGACTGCTCCCCGCCGAGCAGGTTGCCGGCCCCGCGGATCTCGAGGTCCTTCATGGCGACCTGCATGCCCGCGCCGAGTTCGTTGTTCGCGGCGATGGTCTCGAGTCGGTCCTGGGCGGTCTCGGACAACGGCTTCTCGGAGTCGTAGAGGAAGTACGCGTACCCGCGCTCCCGCCCGCGACCGACACGTCCGCGCAGCTGGTGCAGCTGCGACAGGCCGTACTTGTCCGCCTTGTCGATGATGAGCGTGTTCGCGTTCGCGATGTCCAGACCGGTCTCGATGATCGTCGTCGAGACGAGGACGTCGAAGCGGCGCTCCCAGAAGTCGACCATGACCTGCTCGAGGGCGGTCTCCGACATCTGCCCGTGCGCCACGGCGATGCGCGCGTCCGGCACGATCTCGGCCAGGTGCGCGGCGACCGACTGGATGTCCTTCACGCGGTTGTGCACGTAGAACACCTGGCCCTCGCGCAGCAGCTCGCGGCGGATCGCCGCCGCCACCTGCAGGTCGGACTGCGGGCCGACGAAGGTCAGGATCGGGTGGCGGTCCTCGGGCGGGGTGGCGAGGGTGGACATCTCGCGGATGCCCGTGACCGCCATCTCGAGCGAGCGCGGGATCGGGGTCGCCGACATCGCCAGCACGTCGACGTTCGTCTTGAACTTCTTGAGCTGGTCCTTGTGCTCGACGCCGAACCGCTGTTCCTCGTCGATGATGACGAGCCCGACGTCCTTGAAGGTGATGCCCTGCGACAGGATCCGGTGGGTCGCGATGACGATGTCGACCGTGCCGTCGGCGAGCCCGGCGATCGTCTCCTTCGACTCCTTCTCGGTCTGGAACCGGCTCAGGGCGCGCAGGTGCACGGGGAACCCGGCGAAGCGCTCCTGGAACGTCTCCATGTGCTGGCGGACGAGCAGGGTCGTCGGGACGAGCATGACGACCTGCTTGCCGTCCTGCACGGCCTTGAACGCGGCACGGATCGCGACCTCGGTCTTGCCGTAGCCGACGTCGCCGGACAGCAGGCGGTCCATCGGGATCGGGCGTTCCATGTCGCGCTTGATCTCGTCGATCGTGGTGAGCTGGTCGGCGGTCTCGGCGAACGGGAACGCCTCTTCCAGCTCGCGCTGCCACGGGGTGTCCGGACCGAACGCGTGCCCCTTCGACGCCATGCGCGCCGAGTACAGCTTGACCAGGTCGACGGCGATGTCGCGGACGGCCTTGCGGGCCTTCGACTTGGCGGCGGACCAGTCCGAGCCGCCCATCTTCGACAGGGTCGGGGACTCGCCACCGACGTAGCGCGACAGCTGGTCGAGCTGGTCGGTCGGCACGAAGAGCTTGTCGCCCGGGTAGTTGCGCTTCGACGGCGCGTACTCGAGCACGAGGTACTCGCGCTGGGTCTTCACGGCGTTCCGGCCGCCGCTGGAGACCTCGCGGCTGACGAGCTCGACGAACTTGCCGATGCCGTGGGTCGCGTGCACGACGACGTCGCCCGGCTTGAGCTGCAGCGGGTCGACGACGTTCTTGCGGCGGCTCGCGAGCTTCTTGACGGTGCGGGCGCCCTGCTGGACGCTGCGGCCGTAGAACTCCGCCTCGCTCAGGACCGCGATGCGGGGGTCGGGGATCGCGAAGCCGTGCTCGACGGTCGCGGTCGTCACGACGGCGAACCCCGGCTCGGGCGGCGCGTCGACCGCTGCGGCACGGGCGGCGACCCCGGCGTCGGCGAGCACCTGCACCGCCCGCTCGACGAGGCCCTGGCCCTGCGCGGTCACCACCACGGCCCACCCGTCGTCGGTCAGCGACTTGACGTGCGCGATCGCCCCGTCGGCGCTGCCGGCGAAGCTCGGCACCGCCTCGGCCCGGACGCGGATGTACTCGCCGGCCTCGGCAGCGGCCTCGGCGTCGGTGAGGACGCGCTCGGTGTCCCCTTCGTCGAGGCCGGAGTCGAACGGCGACACCGTCCACCAGGTGCGCTGGCCGCGGGTGTTCTTGAGCTGCTGCACGGTCAGGAAGTTGCCCGCGTCGAGGTCGATCGGTGCCTGGGCACCCGCGACCGCTGCGCTCCAGGCCGCCTGCAGGAACTCGGTGTTCGTCTCGGCGAGGCTGTTCGCGCGGCCGTTCACCCGCTCGGGCGAGAACACCGCGATGGTGGCGTCGTCCGGCAGGTAGGAGGTCATCGGCACGAGGTCCTGCACGAGCGCCGGAGCGAGGGACTCCATGCCCTCGACCGGGATGCCCTCGGCGATCTTCGCGAGCATCTGCGACAGGTTCGGGAACTCGTGCAGCATCTCGCGCGCCCGCTGCCGGACGTCGTCGCTGAGCAGGAGTTCGCGCGAGGCGGTCAGCTCGACCGAGCCGAGGTCGTCCTCGGTCGTGCGCTGGTCGGCGACGGAGAACGCCTTGATCGCCTCGATCTCGTCGCCGAAGAAGTCGACGCGTGCCGGGTGGTCGGCCGTCGGCGGGAAGACGTCGAGGATGCCACCGCGCACCGCGAACTCACCACGACGGGTGACGAGGTCGACGCGCGAGTAGGCGAGGTCCACCAGCTTGGACGCGATCGCCGCCAGGTCGTTGCCCCGCGAGTCGGTCCGCAGCACCACGGGCGCCAGGGACGTCAGGTTGCTCGCGATCGGCTGCAGCGCGGCGCGGACGCTCGCGACGACGATGGTCTGGCGACGCTCGGCCGGGTCCGCGGCCTGCCACGCCGCGAGCTTCCGGAGCGTCGCGATGCGCGTGCCGACGGTCTGGGCACTCGGGCTGAGGCGTTCGTGCGGCAGGGTCTCCCACGCCGGGAACTCGAGCACGTCGGCGTCGGGGACGTAGCTGCCGAACGCTTCGCGGACCGCCTCGGCCTCACGCCCGGTCGCCGTGATGACGAGGACGCACTGCGGGCCGTTGCGCTCGGCGAGCAGCGCGCCGAGCAGCGGCACGCGCAGGCCGTCCACGACGGAGAAGTCGGCGTCGCGCGGTGCGGCGCGCAGCACGCGATCGAAGGCGGAGGCGCGCGAGAGCGCAGGGATGATGCCCGAGATCGTCACTCAGGAGATGGTACCGGCCGCCACCGACACCGGCCGCGACGTGCGCGACGGGCGAACAGCGCCGACGCCCGGCACGGAGCGCTCAGGACGGAGCGTGCACGCGCTGCTGTGCGGCGAGCAGCCCGACCTCGGCGATCGCCTCGACCGCGTCGGCGGCATCGGCCAGCAGGATCGGCAGCGTCTTCTTCTCGGCTGCGGAGAAGTCACGCAGCACGTAGTCGGCCGGGTCCTGCCGACCGGGCGGACGACCGATGCCCACCCGGACGCGCATGAACTCGTTCGTCCCGGTGGCCTTGATGATGTCGCGCAGCCCGTTGTGCCCGCCGTGCCCGCCACTGCCCTTCAGGCGGACGGTGTCGAACGGCAGGTCGAGCTCGTCGTGCACGACGACGAGGTCGGCCGGTGTGGCGCTGTAGAACCCGAGCACCGAGGAGACCGGTCCGCCCGAGGTGTTCATGAACGACCCGGGCTTCGCCAGCACGAGTCGTGTGCCGCCGGGCACCAGGCGCCCCTCGGCGACCTGGTTCGGCGTCTTGTGCTTCTTGAACGTCGCTCCCATGCGGGACGCGAGTTCGTCGAGGACCATCTGGCCGACGTTGTGGCGGTTGCCCGCGTAGTCGGGCCCGGGGTTCCCGAGCCCGACCACCACGAGGATGTTGTCCGTCACAGCGTCGACCAGATGTCTTCGAAGGGGTGTTACTCGGAGTCCGCGGCGCCCTCGGCACCCGACTCGGCACCGGCCTCGGCCGAGGCCTCGTCCGCAGCGTCGTCGTCAGCGGTGCCACGCGGGGTGACGATCGCGACGACCAGCGCCTCGGGGTCGGTCTCGAGCTCGGCGCCCTCGGGGAGCTCGAGCTGCGCGGCGTGGATCTGCACGCCGTCCTCGAGGCCCTCGACGTTCACGGAGACGTGCTCCGGGATGTCGGTGGCGAGCACGAGCAGCGAGATCGTGTTGAGGTCCTGCACGTGGATGGTGCCGGAGAAGGACTCGCCCTCGATGACGACGGGCACGTCGACCGTGACCTTCTCGCCGCGGCGGAGGACCACGAGGTCGATGTGCTCGATGATCTGGCGCACCGGGTCACGCTGGACGTCCTTAACGAGGGCGAGCTGCGCAGCACCCTCGATGTCGAGGTCGACGACCGCGTTGGCGGTACGGACGAGCAGCATGGTCTCGTGACCGGGCAGCGAGATGTGCTTCGGCTCGGTGCCGTGGCCGTAGACGACCGCGGGGATCTTGTCGGCCGCGCGGAGCTTGCGAGCAGCGCCCTTGCCGAACTTGGTGCGGACTTCCGCTGCGAGCTTGGTGTAGTCGGCCATGGTGCCTCCTGGTGTCGGGGACGACGCCGGGGTGCCGGCATCGTGGGGGTCTGTGGTGTTGCAACTCGAACGCGTGCACGCGTGAGGAACGATCCCAGGGTCTTGCCGGGTATCCCACCGCGTCGATCACGGCCGCGCGTACGCAGCCCTCGCCGAAGTCAGGGACTGAGTCTAGCAGGACCGTCCGGGCGTGTCGTCCCGTGATCTGCCCGCTCCGGCTGCGACGACGCTCAGCGGCCGACCTCCCGCCGGTGCTCCTGCGCGGCGTGCAGGACGTCCCGCGCACGGTCGCTCGCCGCCTCTGCGTCGTCGCGGGCTGCCTCGAGCCGGGCGATCTCGGCCTCGGCCTGCTCGAGGGCACGCTGGAGCTCCGCGCGGCGCTCCTCCGCCTGTTCGAGATCGGCCTCGGCGGTGTCGAGTGCTGCGTCGGCGTCGCGGGACTCCGTGCGCGCTGCGGTCTCGGCCTGGCGCGCGGCCTTCCGGTCGGCGGCCGGGTCGCGCTTCGGTTCGGGTTCGGCGTCCGGCTCCGGCTCCGGCTCCGGCTCCGGCTCCGGGGCGTCGCGCTGCGCGGGCCTGGAGGCGCGGCTCGCCTTCCGCGCACCCCTCGCCTGGGAGATGGGGATGGGTGGGGCATCGCTGCCGGACCAGGCATCGGGCACCGCGTCCGGATCCGCGAGCGCCCCGTCGAGGTCGACCGCGTCGAACCCCACGCTCTCGAGCGCCGTCACGAGCAGCCCCGACCGGACGGCCGCGCCGGCGTGCGGGTCCGCCATCGCCGCCTCGATCGTCGACCGGACCTGCTCGAGCACCCCCGGGGTGACGGGGTGTCCGGCGTCGGACGCCAGGTCCGCACCGGCCTGTGCGAGGGCGTCGACGACCTCGGTGCGCTGCCGACGGAGGGTCCGGATCGCGTCGGGGTCGGCGTCGGCCTGGGCCTTGCGGAGTGCCGGTCCGAGGTCGACGGCGTCGTCGAGGGCACCGTCGTGGGCGAGCAGGTCGATCACCCAGGCGGCCGGTGAGGGCTTCCGGAGCTTCCCGATCTCGGTCGCGAGGGCACGGTCGTCCTGCCGCACCGCGCGCTGCCGTGCGGTGCGCTCGGCGACGAAGTCCTGCGGCGCGACGAGCAACAGCTCCCTGGCGACGTCCGCGAACTCCATGCCACCACTGTGCCCTCCACGGCGCCGGGGACTACCAGTCGTGGACGGTGCCGTCGGCCAGGCGGTTGAACGGCAGGTACGCCTGCTCGTAGGGGTACTTGCCGGCTTCGTCGACGTCGAGGCTGACCCCGAGGCCCGGCTCGTCACCCGGGTGCAGGTAGCCGTCGGTGAACGTGAACGTCTGGTGGAACACCTGGTTGGTCTGCGGTCCGTGCTGCATGTACTCCTGGATGCCGAAGTTGTGGATCGCGAGCCCGAGGTGCATCTGCGCGGCGAGCCCCACCGGGGAGATGTCGGTCGGCCCGTGGAACCCGGACTTGACCTGGTACAGCGCCGCGTACTCCATCGTCTTCTTGAGCGGCGTGACGCCGCCCATGTGCGTGACGGCACCGCGGACGTAGTCGATGAGCTGGTCGCGGATGATGTCCTTGAAGTCCCAGATGGTGTTGAAGACCTCGCCGATCGCCAGCGGCGTCGTGGTGTGCTGCCGGACGAGCTTCAGGGCCTCCTGGTTCTCGGCGGGGGTGCAGTCCTCGAGCCAGAACAGGTCGTAGGGCTCGAGCGACTTGCCGAGCTTGGCGGCCTGCAGCGGGGTCATCCGGTGGTGACCGTCGTGCAGCAGCGGCAGTTCGGGACCGAACTCGTTGCGGACGGCCTCGAACACGGTGGGCACGTGGCGCAGGTAGGCGCGGGTGTCCCAGTCCTCCATCGCGGGGTACGCACCGCGCTGGGCGGGCTCGAAGTCGTAGCGGACGCCGGCGTTGCCCTCGGTGGTCCTGTTCGACGCGATGCCGTAGATGGACTCGAGGCCGGGGACACCGGTCTGCACGCGGATGGAGCGGTAGCCCTCTTCCTGGTGCTCGCGGATGGAGTCGAACAGCTCGGGCAGCTCCTTGCCCGAGGCGTGGCCGTACGCCATGAGCCCGGTGCGCGATGCCCCGCCGAGTAGCTGGTACAGCGGCATCCCGGCGACCTTCGCCTTGATGTCCCAGAGGGCCATGTCGACGGCCGCGATCGCGGCCATGGTGACCGGACCACGGCGCCAGTACGACGACCGGTAGAGGAACTGCCAGGCGTCCTCGATGCGGCTGGCGTCACGGCCGACGAGCAGCGGGACGACGTGCTCGGACAGGTACGCGGAGACCGCGAGCTCGCGGCCGTTCAGGGTGGCGTCGCCGAGTCCGGTGACGCCGTCGGCCGTGGTGAGCTTGAGCGTCACGAAGTTCCGGTTCGGGCTGGTCACGATGACCTCGGCCCGCTCGATCAGCTGGCCGCGGTCCGCCGAGGCCCAGGTGTCCGGACGGCCGGCGGTGGTCTCGGCGGGCCCGCTGTCGGTGGCACCGGGGACCGGGGCTGCGGGGTTGGTGGTGGTCGTGTCGGTCATGCGTGGACTCCTCCGTTGGAGCGTTCGCGGGCGCGTGCCGCGGCGGTGCGGATGCGGTCGGCCGCCGCCGTCACGGCGGCGACCACGGGGGTGGTGTCGAGTTCGGGCGCGACGACGGCCAGGACGTCGTGCACGTCCGAGTCTGGCCCGGGGGCACCGGGGTCGTCCACCAGGTCGGGTTGCTCGGTGACGTGCAACCACCACGCGGCGAGGGCGGTGGCCGCTCCGGTGCCGATGCCGGCCGAGGGGTCGCGGGCGAGCCGGTGCCGCACGACGTCGACGACACGGACGGGCAGCTTCTGCGAGCCGCCGGACGCGATCTGCCGCAGCGTGTGCCGGATGCGCGGGTTGGCGAACCGTTCGACCAGGGCCGTGCGGGCGTCTTTGACCTCGGCCTCGGGCAGCGGGAGTTCGAGCGCGGCTTCGTCCCAGAGCTGCTCGACGGCGGTGCGGCAGACCGGGTCGTCCATCGCCTCGGCCACGGTGTCGTGGCCGAGCTGCAGCCCCAGGTAGGCGAGGAGCGAGTGCGAGCCGTTCAGCAGCCAGAGCTTCCGCTGCTCGTACGGGGTGACGTCGTCGACGATCCGGACGCCGGCCGTCTGCCACGCGGGCCGGTCGGTGCCCGCGAAGGCGTCCTCGAGCACCCACTCGGCGAACGGCTCGGTGACGACGGGGACCCGGTCTCCGGCGAGCGCACCCGGCAGTTCCGAGAGGCGCGCGACGTCGTCGTCGGTGGTGGCCGGGGTGATCCGGTCGACCATCGAGCTCGGGAACGTGACGTTCGCCTCGATCCAGTCGTGCAGGGCGTCGTCGGTGACGGCGTCGAGCACGGCGTCGCGCAGGACCGCCCCGTTGCGCGTCAGGTTGTCGAGACTGACCAGCGCGATGCGCCCGGACCCGGCGGCACGGCGGGCGTCGAGCCCCGCGACCAGCCGCGCCGGCACGTCGGAACCGGGTCGGTAGCCCTGCTCGGTGACCGTCAGCGTGACGATGGTCGTCTCCGGGGACGCGACCACGTGCCTCCAGGCCGTGTCGTCGCTGCCGGGGTGGGCGGCCACGATCGTGTCGACCACCTCGGCTCCGTCGCCGGACGCGGCTCGGGTGACGAGCGTGTACCGGCAGTCCTGCGCGGCCAACGCGTCCGCGGCGGCGGGCGAGCGGCCGGTGAAGGCGGTGATGCCCCACGGCTCCCCCGTGGTGTGGGCGGTGTACCAGGCGAGGTGGGCACGAGCAAAGGCCCCCACCCCCAGGTGGACGATGCCCGGACGCCGATCGGTCATGCCGACACCGGCACGAGGGAGCGGAGGTACGCCAGGTTGTCGGCGGTGCGGGCCTCGAGCGGGAGGTCGGTGGAGAAGTCCTCGATGGTGACCCACCCGTCGTACCCGACCTGGCGGAGCGCGTCGAGGTACTCGGACACCGACGCCTGGCCGGTGCGCAGGGGTGCCCACTCGTGCTGCCAGATCGAACTGCCGTCGGCACGGGCGTCACCGGTGTCGACCCAGCGGGCGTTCTTCACGTGGGCGTGCGCCAGGTACGGCCCGAGCAGTTCGAACGCGGCGAGGTGGTCCTCGTACCCCTCGATCACGAGGTTGCCGAGGTCGTGGATGACGCCGACGTGTGCGGGGTCGAGACCGTCGATCAGTCGCAGTGCTGCGGAGGCCGACGGCGTGATCGTCATGTGGTGCAGCTCGACGAGTGCTTTCACGCCGAGCTCCGACGCACGCGACGCGACCCACTCGAGGTCGGCGCGGGTGCGGTCGAAGAGCTGCGGGTAGGTCTCACCGGTGCGTTCCTTCTCGGCACGGTAGTGCGGCATCGTGACGCGGACCTGCCGGGCGCCGAGTTCGCTGGTCACGCGCAGCATCGTCTCGACGCCGTCGTGGTCGGCGGCCGGCTGGTAGCCGCCGATGCCCGAGTACTCGAGGCCGGCGGCGTCGGTGACCCGGGCGATCTCGCCGACCCGGTCGCGGATGCCGGTGTACTGCCAGGTCGAGTTGTTGCCCGCCCAGAACGACCGCTCGGCGGGGACCTCGACGCCGTCGGCCGGGCGGTCGTCGACGATGCGCCACTCGATGCCGTCCCAGCCCTGTGCGGCCAGGGTCTCGGCGGCTTCGGACGGGGTCCAGTCGGGGGTGGAGGCGGTGAACACGGAGAACTTCATCGGGTGGCTCCTTCGGTCGCGCTGGCGGTGGCGGGTGTGCCGACGACCGGCACCACGTCGTCGTACGTTCCCTCGATCACGTCGTCGATGCGCACGGGTCGCCCGAGCGTCGCGCTGACGTAGAGCCCGCGGACGGTGGCGAGCGACACGAGGGCCGCGTCGACGGTGACACCCGGTTCGCGTCCCTGCCGGATCGCGTCGACGATGTCCGTGTACTGCCGAGCGTGCCCCGCGGCGAAGTGGTCGGGTTCGGCCGGGCCGCCGACGACGTGCTCGGGCGGGACGATCTGGTCCTTCTGGTCGACCGCACCGGCGACCGCGGTGGCGTTCGACGTGGTGGACGCGGACTCGAGCGTGGCGGTGTCCGGGGCGATGTGGAAGTACGCGAGCCGGTCGTCGTCGACGATGGCGGAGCCGTGCGTGCCGTACACGGCGTACCGGGCGGAGAGCCCCGGGTACGCGGCGGTCGTGCAGTGGACGACCCCGAGCGCCCCGCCGGCGAACCGGACGGTGGCGACGGCGGTGTCCTCGACCTCGATCCGGTCGTGCGCGAGCAGGCCGGTCTGCGCGGAGATCTCGACCGGACGACCGAGGGCCCAGACGAGCAGGTCGACGGTGTGCACGCCCTGGTTCATCACCGCGCCGCCGCCGTCGAGCGCCCAGGTGCCGCGCCAGTCACCGGAGTCGTAGTACCCCTGCGACCGGTACCACGCGACGCTCGCGAGCCCCGAGGTCACGGTGCCGAACCCGCCGTCGTGCGCGGCCCGGGCGACGGCCGCCGACGCCGGGTCGAAGCGGTGCTGACTGATGACGCTCGTGACGAGCCCGCGGTCACGAGCGGCTGCGGCGAGCGCCGCGATCTGCCGGGCCCTGGGCATCGTGGTGTCGAGCGGCTTCTCGATGACGACGTGCTTGCCGGCGGCCAGGGCGGCCTCGGCGAGCTGCACGTGCATGCCGGACGGCGAGCAGATCGCGACGACGTCGATGTCGGTCTGTTCGATCGCCTCCTCGATGGTGGACGTCGTGATCGGGCGGGCGACGCCCATCGCCTCGATTGCGTCGGCTGCGCTCGTGGCGGCTTCGGGCACGGCGTCGACGAGGGCGACGACCTGCAGGTCAGGGTGGTGGACGGCGACGGTGGCGTGGTGGCGTCCGATGACACCGGCGCCGACGACGGCCAGGCGGAGCGGGTTGGTGGGTTCGGTCATCGCAGGGTGACTCCGATCTGGTCGGTGAGGGTGCGGAAGGCCCGGCCGGCACGACCGAAGGCCGCGGGGCCGGAGAACCCGCCGAGGGAGGTGAAATCGCTGAGGTGCGGCTCGAGCGAGGCGTAGCCGGAGTACCCGGCGTCGCGGAGGGCGGTCAGGGTCTCGACGAGTTCGCCGTCGCCCTCGCCCGCGGGGACCACCGACGAGTCGGCGGCGAGGGCGTCCTTGACCTGCAGGTAGTCGACGTACGGGGCGAGCTGCTCCCAGCCGTCGGTGAAGGGCCGGACGCCGCACTGCACGTAGTTCGCGTTGTCCCAGGCCAGGCGGAGCGCGGACGAACCGACGCTCTCGACGATGTCGAGCACCCGCGCGGGGACGTCGCCGTAGATGTCCTTCTCGTTCTCGTGCAGCAGGGTCACGCCCTCACGCTCGGCGAGGTCGGCCAGCGCCCGCATCCGGACGAGGACGTCGTCGCGGACGTCCTCGGGGCTGCGGCCCTCGAAGTAGAACGAGAAGATCCGGATGTTCGTCGTGCCGAGGGCGTGCGCGGCACGGATCGCACGGGCGAGCCGAGACACCTCGTGCTCGACGGGTTCGTCGACGGGCACCTTGCCGATCGGCGAGGCGATCGCGGACACGGTCTGCCCGCGCGCGTCGAGCAGCCGGTGGAGTCCGGCGAGCTGGTCCTCGTCGAGGTCGACGACGTTGACGCCCCAGGCGCTGCGGACCTCGATGGCGCTCGCGCCGAGCGCCTGGAGGACCGCGACCTGGACGACCGGGTCGGCGTCGATCTCGTCGCCGAAACCGGAGAGTTCCCAACTGGGCTGGTCGGTCATGGTGTCCTTTCGTTCGGACGGGAGGCGCGTGGCGGGGCCGCCACGGGCCTCCAGTCCGGTTCTGGGTTGCGGCCTACTTGACGGAGCCGGCGGTGAGCCCGCCGACCAGGTAGCGCTGGAAGATCAGGTACAGGGCGACGACGGGGACGGCGCAGACGATCGAGGCGGCCATCATCTGGCCGTAGATCGGGACGGCGCCGCCCTCTTGGGTGGTGCCGAGCACCTGCAGCACCACGGCGACCGTCCGGGTGTTCGGGGTCGTCATGATCGTGGAGAACAGGACGTCGTTCCAGCCGAGCAGGAAGGCGAAGATCGCGGACACGACGATGCCGGGCCACGACAGCGGGAGCACGATCTTCGTCAGGATCTTCGTCGAGCTGGCGCCGTCGATGCGCGCCGCTTCCTCGAGTTCCTTCGGCAGGCCGCGCAGGTAGGTGACCATCACCCACGTCGAGAACGGCAGGGCGAAGGTCAGGTAGGTGACGAACAGGCCCCAGCGGGTGCCGATGATCTGCACGCCGGTGGCACTGGCGATGTTCGAGAACACCACGAAGACCGGCAGGAGCAGGAGCGTGCCGGGGATCGACTGCAGGGCGAGGAGCCCACGCAGGATCGTCAGCCGCCCGAGGAACCGGAACCGGACGAGCACGTAGGCCGTGGACACGGCGAGCGCGGCACTCGCGACGGCGACGGCACCGGCGGTGAGCATCGAGTTCACCAGTCCCTCGCCGAGGGCGACCGTCGACCAGATCTCGACGTAGTTCGACAGCGTGAACTCCGACGGGAAGTACTCGCCACGGGCGACGGCGACGTCGGAGTTGACGGAGCCGAACAGGATGTAGAGCACCGGCACGGCGATGAACGCGATGATCACCGCGATGACGGTGACGAGGAGCCAGCGCGGCAGCAGCCGGGTGACGTCGGTGTCGTAGGGACGCTTGCTCCGTCGGCCGCCGCTGCCGGTCGTGATGCTCTCGGTGAGCGTCGCGGTGGGGCGGGTGCGGGTGCTGAAGGACGTGCTCGGGGTGGTCATGCGCGTGCTCCGTCGATGTCGGCGGCGGTCGGGGCGGCTGCGAGCGTGGCGCGGTCGGCGCGACGCTGCTTCCGGTTGGGGCCGGCGTCGTCGCCGGTGTCGAGCTTGACCGCCCGCAGGTAGACGAACAGCGGGATCGCGACGATCACGAGCGAGCAGATCGCCATCGCTGCGGACAGGCCGAAGCGGAACGACTGGAAGCTCGCGATGTACGTCAGGACGGGCATCACCTCGACGCTGGACGGCAGCGGGATGCCGAACAGCACGAACGGCAGCGTGAAGTTGTTGATGTTGTGCAGGATCGAGATGATCACCGCGAGGCTGAGGGGTCCGCGCAGGTACGGGAAGATGATGTACCGCAGCTTCGCCCACCAGGTCACCCCGTCGAGCGCTGCGGCCTCGTGCACCTCGTTGTCCACGGCCTGCAGTCCGGCCAGGGACAGCAGGTAGACGAAGGGCCAGCTCGTCCAGATCATCACGCCGGCGAGCGCCCAGTACGACGCCGAGCCGTTCAGCCACAGCACGTCGGTGTGCAGGATCGAGTTCACGACCCCCTGCGGCTGGAGCATCGTGCGGAAGAACGTGCCGACGACGAACGCGGGGAGCACGTACGGGATCAGGTAGATCGAACGGACGAGCCCGCGACCGGGGAACCGGTTCTGCGTCGAGATCGCGGCTGCGACGCCGATCGGTACGGTCACCGCGGTGACGAGCACCGACAGCGACACCGAGATCCAGATGGAGTGCAGCAGCGGCGAGTTCGTGAACGCCTCGGTGAAGTTCGCGAACCCGACGAAGGGGGCGCTGAACCACTGGCGGAGCGTGTACTGGTCGAGGTCGAGCATCGCGATCCAGAAGCCCACCACCAGCGGCACCACGATGACGGCGAGCATGAGGACCCCGCCGGGCAGGAGCATCCACAGCGGGCGCTCGCGTTTGTACAGGGGCGTCTTGCCGGCCGGGCGGACTGACCGGGGCGGCGCCGCGTCGGTGCGGGGCCTGGTCTGCGTGCTGGTCATCACAGACCTCCGTTCTTCTGACGGTCGAGGGTGGCCTGGGCGTCCTTCTGGGCGTCCTGCAGTCGCTTGCGGAGCTGGTCGTCGGTGACCTCGCCGGACTTCAGCGACGGGATCGACTGCACGACCACGTCGACCAGGGCGAGCTGGATGTCGGACCAGGCGCCGGTGAACGCGGTCGGCTTGGACAGGCGGCCGGCGTCGATGATCGGCTTGAGCTGCGGGTTGTCGGCTGCAAGGTCGGCGGCGGCCGAGGCGTTGGTCGGCAGGTTGCCGAACAGGTCGTAGTACTCGAGCTGGGCCTTCGGGGCGCTGAGCTGCTTGACGAACGCGAACGACAGCTCCTGCTTGCTGCCGTAGTCGGCGACGACCCAGTTGTCGCCGGACAGGATGCTGGCGGCCTCGATGCCGTCGGACGGCCGCTCGGACGCCCCCGGCGGGACGGTGGGCAGCAGGGCGAACTCGTACTTGCCGTCGACCTTGGTGTCCGTGAAGGAGTTGATGGCGGTGGTGGTCGTCATCGGGAAGAACGCGGCCTTGCCCTCGGTGAACTGCGCGAGGGCCTGGGCGTTGTTCCAGCCGATCGCGGCCGGGTCGACGACGCCGTCCTTCGTGACCCAGTCGAAGTAGGTGCGGTAGGCGTTCTCGACGGCCTCGCTGTCGATCTCGGCCTTCGAGCCGTCGACGATCGTGTTGCCGGCGTTCTGGGCCATCCCCCACACGAACTTCCAGGGGTCGAAGCCGTCGGCGTAGGCGATCGCCATGCCGTGGCGCCCGTCACCCGTCGTGGCCTTCGCGTCGGCGGTGAGCTCGTCCCACGTCGTGGGCATGTCGGTGATCCCGGCCTTCGCGAGCAGGTCCTTGTTCACGGCCATCACGAACGGCCGGCTGGCGAACGGGATCCCGATCTGCTTCGACGCACTCGGACCGGAGATGCCGAACGACGCGGGGTCGAACTGGTCCTTGCCGCCGATCGCGTCCCACTCCTTCGTGCCCATCTCGACGAAGGCGCCGGTGGCGTAGGCGGTCGGGGTGAACGTGGTGCCGATCGCGTAGACGTCGGGGCCCTGGCCGGAGATGACGCTCGTCTGGATCGCGGTCAGTTCCTCCTGCGCGGACGAGTAGGTCTCCCACTGGATGTCCGCACCGGTGGTGCGCTTGAACTCGGCGGCGGTGTCCCGCTGCCACTGCTTGCGTTCCTTGGGGTAGGTGGTGTCCGCGCCCATCATCACGCGGAGGGTGTTCGGGTCGTCGCCGCTGCCGTTCACCACGGCGCATCCCTGCAGGGACAGTGCGGCGAGGGCGACCACGGCGACGGCACCGACGAGGGGGCGGACTTGCAGTCTTCGCGTCTTCACGGGGGTTTCCTCCTCGAGACCTCCTCCGAGCGGCGCTGCTCGGTGGCACCACTGTTCCGCCGTTGGCAACTTGCGGCAACCGGTTGCCACTTGTTGCCAGACGCGAATACGTTCGGCCTCGTGAAGGACCTCTCGACGGACGGCGGCGGGCGCACGGGCGGTGCCGCTGGCGCTGCTGGTAGCGCCGCTGGCGCGGGCGACGCTGGTGCTCGCGTTGCCGGTACTCGCGCCGCTGGTGCTCGCGCTGCCGGTGCCGGTGCCGCCGCTGGTGCCGCGCGTCGCGTCACCATCCGCGACATCGCCGACGCGACCGGGGTCGCCGCCTCCACCGTCTCCCGCGCCCTGTCCCTGCCCGACCGGGTCAACGCCATCACCCAGGAGCGCATCCAGCAGGCGGCCCGCGAGCTCGGGTACGTCGCCAACTCGCAGGCCCGGGCGCTGACCTCGGGCCGCACCCGCGCCGTCGCCGTGCTCGTGTCCGACATCACGAACCCGTTCTACTTCGACGTCATCCGCGGCACGCAGCACCAGCTCGCCGGGGCCGGCTGGACCCAGTTGCTCGTCGACACCGAGGAGTCCGCAGACGCCGAGATGGCCGCGCTCACCGCCGTCGGGGCGAAGGCCGACGGGGTCGTGCTCACCGCGTCACGCCTGTCCGACGCGCAGATCGCCCGGTTCGCCGAGCGGATCCCCCTGGTCGTCGTGAACCGCAGGCCCGCAGGCGTGCCCTCGGTGCTCATCGACACCCCCGGCGGCGTCGAGCAGGCGGTCCAGCACCTGGTGTCGCTGGGACACCGGGAGATCCTGTACGTCGCCGGGCCGGACAGCTCGTGGTCGAACGAGCGACGGTGGCGAGCACTCGTGCAGGTCGCCAAGCGCCTGGGCGTCCGCGTCGCCCGGGTCGGCCCGCACGCGCCCTTCGTGGACTCCGGTGCCGCCGCTGCCGACGCCGCCGTGCACGCCGGGGCGACCGCGTGTATCGCCTTCAACGACCTGATCGCCATCGGGATGCTCGCCCGACTACGGGAGCGCGGGGTCCGCGTCCCCCGGGACATGAGCATCGTCGGCTGCGACGACATCTTCGGCGCCGACTTCTGCAACCCGCCGCTCACCACGATGACCTCGCCGATCGAACGGGCCGGCCGGGTTGCGATCCGGATGCTGCTCGGCCGCCTCGGCGCCCTGCCCGCCGACGAGCTGCCGGGGGAGCACATGTCCGGCGCCGTCGCCCTGCCCACCCACCTGACCGTGCGCGAGTCGACCGGACCGGCGCCCCGTGCCGGAACCGCCTGATCCGGAAATCCCGCCGCCCCACACTCGCACCACCCGAACTCGCCGTCCCCGAAGGAGTCGATGATGACCCGCACCAGCACCCCCACCCGGCTCGCACCGCACCCCGACCGGCTGTTCCCCGCCGATCCCGGAGCGCGAGCCGTGGCACGCACCGTGTACGAGGCGGTCAAGGACGCCCCGATCATCTCGCCGCACGGGCACGTCGATGCGGCGCTGATCGCCTCGGACCAGCCGTTCAGCGACCCTGCGTCGCTGCTCATCACGCCCGACCACTACGTGCTCCGCCTGCTGCACGCGAACGGGGTGGACCTGGCCGCGCTGGGACGCGCGGACCTGTCGGGGTCCCGCCCGGGCTCGCAGGCTCGCCCGGCGGCGTCGGCGCATCGCTGGCGCGATGCCGCTGAGCCGACGCCGCCAGGCCGTGCCATCTGGCGGCAGCTGGCGGAGCACTGGGACGACTTCCTCGGGACCCCTGTGCGCTACTGGTTCGAGACGGAGCTGCACGACGTGTTCGGGCTCGACCAGGCGCCGTCCGCGGCGAACGCGGACGACCAGTACGACCACATCGCCGGCCTGCTGGCGTCCCCCGCCTTCCGGCCACGCGCGCTCTTCGACGCCTTCGGCATCGAGGTCCTCGCCACCACGGACGGCCCGGCGGACGACCTCGCTGCGCACGCGCAGCTCGCGGCGGATCCCGGCTTCACCGGCCGGGTGCTCCCCACGTTCCGCGCGGACGCCGTGTTCGACCCGACGCGGTCGGACTGGAGGCCCGTGGTCGCGTCGATCGGCGAGGCCGCCGGCATCGACACGGGCACCCACGCAGGGCTGCTGGCGGCTCTCCGCGCACGTCGCCGGTACTTCATCGAGCACGGTGCGACCGCCACGGACACCGGGGTGCTCGACGCGGGCTCCGCTCCCCTGCCGTCGAGCGAGCGGGAACGCATCCACGCCGCGGCGCTGCGCGACGCGTCGTCGGTCACCGAGACCGAAGCGACGGCGTACCGGCACGACATGCTCTACCGCTGGGCGGAGATGAGCGTGGAGGACGGCCTCGTCATGCAGCTGCACCCCGGGGTGATCCGGAACCACCACACCCCGACGCTCGAGCGCTTCGGGCCGGACACCGGGCACGACCTGCCGGCCGTCGGGTCCTTCACCGAGCCGCTCCGGCCGCTGCTCGAGTCCTTCGGCACCGCTCCCGGGTTCCACCTCGTGCTCTTCACCGTCGACGAGACCGTCTTCTCGCGCGAGATCGGGCCGCTCGCGGGCTTCTACCCCGCCGTGTACGCGGGCGCGCCGTGGTGGTTCATCGACACCCCGGCGGCCATCGGGCGCTACCGGTCGGCCGTCACCGACTCGACGTCGTTCACCAAGACCTCCGGGTTCATCGACGACACCCGTGCGTACTGCTCGATCCCCGCGCGGCACGACATGGCGCGGCGGGCGGACGCGGCGTACCTGGCGTCGCTCGTGGTCACGCACCAGGTCTCGGAGGAGGACGCCGTCCGCACCGCCCGGCGCATCGTGTCCGACATCCCGAAGGCGACGTTCAAGCTCTGACGCTGGCGGGCGCGGCGTGGTGCTGCGCGGCGCTGCCCCGTGGTGCGAGGTTCCGTGCCTGGTGCGAGGGGTGCCGGGTCGCACGCAACACGGAACCTCGCACGATTCGGCGCTGCGGCGGTACGGTCGGGCGCATGACGGAGCGGGTGACGGCGGCGTACAGCGCTCGAGCTGACGAGTACGCGGCGCTGCTCGGGTCGATGGACGCCGTCCACCCCGACGACCGAGCCCTCGTCGACGCCTGGGCAGCCGGTCGCAGCGGTCCCCTGGTCGACGCCGGGTGCGGCCCCGGTCACTGGACGGCGCACCTCGCACGGCAGGGGCACCGTGTCAGCGGCATCGACGCGGTGCCGGAGTTCGTCGAGCACGCACGACGGACGCACGGCGCGGTGGACGCGGACATCGACTTCCGGGTCGCGTCGCTCGACGCGCTCCCGCTCGCGGACGGCAGCGTCGACGGGGTCCTGGCCTGGTACTCGGTGATCCACCACGAACCGTCGCGGATCGTTGGGGCACTCGCCGAGTTCCGTCGGGTGCTCACCCCCGGCGGTGGGCTGCTGCTCGGGTTCTTCGAGGGTCCCGCGGTCGAGGCCTTCGACCACGCCGTCGTCACCGCGTACCGCTGGCCGGTCGCGTCCCTGGCGGCGCTGCTGGAAAAAGCGGGGTTCGAGGTCGTGGACGTCCACACCCGTTCGGCTCCGGAACACCGGCCGCACGGGGCGATCAGTGCGGTGCGGCGCTGATCGCTGACCGCTGTCCGTTCCAGCGGCCGATCAGGCGTCCGAGACCATCGCGGTCAGAGCAGCAGCGATCTCCGGCACGGCATCGAGTTCCCCCTCGGCGATCGCGACGATGAAGTCGTACGCCTGATCGTTCGAGGCGTGGAGCCGGACGCCGTTCACGCCGAGGAAGACCACGAGCAGCATCAGCCCGAGGCGCTTGTTGCCGTCGACCAGGGCGTGGTTCCGGACGGCGGAGTGGACGAGCGCCGCCGCCTTCTCGACCAGCGTCGGGTAGGCGTCGTTCCCGCCCACCGACGCGGCAGGTCGCGCGACCGCCGCCTCGAGCAGCCCGACGTCGCGGATCGCGGAGTCAGCCCCCAGGGTCCGACGAGCGACGTGCAACGCCTCGTCGGTCGTGAGGTGGATCACTTGCCGAGTCGTTCGAGCGCCTCGGCGTAGCGCGGGAGTTCTCGGTCGAGGATGCCGTCGATCAGATCGCTGCGGCTGTGCTGCTCGACGTACTCGCGGATGGCGGCGCGGGCGACGTCCTGCATCGAGCGCTCCTCGAGGTCAGCACGCTTGCGCAACGCCGCTGCCTCGTCGTCGTCGAGTCGGAGGGTCATGGCCATGGGGTCGATGGTATCAAGAGTGGTATCTGAACGGGACGCCCGTCAGGCGGTGGTGACCGCGAGCGCCGCGAGGATCTCCCGCACGGTGTCGTCGACCGATCCGCCGATCGACAACGCGACGGCGGCCTCGTCGGGCTGCGGCCGCTCGAGGGTCGCGAACTGCGAGTCGAGCAGCGTCGTCGGCATGTACTCGTGCTGGCGGTGGGACTGCCGTTCGGCGATCAGGTCGCGCGTCCCGTCGAGGAAGGCGATGACGAGACCCGGCGCGGACTCGCGCAGACGGTCCCGGTAGGCGCGCTTGAGCGCCGAGTTCGCCATCACGCACCGGGAGCCGTCCGATTCGACCGCGGCGATCCGCGCGGCGCAGGCGTCGAGCCACGGCCAACGGTCCTCGTCGGTGAGCGGGATGCCCTGCCGCATCTTCTCCTTGTTGGCGACCGGGTGCAGGTCGTCGGCGTCGACGAAGACGCACGGTTCGCCCTGCGCGACCAGGGCGTCGGTGAGCGCCTGGCCGATGGTGGACTTGCCGGAGCCGGAGACCCCCATCACGAGGACGGGCGGGTGGACAGCGAGCTCGCTCATCCCTCCACAGTATTGATCCGGTGAACTCTGGTCCCCAGTTCCCGCAACACCTGTGCGATCCCAGACCGCCGGTCGTAGGTTGGGCGCCAACGTCAGGACAAAGGAGGCCCTCGTGGCAGACAACAACGGTCAGGCGAACATCGGAGTCGTCGGACTCGCAGTGATGGGCTCGAACCTCGCCCGCAACCTCGCATCGCGCGAAGGCAACACGGTGGCGGTCTACAACCGCACCTACGCCCGCACCGAGGAGCTGCTCCAGGAGCACGGCGACGCCGGGTTCATCGCGTCCGAGGACATCGACGGGTTCGTCGCCTCGCTGTCGAAGCCCCGGACCGCCATCATCATGGTGCAGGCCGGCAAGGGCACCGATGCCGTGATCGGTCAGCTCGCCGAACGGTTCGAACCGGGCGACATCATCGTCGACGGCGGCAACGCGAACTTCCACGACACCATCCGACGTGAGCACGACCTGCGCGAGAAGGGCCTGAACTTCGTCGGTACGGGCATCTCCGGTGGTGAAGAGGGCGCCCTCAAGGGTCCATCGATCATGCCCGGTGGCTCGAAGGAGGCCTGGGAGACGCTCGGGCCGATCCTGAAGTCGATCGCTGCGGTGGCCGAAGGCGAACCGTGCGTGACACACATCGGTACCGACGGCGCCGGGCACTTCGTCAAGATGGTGCACAACGGCATCGAGTACGCCGACATGCAGCTCATCGCCGAGTCGTACGACCTGCTCCGTCGCGTCGGCGGGCTCTCGGTGGAGGACCTGGTGCAGGTCTTCGACGAGTGGAACAAGGGCGACCTCGAGTCCTACCTGATCGAGATCACCGGCGAGGTCCTCAAGCAGCGCGACGCCGACACCGGCAAGCCGCTCGTCGACGTCATCCGTGACGCGGCCGGCTCGAAGGGCACCGGCGTCTGGACCGTGCAGAACGCCGTGGGCCTGGGCATCCCTGTCTCGGGTATCGGCGAAGCCGTGTTCGCCCGCGCCGTGTCGTCGAAGCCGACGCAGCGTGCCGCCGTGCAGCAGTCGGTCAAGAACCGTCCGCAAATCGCCGAGGTGCCGGACACCTTCGCCGACGACGTGCGTGCGGCGCTGTACGCCTCGAAGGTCGTCGCGTACGCACAGGGCTTCGACCTCATCATCGCCGGGGCGAAGGAGTACGGCTGGGACATCGACCTCGGCAACGTCGCGAAGATCTGGCGGGGTGGCTGCATCATCCGCGCTCAGTTCCTGAACCGCATCGTCGAGGCGTACGCCGAGAACCCGAAGCTCGAGTCGCTGCTGGTCGACCCGTACTTCGCGAACGCGGTGGCCGAGGGCGAAGCCGCCTGGCGCCGCATCGTCGGCATCGCGGCTGCGTCGGGCGTGCCCGCGCCGGGCTTCTCGTCCGCGCTGTCGTACTTCGACTCGCTCGCGTCCGACCGTCTGCCGGCGTCGCTGATCCAGGGCCAGCGCGACTTCTTCGGCGCACACACCTACCAGCGCATCGACAAGGACGGCACCTTCCACACGCTGTGGTCCGACGACGACCGCCGCGAGGTCGAGCAGGAGCCGTCCACGCACTGACGACCGCACCCGCTGCCGACCACGGAGGTCGGTGCGGGATCGGCAAGGAGGGCCTCGCTGAACCCGGGGCCCTCCGCTGCGTCAGGCGACGATGCGTTCCCGCGCCAGGTCGGCGACGAGCCGGTCCAGCCGTGGACCGCGACCGAGCAGCCGACGCGAACCGGGGGCGGTCCGGACGAAGAACGTCGCCACCGCGGGGGTGTCGTCCGGTCGTACGTGGTGGATCGCCACCGCACACGCGCGGCGAGCGCCAGCGGAACGGCCAGGGCGCTCGGAGCCACCGTCTCGCCCCGAGCCGTCCGAGCCGTCGACGCCGTCCGCCACGTCTTCGAGTCCGACGTGCACGACACGACTCCACCGGATCACGAGCAGCCGGGTCGCCCGCCGTTCGTCGAGTTCCCACAGGGAGGCCTCGGTGGCGCCGAAGGCCCAGGTCACGCGCGAACCGAGGTGGGTGTCCGGACGGACTTCGTCGACGACGCCACGGAGTTCGGGCGTCGGCGCCGCCGGCACGAGCCACACCGTCGGGTCGATCCGCCGGATGGCGAGCGCGAGGGCCTCGTCCGCCTGCCGCCGCCGTGCCGTCGCGGTCCGCACGACGGCGACCACGATGACCACGACGCCGAGCGCGATCGCGCCGAACTCGACGATGCCGTACCAGGAGAGGTCGACGCCCGGCGCCGTCGAGACCACGACGATCCGGGTGATCAGGAGGACCAGCCAGACGACGACGATGACCCAGCGCAGGGTGGCGAGTCGACGTGCCGGAGACATCGGTGTCCGCCCGGCACCGCGGGCACGACCGGACCGCGGGACACCATCCGGACGCTGCAGCACGGTCCGATCCTCCCACGAGCCGCGCGCCACCTGCTGGCCGAACCCGATGAACGCGCGGGGAAGCGCGCACACACAGCCCACGAGCGGCCGGGCGACCTACGCTCGGGCGGTGACCACCGAGACGACGGAAGAACCGATCGGCCAACCGACGGCGGGTCCGTCGGACGGCCAGGGCGGGCCCGATGCCCCTTCGACCCGACGTTGGACGCTGATCGCCGCGATCGTCGGCGTCGTGGCCGCCGCCGCGTTCCTCGGTGTCGCCGAGTTCGGCGCGCTGCTGCTCGGCGGAGCTGGTAGCCCGCTGGTCTCCGTCGGGTCCGCCGTCATCGACCTCGCTCCCCCGGGTGCGAAGGACTTCATGGTCGCCGTGTTCGGCACCGGGGACAAGGTCGCCCTGTTCGTGCTCATGACGGTGATCGTCATCGCGATCAGCGCCGGTGCCGGTGTCCTCGAACGTGCACGACCGCCCTTCGGTGCCCTCGTGTTCGCCGCCGGTGGTGTGCTGGCGCTGCTTGCCGTCAGCACCCGCTCGGGCAGCGGGACCCTCGACGGCGCCCCGACGGTCCTCGGCATCGCGGCGGCGGTGGTCGTCCTGCGCCTGCTGCTCCAGCGGTTGCGCCGGTGGGAGGCCGCGGCGACCGTGCCGACGGCGGCACCGCGACCCGCCTCGGCGGAGCGCCGCACGTTCCTGGTCTGGGGCGTTGCGACGGCGACCGTCGCGGTCGTGGTGGGCACCGCCTCCCGGCTGGGGTCGTCCGCGATGCAGGCGGCCGCTGCTGCGAGGCGAGCCATCCGGCTGCCCGCCTCGGCGACCGCTGCGCCGGCGGTCCCCGCGGGTGCGTCGCTCGACGTCGACGGCATCACCCCGTACATCACGCCGAACGCCGACTTCTACCGGATCGACACGGCCCTGCGCGTGCCGCAGGTCGACCCCGCCGACTGGTCGCTCCGCATCCACGGCGCGGTCGAGAACGAGATCACGCTGACGTGGGACGAGCTGCTCGCGCTGCCCCTCGAGGAGCACGTGGCAACCCTGAGCTGCGTGTCGAACGAGGTCGGCGGTGACCTCATCGGCACGGCCCGCTGGCTGGGCTACCCCATCCGGGAGCTCCTCGCCCGTGCACGTCCGACGGGCGATGCCGACATGGTCCTCTCACGGAGCATCGACGGGTTCTCCGCCGGCACCCCGCTCGACGTGCTGCAGGACGACGGCACCGCGGCGCTGCTCGCGGTCGGGATGAACGGCGAGCCCCTGCCGACCGAGCACGGGTTCCCGGTGCGGATGGTCGTGCCGGGCCTGTTCGGGTACGTCTCGGCGACGAAGTGGGTCACCGAGCTCGAGGTCACCCGGTTCGCCGACGCGCAGGGCTACTGGACCCCGCGCGGCTGGTCGGAGCGTGGCCCGG
This sequence comes from Curtobacterium sp. MCLR17_042, assembly GCF_003234695.1. Classification (NCBI taxonomy): domain Bacteria; kingdom Bacillati; phylum Actinomycetota; class Actinomycetes; order Micrococcales; family Microbacteriaceae; genus Curtobacterium; species Curtobacterium sp. MCLR17_042. The sequence goes on from NZ_QKTD01000016.1 coordinate 41,894, forward strand.
TCAAGCTCGAGTCCCGCATCGACACCCCGCGGAACGGGTCGACCGTGACCGCGGGTAAGCCGGTCGCGATCGCGGGGGTCGCGTGGCAGCCGCACAAGGGCGTGAAGGCTGTCGAGGTCCGCGTCGGAGGCGGCGACTGGCAGCGCGCCGAACTCGCCGACTCGGTCTCCGCGGACACCTGGCGGCAGTGGGTGGTGCGCTGGACGCCGACCGCCGGCTCGCACCGCATCGAGGTGCGCGCGACCAGTGCGGACGGCGAAGTGCAGACGAGCGTGGACCGGCCACCGGCGCCGAACGGCGCGACGGGCTGGCACACGGTGACGGTCGACGCGCGCTGACGCTCCGGGAGCGGTCTGCGACACGCCCGCTCACGCCGGTCGAGGTCGCAGAAAGCGTCGGTTCGTGGGCGCCCGGGCGACACTTCGTGCCGCCTCGGCGAACCTGAGCGGCATGTCGTGACCGCTCGGTGCCGGCGCGCTCCGGTCACCCGACGGCCTGGAGGCCCGGTGACAGCCCGCCCCGCCCCTCACCCTGGTCGCGCGACACGCCACGTGCGTCGCGCCAGGGGTGCAGAAAGCGTCGGTTCGCGGACGCGCAGGCGACACTTCGTGCCGCCTCGACGAACCTGAGCGGCATGTCCTGACCACTCGGCACCAGGACCAGGAAGGCAGACCAGGGGCAGGCGGGCAGACCGGGGTCAGGCGGGCAGGGTCGCGACGACGCAGGTGCCGTCGACCTCGGCGTCCCGCTCGACCACGGTGGAGAAGCCGGCGGCCGTGAACGCAGCGGCGGACGCCTCGGCCTGGGCCTCGGACACCTCGATGACCACGGCACCACCGGGGCGGAGCCACTCCCCCGCGCCCGCAGCGATCCGGCGGTGCAGGTCGAGGCCGTCCGCACCACCGTCGAGGGCGACACGGTGCTCGTGCTCGCGGGCCTCGGCCGGCATGAGCTCGATCGAGGCCGTCGGCACGTAGGGGGCGTTCACCGCGATGACCGCCACGGCTCCACGGAACCGATCGGGCAGCGGGGTGAACAGGTCACCGGCGACGACGATGCCGCGGTCGCCGATGTTCTCGGCCGCGACGTCGACGGCGTCCGGGTCGATGTCCGTGGCGACGAGGTCGAGCGCGCCGACCCGACCGAACAGGGCCACCGAGATCGCACCGGCGCCGCAGCACAGGTCGACCACCCGGTCGTAGCGCTGCAGCCGACGCGCAGCCTGCTCGACGACGACGGTGGTGCGGGCTCGCGGCACGAAGACCCCGGGGGCCACCCGGATGCGGTGCCCGTCGAAGGCGGCCCAGCCGAGCACGTACTCGAGCGGCTCACCGGCCAGCCGACGCTGCACGAGGCTCCGGAGCCGCACCGGCTCACCGTCACCGGCCTCGAGCAACAGGTCGGCTTCGTCCTCGGCGAAGACGCTCCCCGCGGCCCGGAGCCGGGCCGCGAGGGCGTCACGCGCGGGGTGGGTCACCACGGGCAACGGGACACGTCACGTCGCGGAGATGGTCCTGCGCCGTCGGCTGTGCCCATGGTTCGACGGCTCCGCTACGCTGCGCCGTCGAACATCGACGTCACGGAACCGTCGTCGAAGACCTCGTGGATGGCACGGGCGATGAGCGGGGCGATCGGCAGGACCTCGAGGCGGTCCCAGCGCTTGTCCATCGGCAGGGGCAGGGTGTCCGTCACGACCACGCGGTCGATGAACTCGCTCTGCAGCAGCTCGGTGGCGGGGTCGGAGAACACGGCGTGGGTCGCGGCGACGACGACTCCCGTGGCGCCGGCGTTCTTGAGCGCCTCGGCAGCCTTGGCGATCGTGCGGCCGGTGTCGATGAGGTCGTCGACGAGCAGGCACACGCGGCCGCTGACGTCACCGACGATCTCGTGCACCGAGACCTGGTTCGGCACGAGCGGGTCGCGGCGCTTGTGGATGATGGCGAGCGGGGCGCCGAGCTTCTCGGACCAGATGTCGGCGACACGGACGCGGCCCATGTCGGGCGACACGACGGTGAGCGTCTTCGGGTCGAGGATCTGGCGGAAGCGCTCGAGCAGCACCGGCATGGCGAACAGGTGGTCGACGGGGCCGTCGAAGAAGCCCTGGATCTGCGCGGCGTGCAGGTCGACGCTCATGATGCGGTGTGCGCCGGCGGCCTTGAACAGGTCGGCGACGAGGCGGGCTGAGATCGGCTCGCGGCCACGGCCCTTCTTGTCCTGTCGGGCGTACGGGTAGAACGGCGCCACGACCGTGATGCGCTTCGCCGAGGCACGCTTCAGCGCGTCGACCATGATGAGCTGCTCCATGAGCCACTCGTTGATCGGCGCGGTGTGCGACTGGATGACGAAGGCGTCGCAGCCACGGACCGACTCGTCGAAGCGGGCGTAGAGCTCACCGTTCGCGAAGGTCCGGGCATCGGTCGGCACGAGGTCGACCCCGAGCTCCTCCGCGATCTCGGCAGAGAGCGCCGGGTGTGCTCGCCCCGAGACGAGGACGAGTCGTTTCTGGCCGGTTGTCTTGATTCCGGACAAGTGCGGTGCTCACTCCCTGACCCACGAGGGGTCGATGTCGGCGACGGGTGGTCGCCGGGATCTATTCGCCGTTCGCGAGCCGAGCAGCCTCGGCCGCCGGTGTGCCGGGTCGGTGTTCCTCGACCCATCCGTCGGTGTTGCGCTGTGGGGCGTAGCTGATCGCGAGCGATCCTGCCGGAACGTCCTTGCGGACGGTGGTCCCGGCGCCGGTGTACGCACCGTCACCAATCCTAACGGGGGCGACGAACACGTTGTGCGAGCCTGTACGCACGTTCGAGCCGACCTCGGTGCGGTGCTTGTGCACGCCGTCGTAGTTCGCGGTGATGGTGTTCGCGCCGATGTTCGAGTCCTCGCCTACCTCGGCGTCGCCGATGTAGGACAGGTGCGGGACCTTGCTGCCCCGCCCGATCCGGGCGTTCTTCGTCTCGACGAAGGTGCCGATCTTGCCGTCGTCACCGAGGATCGTGCCCGGCCGCAGGTAGGCGAACGGGCCCACCGAGGCACCGTCCCCGATCACGGCGAGGGTGGCGTCGACGCGGTTCACGGTGGCGCGGGCGCCGACCTCGGTGTCGCGCAGCGTGGTGTCCGGTCCGACGACGGCACCGGCGGCGATCGCGGTGGCGCCGATGAGCTGGGTGCCGGGCAGGACCTCGGCGTCGGGCTCGATGGTGACGTCGAGGTCGATCCAGGTGGACGCGGGGTCCTGCACGGTGACGCCGGCGAGCTGGTGGCGGCGGACGATGCGGGCGTTGAGTTCACGCGCGGCGTCGGAGAGCTGGGCACGGTCGTTGATGCCAGCGACGAGCCACGGGTCGGTCAGGGTGACCACGTCGATGCGCCCGCCGCGCTCGCTGATCAGCGCGGGAGCGTCGGTGATGTACTTCTCGCCCTGGGCGTTCGCCGTGGTGAGCGACGGCAGGGCCGCCCGGAGGCGTGCCACGTCGAACGCGTAGATGCCCGCGTTCGCCTCGGTGATGGTCAGCTGCTCGGCTGTCGCGTCCTTGTGCTCGACGACGCTGACGAAGGCGCCGGAGGCATCGCGCACGATCCGTCCGAGGCCGGTCGGGTCCGGGGCGATGGCACTCACGAAGGTCGCGCCGTTGCCGCCGCCGACGTGGGCGTCGACGAGGAGCCGGAGCGATGCGGCGTCGAGCAGCGGGACGTCGCCGGACAGCACCACGACGGCGCCGTCGAAGTCGGCGGGCAGCGCTTCGACCGCGACCTCGACCGCACGGCCGGTGCCGGGGACGTCGTCCTGGTCGACGACGATCGCGTCGGGGGCGCGCTCGACGACCTCGGCCGCGACGATGTCACGCTCGTGCCGCACGACGACGGCGACGTGCTCGGGGCTGAGCGACGACGCCGTGCGCAGGACGTGCCCGATGAGCGGCAGTCCGGCGAGCCGGTGCAGCACCTTGGGCGTGGACGACTTCATGCGCGTGCCCTGCCCGGCGGCGAGGACGACGACGGCGATGCGCTGGTCGGTCATGCACCCCATCCTGGCGCACCGCGACCCGGGCCGCCCGACGCGACCACGGCCCTGTGCGGAACCGTGCGCACAACCGCAGCCTGTGGACGGACGGGAACCGCGCCTCCAGGCCGCCTGACGGGGAGCTCTGGCAGACCCCGCACGCCGAGGATCAGGCCCGCGCGCCCTGCGGTTCCCGCTTGACGAACGCCATCAGCACCAGCCCGGCGATGAGCACGACGACCACGCCGAGGATCCCGAACCGGGTCGACCCACCGACGGTCACCGCGACGCCGAACAGCGCCGGCGCGAGGAACGACGCGGCCCGGCCGGTGGTGGCGTAGAGGCCGAAGAGCTCGCCCTCGCGGCCGGGGGTCGTCAGCCGCGCCAGGTACGCGCGGGACGAGGACTGCACCGGGCCGACGAACACGGCGAGGGTCAGCCCGAGCACCCAGAACCACTGCGTCTCGTTGCCGGCGGCGAAGACCCCGACCCCGCACACGGCGAGGCCGACGAGCGAGACCATGATGAGCGCACGCGACCCGAACCGGTCGTCGAGGCGTCCGGAGACGAACGTCGCGATGCCGGCCACGACGTTCGCGGCGATGGCGAACAGGATGACCTGCGACGGCGTGAACCCGAACACCTGCGCGGCGACGATCCCGCCGAACGTGAAGACGGCCCCGACACCGTCGCGGAACACCGCGCTGGCGAGCAGGAACGCGAGGACGTTGCGGCGCTCGCGCCACAGCCGCGCGATGTCCCGGCCGAGGTCCGCGTAGGCGCTGAACACGCCGCCGCCGCGGGTGCGGTCGGGCACCGCTTCGGGCACGGTGAGGAACAGCGGGATCGAACTGACGGCCAGCCAGACGGCGGCGATGCCGATCGCGACGCGGACGTCCCACTGCCCGGTGGCGACGGTGGCCGGCAACTGCAGGAGCCCGCCGACGACCCCGTCGCCCCGGAAGTCCTGGATGCAGAGCACGAGCAGCAGGACGAGCAGCACGATCCCGCCGAAGTACCCGGCCGCCCACCCGATGGCGGAGACGCGGCCGGTGCGTTCCCCGGAGGCGACCTGCCCGATCATGGCGTTGTAGCCGACGCTCGCGATCTCGTAGGCGACGGTCCCGATGCCGAGCAGGGCCGCTCCGAGCAGCAGGTACGGCTGGCTCGGCGCGACGAAGACCATGCCCCCGATCGACAGCGCGACGCCGATCGTGGCGATGAGGACCGACCGACGGCGGTGTCCGGACGAGTCCGCGAGCCGCCCCATGGCCGGCGCCACCAGGGCCACGACGATGCCCGCGATGGTCAGTGCGGTGGACACGACGGCCGCGTTGTGCGCGAGCTCGCGTTCCACGATCGCCTTGCCGGCCGCGGACGTGTCGCCGACGAGCGCCGGGTCCACGAACGCCCGGCTGGCCAGGTAAGTGCTGAACACGAAGGTGGTGACGACCGCGTTGAACGCGGCGGAACCCCAGTCCCAGAGCGCCCAGGAGACGAGCGCGCGCCGGTCGGTGCGCTGCGGCACGACGGCGGCCGGTGAAGCGGTCATGCGCGAACCGTAGCGCGTCCCGGTGACGCGGCGGTGGCCCCGTTCCGGGTCACGTGCCGGACGGGAGGCGCGGGGCGGCCTGGCCCCGGGCCTCCCGTCCGCACCGTGCGTGCGTCGTCACCCGGTGCGCGCTTCCGCGCACCGTGCCCGGCTGCAACGCCGCACAAGGCGCGCAACGCGGCCCGGGCCGGCGAAGCCCGCACCGTGCCTGCTCAGGCGGGGACACCGCCGGGGTAGACGACGGACTTGAGCGACTCCGGGTCGGTGTCGCTCTCGAGGGCCTCGCGGACGTCGTCGAGCCCGAAGCGACCGGTGACGAGCGAGTCGAGGTCGACCTGCCCGGACGCGACCAGCTGGATCGCGACCGGCCACGTGTTCGTGTACCGGAAGATCCCGGTGACCGTGACCTCGAGGTTCTGGATGTGCTCGACCGGCAGTGTCATCTCGGAGTTGCCGAGCCCGACCAGCACCGCGGCACCCGCCGGACCGACCGCCTTGATGCCGTCCGACACCGCTCGGGGTGCACCGCTGGCGTCGATGAACGCGTCGACGGGGACGATGTCGGACGCGACGGACACGGCGGTGGGGTCGACGACCTCGGTGGCGCCGTACTCCAGGGCCCGCGCACGGCGCTCCGGCACGAGGTCGCTGACGACGATGCGCGACGCACCGAAGGCCTTCGCGACCTGGGCGCAGATGATGCCGATCGGACCGGCACCGGCGATGAGCACCGACGAACCGGGCACGATGCCCGCCTTGCGGACGGCGGCGATGCCGACGGACAGGGGCTCGAGGAGCGCGCCGGCCTCGAACGAGACGGCGTCGGGGAGGACGTGCGCGAACTCGGCCTCGATGGTGACGAACTCGGAGAAGGCCCCGTCGACCGGCGGCGTCGCGTAGAAGCGCATGTGCGGGCAGAGGTTGTAGCGGCCGGCCAGGCACTGCGCGCAGCGGTGGCAGGGGCGCTGCGGCTCGATGGCCACGCGCTCCCCCACGCGGGACGGGTCGACGCCCTCGCCGACGGCCTCGATCGTGCCGGAGAGCTCGTGCCCGAGGACGAGGGGCTCCTCGACGACGAAGTCGCCGATGCGGCCGTGGCGGTAGTAGTGCACGTCGGAGCCGCAGACACCCACGGCGGCGACCCGGACGAGCACGTCGCCGGGGTCGGTGCCGGTGCCGGTGCCGCCGGCATCGTGGCGTCGCGCAGCAGCTCCGCGAAGCCGATCTCGGCGGCGCCACGGACCAGGACGTCACGGCCGAGTGCCGCCGGGACGATCCGGAGCCGATCGGTCATCGCGGCCATCGTCTGCGCCCGGACGTCGGTCTCGACCCGGTCGCCGACGTGCCCGAGCAGCGCACCGAGGAACCCGCCGAGCACGACGACCTCGGGGTCGACGGTGTGGATGGCGTTCCGGAGCGCGGTCGCGAGTGCGGTGACCTGTCGGTCGACGACCCGCTCGACCTCGGGCCGGCCCTCGGCGAGCGCCGCGGCGAGCGCGTCGAGGTCGTCCGGCGGGGTCCCGGTGACGGCGGTGAGGGCGGAGCGTGAGGCCTCGGTCTCCAGGCAGCCGACCGCACCGCAGTGGCAGCGGATCCCGTTCGCCGCGACGAAGGTGTGCCCGAGCTCGCCCGCGTACCCGTCGGCGCCGCTGAAGGGCCGGCCGGCGCTGACGATCCCGCCGCCGATGCCGCTCGCGCCACCGTTCAGGTAGACGAGGTCGTCGACGCCGCGGGCGCTGCCGTACAGCCGTTCCGCCCAGGCGCCGAGGTTGGCGTCGTTCGCGGCCCGGACCGGCAGCCCCAGGCGTTCCGCGAGCGGTGCGGCGAGGGGTTCGTCACGCCAGCCGAGGTGCGGGGCGTCGCGCACGGTGCCGTCCTCGACCCGGACGATGCCGGGCACGGCGACGCCGACCCCGACGATCCGGGCCGCCGGTCCGGTGCGGGCGAGGAGTGCTGCGAGGACCCGGGCGACGGCCTCGATCGCCTGCGCCGCGGTGGGCACGGTGGTCTGCGGCTCGACCAGCCGGTCGCGGACGGTGCCGTCGAGGCCGACGAGGGCGACCCCGACCGCGTCGATCTCGACCGTGACCGCGGCGGCGAGGACGTCGGCGGACGCCCGGACGACCCCGCTCGGCCGTCCGACACCGGCACCCGGGGTCCCTGCGGCGGGGGTCTCCTCGTGCACGAGCCCGGCGTCGACGAGTTCCCCGACGAGCGCGAGGATCGTCGAGCGGTTCAGGCCGGTGCGCCGGGTGAGCTCGGCGCGGGTGACGGGGCCGTCCTCGTGGACGAGCCGGAGGACGCGCGCGGCGTTGCCCGGCGTCGCCGTGGGCTGCCGTGCCATGGGTCCTCCTCGGTGGTGGGTGCGGTCGTGGGTGGGGTTTCGGGCTGAGCGACGAGTTTCGCACCGGCGGGCCCGTGAACTGTCGCGCAGCGCGAAACCTCGGCGACCGCGTCGGCCGGTCAGCGCGACTGCGAGAACGCGGCGTCGAACGAAGCGTCCGGCGGCGCGATGGTACCGAGCTGCCGGACGAACGCCAGCGCCTCGGGCCCGCCGACGAGCCGGTCCATGCCGGCGTCCTCCCACTCGACGCTGGTCGGTCCGGTGTACCCGATGTGGTTCAGCACGCGGAACACCCGCTCCCACGGCACGTCCCCGTGGCCGGCGGTGACGAAGTCCCACCCCCGCCGGGGGTCGCCCCACGGCAGGTGCGAGGACAGCCGACCGTTGCGCCCGTCGAGCTGCTTCACCGACTCCTTGCAGTGCACGTGGTACACCCGGTCGGCGAAGTCGAGCAGGAACGCCGCGGGGTCGAGGTCCTGCCAGACGAAGTGCGACGGGTCGAAGTTGAACCCGAACGCCGGCCGGTCGCGGAACACCTCGAGGGTCCGCGCAGCGGTCCAGTAGTCGTAGGCGATCTCGGACGGGTGGACCTCGAGCGCGAACCGGACCCCGACCTCCTCGAAGACGTCGAGGATCGGTGACCAGCGGTCGTGGAAGTCCTGGTACCCGGCGTCGATCATCCCCGGGGGCACGGGTGGGAACCCGGCGACGGTCTTCCAGATCGACGAGCCGGAGAAGCCGGTGACGGTGTCCACGCCGAGCGCCGCGGCGGCACGGGCGGTCCACTGCAGTTCCTCGGCCGCACGCTGCCGCACGCCCTCGGGGTCGCCGTCGCCCCACACGTGCGGCGGGACGATGTCCTCGTGCCGCTGGTCGATGGGGTCGTCGCACACGGCCTGGCCGACCAGGTGGTTGGCGATCGTCCAGACCTGCAGCCCGTTGCGTTCCAGGATCGCCTTGCGCTCGGCGACGTACGAGGGGTCCGTCGCGGCGCGCCGGACGTCCAGGTGGTCACCCCAGCAGGCGATCTCCAGCCCGTCGTAGCCCCACTCGCCGGCGAGCCGGGCGACCTCCTCGAAGGGCAGGTCGGCCCACTGTCCGGTGAACAGGGTGACCGGCCTGGAGGCCCGGGTCGTCTCCGTCGTGTCGCTCGCGTCCGTCGTCGTCATCGTCGTCGTCCTTCTTCGCGGTGGTCGGGTTCCGTCACCAGGATCCGGGTGCGGACCCGGCGGGGACGGTGGCGGGTCGCTCGACGCGCGAGTGCACGTCGACGACCGAGTGGTCTCGGGCGGCGGCGGAGACCGCCTCCATGACCTCAAGCACGTGGAACGCGAGGTCACCGGAGGCTCGGTGCGGCCGGTCCGTCGCGATCGCGTGGGCCATGTCGGCGAGGCCGTAGCCGCGGCCGGCGTCGGTGTACCCGGCGGCCACCGGCAGGTCCCGCCACGAGCGGTCGTCGGCGGTGGCGATCGACACGGTGTCCGAGAACCGGTTCGGGTCCGGGACGCCGAGGGTGCCGGCGGTGCCGTACACCTCGAACAGCGGGGCGCGGGTGGCCCACACCTCGAACGAGACGGTCACGGTGGAGACCACGCCGTTCTCGTGCTCGAGGATCGCGACGACGTGGGTGTCGATGTCGACCGGGATCGACGTGCCGGCGTTCGGCCCGGTGGCGATCGTCCGTTCGCGGGTGGAGCGGGTGGCGCTGCCGCTGACCCGGACGACCGGCCCGAAGAACGTGACGAGGCTGGTCAGGTAGTACGGCCCCATGTCGAGGAGCGGTCCGCCGCCCGGCTGGTAGTAGAACGCCGGCGCGGGGTGCCAGAGCTCGTGCCCGGGTGCGCTCCAGGCGACGGCGGCGCCGACCGGAGTGCCGATCGCGCCGTCGTCGAGGGCGGCCCGTGCGGTCTGGATGCCCGTGCCGAGGACGGTGTCCGGGGCGCTGCCGACGCGCAGGCCAGCGGCGCGCGCGGCCTCGAGCACCGGTGCGGCCTCGGCGGTGGACATCGCGAGCGGCTTCTCGCCGTAGACGTGCTTGCCCGCGGCGAGGGCCCGGGTGGCGATGTCGGCGTGCGCGGCCGGGATCGTCAGGTTGAGCACCACGTCGACGTCGTCGGCGGCGAGCAGGTCGTCCACGGTGGTGCCGCGAACGCCCTGTGCCGCACCGACCTGCTGGGCACGGGCGACGTCGAGGTCGGCGACCGCCACGAGCGACAACCCGGGCAGCGCCGGGAAGTGCTCGAAGTACTGCTGGCTGATGACCCCGACGCCGACGACACCGACGCGGAGCACCCCTTCGTTCACCGTGCTGCCCACAGGAGTCCCCGTTCGATGATGGTGCGGAGTGGCTGCGACTCGACGACCTCGAGGCGGTGCCCTGGTGCGGAGACGAACACGCGGCCCTCGCCCCACTGCCGTGTCCAGATCGCCGGTGCGGTGACCGGGCGGTTCCAGGCGTCGAAGTCGCGCGCGTCCTGGGTGGTGGTCGCGAGGACGTCGTTGTACTCGTCGGACAGCACCCAGTACTGCTCGGTGACGAGGTCGAAGTCCTCGATGCCCTGCGTGATCGGGTGCTCGTGCCCGAGGTCGGTGAGGTGCACCGTGTACGGGATGTAGTTGTCCGACTGTTCCCCGACGCGCTCGTCGGGGTGCTTGCCGGCGTGGTGGGCGAACTGGCCGCCGACCATGTGCAGGTAGTCGGCGGTGTTCCGGAACGCGTCCGCGATGCCGCCGTGCCAGCCGGCCAGTCCGGCGCCGCCCAGGACCGCGCGCTGCAGCCCGGCGAACTCGTCGTCGGCGATGGTCGACATCGTGACGACCTGCACGATCAGGTCGACCTCGTCCATGACGGCGGCGTCGGCGTAGACGGCCGTCGAGTCCGACACCCGGACCTCGAACCCGTTCTCGCGCAGGAACGGGACGAACAGGTCGGTGGTCTCGACGGGCTGGTGGCCGTCCCACCCGCCGCGGACGACGAGCGCCTGGCGGGTCTGCTCGGCGGCGCTCACGAGGTCGCCGTCCAGGTGCTGCCGGCGGCGGCGCTGCGTTCGACCGCATCGAGGACCCGCTGCACGTGCAGGCCGTCGGCGAACGACGGCGACGGGTCGGTGCCGGCGACGATCGCGTCGACGAAGTCCTTCACCTGGTGGCTGAAGGTGTGCTCGTACCCGATGAGGTGCCCGGTCGGCCACCACGCGGCCATGTAGGGGTGCTCGGGCTCGGTGACGAGGATGCGGCGGAACCCCTGCTCCCCCGCCGGGGCGTTCGACTCGTACAGCCGGAGCTCGTTCATCGCCTCGAGGTCGAACTGGATCGCGCCCTCGGACCCGCTGATCTCGAGCGTCAGACCGTTCTTCCGCCCGGTCGCGTAGCGCGTGGCCTCGAACGTGCCGATCGCACCGTCGGCCGCGCCGCCGTCGAGTCGTGCGGTGAAGAACGCGGCGTCGTCGACGGTGACCTGCCCGCGCTCGCTCGACGCGGTGCCGGAGAGCCCGACCCCCTCGGCCATCAGCGGACGCTCGGTCACGAAGGTCTCGAGCGTGCCGGAGACGGTGGCGAGCGATGCACCGGTGACGTGCTCGACCAGGTCGATGGCGTGCGCGCCGATGTCCCCGAGCGCACCGGAGCCGGCGAGCGACTTGTCGAGGCGCCAGGTCATCGGGCCGTCCTCGTCCGCCAACCAGTCCTGCAGGTAGAGCGCGCGGACCTGGCGCACGGTGCCGATCCGGCCGTCCTGCACCAGCTGCCGCGCGAACGCGATGGCCGGCACCCGGCGGTAGCTGAACCCGACCATCGCCCGGACACCCTGTGCACGGGCGGCGTCGGCGGCGGCGGTCATCGCCTCGGCCTCGGCGACGGTGTTCGCGAGCGGCTTCTCGCACAGGACGTGCTTGCCGGCCTGGAGCGCGGCGATCGCGATCTCGACGTGCGAGGAGCCAGGGGACACGACGTCGACCACGTCGATGTCCGGATCGGCGACGACGGCGCGCCAGTCGGTGGACGCCGCCTGCCAGCCGTACTGCTGCCGGGCGGCCTCGGTGCGTTCGGGATCACGCCCGACGATCACCGCCATCTCCGGCTCGGTGCCGAGGTCGAAGAACCTGGGGGCGGTCCGCCACGCCTGTGAGTGTGCGGCTCCCATGAAGCCGTGCCCCACCATCGCGACCCGCAGTCGTTGCTGCACCGTCGACTCACTTGCCATCCGCTCGCTCCTTTGCGATCACGTGCTTGCCACAGCCAACACTACCGCTTATGTTGGGCGCGGCAACATTTTGTTTCGACGACGAACGGTGACCACCATGGCAACGACGCCCACCCGTGCAGACAAGTTCTCCTTCGGTCTCTGGACCATCGGCTACAACGGCTCCGACCCCTTCGGCGGGCCGACCCGACCCGCCCTCGACGTGGTCGAGGCGGTCGAGAAGCTCGACGAGCTCGGGGCCTACGGCCTGACCTTCCACGACGACGACCTGTTCGCGTTCGGTTCCACCGACGCCGAACGCCAGACCCAGATCGACCGCCTCAAGGGCGCGCTCGAGTCGACCGGGCTCGTCGTGCCGATGGTCACGACGAACCTGTTCTCCGCTCCGGTCTTCAAGGACGGCGGCTTCACCTCGAACGACCGGCAGGTCCGCCGCTTCGCGCTCCGCAAGGTGCTCCGCAACATCGACCTCGCCGCCGAGCTCGGCGCGTCGACGTTCGTGATGTGGGGTGGCCGCGAAGGCTCCGAGTACGACAGCGCCAAGGACGTGCAGGCCGCGCTCGAGCGGTACCGCGAGGCCGTCAACCTGCTCGCCCAGTACGTCACCGACAAGGGCTACGGCATCCGGTTCGCCATCGAGCCGAAGCCGAACGAGCCCCGCGGCGACATCCTCCTGCCGACCCTCGGCCACGCGATCGCCTTCACCGAGACGCTCGAGCGCCCGGAGCTGTTCGGCATCAACCCCGAGGTCGGCCACGAGCAGATGGCGGGCCTGAACTTCACGGCCGGCATCGCCCAGGCGCTCTACCAGGGCAAGCTCTTCCACATCGACCTCAACGGTCAGCGCGGCATCAAGTACGACCAGGACCTGGTGTTCGGCCACGGCGACCTGCAGAACGCGTTCTCGCTCGTCGACCTGCTCGAGCACGGCGCCCCGCAGGGCGGCCCGGCGTACGACGGCCCGCGCCACTTCGACTACAAGCCCAGCCGCACCGAGGACATCACCGGCGTCTGGGACTCCGCGTCGGCCAACATGCGCATGTACCTGCTCCTCAAGGAGCGTGCGCAGGCGTTCCGCGCCGACCCCGAGGTGCAGGCAGCGCTCGAGGCCTCCAAGGTCGGCGAGCTGTCGACGCCGACGCTGAACGACGGCGAGTCGTACGACACGTTCCTCGCCGACCGTTCCGCCTACGAGGACTTCGACGCCGACGCGTACTTCGGCGGCAAGGGCTTCGGCTTCGTCCGCCTGCAGCAGCTCGCGATGGAGCACTTGATGGGCGCGCGGAATTGACGGCAGACGCGCCAGCGGCTGCATCCCGCGCGCTGAGGCGGCCTGCCGCCGAAGTGGCTGACACCACGGACGAGCGCCAGCTCGTCGCCGGGGTCGACTCGTCGACCCAGTCCTGCAAGGTCACCATCCGTGACGCCGCGACCGGTGCGGTCGTCCGCGAGGGACGCGCGTCCCACCCGGACGGCACCGCCGTCGACCCCCGCCACTGGTGGGACGCCCTCGGTGCCGCCGTCGCGGACGCCGGTGGCCTTGACGACGTCGCCGCCGTCGCGATCGCCGGGCAGCAGCACGGCATGGTCGCGCTCGACGCCGACGGCCGCGTGGTCCGCGACGCCCTGCTCTGGAACGACGTCCGGAGTGCGGACGCGGCCGCGCAGATGGTCGACGACCTCGGCCAGGAGGCGTGGGTCGCCCGGACGGGGCTGGTGCCGGTCGCGTCGTTCACCGGTACCAAGCTGCGGTGGCTCCGCGACGCGGAGCCCGAGAACGCGGCCCGCGTCGCGGCCGTGGCGCTCCCCCACGACTGGCTGTCGTGGCGGCTCCGCGGCCACGGACCGGCGGACGAGAGCCCGCTCGGACCCGACCTCGACGCCCTGGCGACGGATGCGTCCGACGCCAGCGGCACGGCGTACTGGGACCCGGTGCGCCGCGAGTACGACCCGGAGCTGTTCGAGCTCGCGCTCGGGCGGCCGATGCGGCCGGCGTCGATGGGTGACGACGACGCCGTGGTCGTGCCCCGCGTGGTCGCTCCCGACGAGGCGATGGGCACCCTGTCCACCGACGTCGAGCTGCCCGGCGGCGCGGTCGCCCGGTCCGGCCTCGTCGTCGGCGCCGGACTCGGCGACAACGCCGGGGCAGCGCTCGGCCTGGGTCTCGGCCCGGGTGACGTCGCGGTGTCCCTGGGCACGAGCGGCACGGTCTTCGGGGTCAGCGACGCCGAGGTGCGTGACCCGAGCGGGACCGTGGCGGGCTTCGCCGACGGGACCGGGTCGCGCCTCCCGATCGTCACGACGCTCAACGCGGCCCGCGTGCTCGAGGTGATCGGCGGCCTGCTCGGCGTCGACCACGACGCACTCGGCGAGCTGGCGCTGCAGGCGCCGGCCGGGGCCGACGGCCTCGTCCTGGTGCCGTACTTCGTCGGCGAGCGCACGCCCAACCGGCCGGACGCGACCGCATCGCTGCTCGGCATGACGCCGGCGACCACCGACCGGGCGCACCTGGCCAGGGCGGCCGTGGAGGGGATGCTCTGCGCCCTCGCCGACGGACTGGCCGCGGTGCAGGACACCGGGGTGACCGTCGAGCGGCTGCTGCTCATCGGCGGCGCTGCGCGGAACCCGGCGGTCCGCGCCGTCGCCGCGCAGGTGTTCGGCCGTGACGTCCTGGTGCCGGAGCCCGGCGAGTACGTCGCCGCGGGTGCTGCGAAGCAGGCCGCGTGGGCGCTCACCGGCGCACTGCCGACGTGGGACACCGCGACGACCACCGTGCCGTCCGACCCGCACCCCGAGGTGCTCGAGCAGTACCGCGCCGCGGCGCGCTGACCGACGCACCGGATCCGACACTCCCCGCCCCCGGCGCCCTCCACCAGGGCGCCGGGGGCATCATCGTCCCCGGAGGACACCCATGCCACTGACCGACCTGCCCCTCGACGCGCTCCGCGCCCACCGCTCGGACGTCCGTCGTCCCGCTGACTTCGACGCCTTCTGGGCGGACACGATCGCCGCCGCCCGGACCGCGGGCGAGGGGTTCGAGACGACCCTCGTGCCGGCCGAGACCCCGGTGACCGGGCTCGTCGTCGAGGACCTGACGTTCCCCGGGTTCGCCGGTGACCCGGTGCGCGCGTGGGTCAACCGTCCCGTGACCGACGACCCGGGCGCACTGCCGGTCATCGTCGAGTTCCTCGGCTACGGCGGTGGCCGTGGTCGCCCGGGCGAGCGCGTGCACTGGGCCCTCGCCGGGTACGTGCACGTGGTGATGGACACCCGCGGCCAGGGCTCCGGGTGGGCCGGCGGCGACACCCCGGACCCGCACGGCTCCGCACCGCACGCCAGCGGCTGGATGACGAGCGGCATCGGCTCGCCCGCCGACCACTACTACCGCCGCGTCTACACCGACGCCGTGCGGCTCGTCGAGGCGGTGCGCACGCTGCCCGGGATCGACCCCGAGCGCATCGCCCTGACCGGCGGCAGCCAGGGCGGCGGCATCACGATCGCCGCAGCGGCCCTGGTCGAGGCACACGTCGGACCGGTCGCCGCGGTGCTGCCCGACGTGGCGTTCCTGGCCGACTGGCGGAACGGCACCGACGTCGCGGTCGGCGGGCCGTACCTGGAGCTCGCGCAGTACCTCGCCGTCCACCGCGACGCGGCCGACACCGTGTGGGCGACCGCCGCGTACCTGGACGGGGTCAACCACGCCGCAGGCATCACTGCCCCGGCGCTGTTCTCGGTCGCGCTGATGGACGACGTCGTGCCGCCGCGCACGACCTTCGCCGCGTTCAACGCCCTCGGCTCCACCGACCGCGAGATCGTCGTGTACCCGTACAACGGGCACGAGGGCGGCGGCTTCCGGCACTGGGAGCGTCAGGCGGCGTTCCTGGCGGACCGCTTGCGCTGACGGACGTCGGGCGGCAGACGTCGGGCGTCAGGGTTCAGGTGCTCGTCTGGAGCGTCTTCTTCGGGTACTCGTCGAAGCGCTGGAAGTACGTGCTCGAGAACCGCCCCATGTGGCGGAAGCCCCACCGGTGCGCGACCTCGGCCACCGTCGTCTGCGCACCGTCGGCGAGCTGGAGCGCGATCCGGACCCGGTCGAGGCGGACCTGCAGCAGGTACGTCATGGGGCTCACGCCGACGTGCTGCACGAAGTTCTCCTGGAGCGTGCGGGAGCTGACCCCGACGGCCCCGCAGACGTCCGCGAGCTGGAGCTGCCGGTCGCAGTGCTCCGCGAGCCAGGCCTGTGCGAGCTGCACGGTGTTCACCGTCCGGCGCACCGGCCGCGCGTCGGGTTCGGCGTCCGCGCCGCCGAAGGCCCGCAGGACGGACTCGGCCAGCAGCACCTGTGCCGACAGGTGCCCGCCCGGGTTGCGGTCGGGGTGCAGCGCGTTGACGGCGACCGCATCGATGCGGGCGAGCAGCTGGGACACCTCGGCCTCGGCCGGGCGGGATCGCAGTCGGCCGGCGAAGCGGTGGTCGAACACGACCCCGTTCACGGCGTCGAGGAAGCCGCGGTCGACCCGCAGGACCTGGACGGTCCCCGCCGGCACGAGCAGCGTGAACGGCCGGTCCGTCGGCAGGAGCACCGGCACACCGGGCCGGGTGGGCGCGTCGTCGTCGACCCGCAGGCACCCCGCGGTCGACCACGCCAGCACCGGTGTGCCGTCCGGCGTGAACGAGGCGGCGGTGGTCGTCGACACCGCCGACGACAGCAGTGCGACGTTGTGGTGGCGCACCGTCCGGTGGCGGAACGCGAACCGGTCGGTGGGCGCGAACCGGACGTCGCGACCGTCGTACACGGCACGCACCGTCCGGACGGCGTCCGCAGTGGTCCGGCCGCACCGCTCGGCGGTCCGGGGCGCGTTGCCGACGGCGACCCGCGGGACGGTGTCGCTGCTCACTGGCCCGACCCTCGCCGGGCGCGGAGGTCCGCGAAGGTGAACCGCTCGCGGTCGACATCGTCCTCGGACTGCACGATCCACCCGCGTCGGGCAGCGCGTGCCCGAGCCCGGTAAGAGGTGATGTGGACCGGGGCGACCCCCGGTGCACGCTCGTAACCACTCATCAGATCCTCCGATCTGTCCCCGTGCCTCCGACCCTGTTCGGAGGGGGACAGTTTGAGTACCTCTTGGACGATAAGCGCCCTCACCGGGGTCCACAATGGCCCCCGAACGGGTGCGATCCACATCCGCGCACCCCGGATAACGGCGGCGTCGTGGCGTCGGAGGCCGATCGGCCCGACCGACTCGTACCCTCCACGTATGGACCAGGCACCGACCACGGCGAGTGGTCCCGAGCACGGCGGAGCACGGCTGTCCCGCACCGTGCACGAGGCGCTGCGGTTCGTACACGCCCACGCCCGCGAAGCGATCTCCGTACCGGACATCGCCGCCGCCGCACACCTGTCGACCCGCGGCCTGCAGAGCGCGTTCCGGCGGGAGCTGCAGACCTCACCCGCGTCGTACCTGCGCGGGGTGCGACTCGAGGGCGTCCGCCGCGACCTGCTGTCGATGACACCGGCCGACCGTCGCACCATCGCGGACGTCGCGAAGCACTGGCACTTCAGCAACGCCGGGCGGATGGCGGCCGAGTACCGCGCCGCGTTCGGCACCGCACCGTCGGCGGCGCTCCGGTCGTTCGACCCGGAGGACCCGGACCCCCGCGCCACGTCGGACCTCGCCGGGTCCCCGGCCGAGGGATCACGCTTCCGGATCGTGCTCGACTGCGAGGTGGAGGTCGACGACGCCGACGCGACCTTCGCCCATGCCCTGCGCCGTGCCCAGGGCGACGACCGCCCCTGGCACGGCTACGACCCCGACGGCAGCACGGCGGACGTCGTCGCGTTCCTGCTGGCGAACGCCGTCCGCGGGGTCGCCGGGGACACCTCCGGCATCCGGCTGCGTGCGGTCAACCCGATGCTGCGGGCTCCGGACGAGCACGGCGGGTACCCGTCCGCCGAGCTCCCGCCGTGGTCGGCACCCGGCCACCCCGAACGGCAGGACGGTCCCCCAGCGTGACGCTCGACCACCGGGGCCGCTGGACGGTCCTGCTCGCCGCCGCGCTCACTGCAGGACTCGCGCTCGCCGGCTGCACGGTCCCGACCGCCGCCCGGGCCGACGGGTTCGACGTGACCGGCTTCCAGCCCGAGAACGCCGACACCGCCCTGGTGGACGCGAACGCCGCCGCGATGGACGTGGTCGGCGTCGACGGGCTGCTGGTGAACCGCACGGGCACGAAGGTCACCGCACCGTCGCGCGCTGCCAAGGCCCAGCGCAACCGGGCACACGCCAACGGGCTCACCGCGCAGCTGCTCGTCAGCAACTACTCCGAGGCCGACGGGGACTTCAGCGAGCCGATCGCCCGGAAGCTCCTGACCTCGCCCGCGAACCGCGCCCGGGTCGTCCGATCACTCGCCGCCGACGTGGCCACGGGCGGCTGGGACTCGGTCATGATCGACCTCGAGGCGCTGACCCCGGCCGAGAAGCCCGGTCTCACCGCCTTCGCCCGGGAGCTCCGGGCCGCCGTCGGCGACGACGTCCGGCTCGACATCGCCCTGTCCGCGTCGACCACGGCCGCCGGGTACGCCCGCCTCGGCTACGACGTGCGCGCCCTCCGCGCCCCGCTCGACCACCTGACGCTCATGGCCTACGACCAGCACGGCCCCTGGGAGCCGGACGCACCCGGCCCGGTCGGGTCGCTCGCGTGGTCGTCGAAGGCCGTCCGCGCGCTCGCGACCCTCGCTCCCGCCGACCAGACCGTGCTCGGTGTCGCCGGGTACGGCTACCACTGGAAGGGGAAGCGTCCGGCCGGTCAGCTCTCCGACGCCCAGGCCCGGCTCCGGGTCCGGAAGGCGGGCGCGACCGCCCGCTGGGACGCGACGGTCGGCGAGTGGACCGCGACCCTGCCGAGCGGTGAGGTGCTCTGGTGGTCCGACGCACGCTCGCTGCGCGAACGGGTCGCGCTGGCGGAACGGCTCGGCCTGACGGGCGTCGCCGTCTGGTCGCTGGACCTGTCCGACCGGATCGAACCGGTCGGGTGACCGCACCCGCTGACGGACAGGAGGCGCGGTGCGAGCCCGCACCGCGCCTCCCGTCCATCGCCTGGTCGCGCCCCGGGCGCGTGGTGCGCGCTGTCAGTCCTGACGGCCGCCCTGTGGCGTCGTGGCTCCGCGACGCTTCGCCTGGTGCCGCGCGACCCGGTTGCGGTTGCCGCACCCCGCGGCCGTGCACCAGACGCGGTTGTGCCGGGGCGACGTGTCCAGGTAGACCCAGCCGCACGCGTCGTCGCCGCACTGCCGCGCCGCACTGAGGTCGGACGTCAGCAGTTCCTGCGCGAGCAGTGCGATCGCACCCCGCGGCCCGGACAGGTCGGCGCGCATCCGCCACGACCACGACGCCCCGTCCGTGCCCTGCTCGAGCGTCGCGCGCCCGAGCGCAGCGACGTACTCGGACGCGACGTGGGCGGCGGCGCGCGGTGACGACGCGAACACCGCTTCGTACACCGCCTCGCGGAGCGCCAGCACCGCCGTGTGCTCCTGCGCTGCGACGTCGGGCGCGGCTGCGGCGAGCCGGCTGATCTCGTCCGCACCGCCGGGCAGGACGCCCATCTGCTCGCACCACGCCACGACGGCGCTGAAGCTGCTCAGGGTGTCGATCGAACGACGGGGATCGAGGCGCCAGTGCACGGTGTCGACGAGGTCGAGCGCCGCGTGTCCCCCCACGTCCGGGAACGTCGGCTGCGCGTCGGGGACCACCATGCTCCGAGACTAATGCGTGATCAACCGTTGTGCCATGTGCATCGCCTGTGCCAGGGTCTAATGCATGACGAGCGTTCCACGCGTTAGCGCAGCACGGACCGGCCTCGGCCCGGACTTCACGCGGTTCTGGGTGGCGCAGGGCGCCTCGGCCGTCGGCGGGCAGGTGAGCGAACTGGCGGTGCCGTTGCTCGCCGTCGTCGTCCTGCACGCGTCCGCCGGCGAGGTCGGGGTGCTGAACGCCGCGCGGTGGCTCCCGTTCCTCCTGCTCGCGCTGCCCCTCGGGGTCCTGGTCGACCGTCGTCGCCGTCGACCGGTCCTCGTCGTGTCCGACCTCGCTCGGGCTGCCCTCACCGTGGTCGTCGTGGTGGTGGCGTTCAGCGGGGCGCTGACCCTGCCGGTGCTCGTCGTCCTGGTCGGGCTGCTCGGCGCGTTCACCGTCGCGTTCGAGGTGAGCTACCAGTCGTTCCTGCCGACGGTCGCCGGACGCCGGCAGCTCGAACGCGCGAACGGGCGGCTGGAGGCGACGGCGGCGGCGGCCGAGGTCGGTGGCCCAGGACTCGGAGGCCTGCTCGTCCAGGTGCTCTCGGCGCCGTGGGCCCTCGCGGTCCACGCCGTGACGTACGTCGTGTCGGCGGTGGCACTGCTCGGCATCCGCGCGCCCGAGGCCCGCCCGACCCCGACCGGACGGAGTGCTCTGCGAGACCTGGCCGAGGGCCTGCGGTTCGTCGGTCGCGACCGGTACTTGGTCTCGCTGGTCGGCTTCGCCGGGATCTACAACCTCTTCGCGCAGTGGGTGATGGTGCTCTTCACCGTGCACGCCGTGCGGCAGCTCGGACTGGACGCGGGGCTGCTCGGCCTCGTCTTCAGCCTCGGGGCGATCGGCGCCGTGGTCGGCGCCTCCGCGGCACCGTCGAGTGTCCGCCGGTTCGGTGCCGGGCCAGTCCTGGTCGCCTGCGCCACGGCCGAGTGCGTCGCGCTCGCAGTGCTCCCCGTGATCGATCCATCGTGGTCGACGCCGGTCACGGTCACCGTCCTGATCGGGGTGTTCGCCGTGAACGGCGCGGGGACCGCACTGTCGAGCGTCGTCGCACTCACGCTCCGGCAGCTGCGTTCGCCGGACCAGGTGCTCGGTCGCGTCAACGCCACCATGCGCTGGCTGTCCTACGGCGTCATCGCGATCGGGGCCGGGCTCGGCGGCCTGGTCGGAGAGCTGCTCGGCACGCGGACCGGCCTCGCCCTGGGGTGCGCGGGGATCTTGCTCACCGTCGTCTGGGTCGTCGCCTCACCGCTCCGTGGTCTGCGCGACCCGGCCGCACTCGCCACCGACCCCGAGGCTGGTCGACGGACGGGATGAGGGGAGGCATCGGTGGTGCCGACGCCTCCCCGCACTGCCGTCAGACGAGCGACCACTCCACCAGGCGGGGGTCGCCCGGGGTGACCTCGTGCACCGCGCCCGTGACCGCGACGGTGGCGCGCTCCGTGGCGGTGCCGGGGACGGGGTGTCGGACCGGCCCGTCGCCCGAGGCGACGATCCCACCCGCTGCCACCGGGCCTCCCGGCCGGGACGCCGCCGCGTGCGACGCGACCCAGACCTGCACGTCGCCGGGTTCGACCACCTTGCGCATCCGACGGTCGGTGAACGCGAAGCGCTGCACCGGGACGCGGAAGCGGACCCGCGCGGACTCCCCCGCGGCGAGCGCTACCCGCGCGTAGCCGAGGAGCTGCACCTCCGGCCGGGTGACGCTGCCGTGCACGTCGTGCCCGTAGAGCTGCACGACGTCCTCGCCGGCACGGGACCCGGTGTTCCGGACCGTCACCGACGCGGTGAAGACGCCGTCGGATCGGACGTCCGGGTCGACGACGAGCTCCTCGTACGCAAAGTCGGTGTAGCCGAGGCCGAAGCCGAACGGCCGCACCGGCGTCGAGTCGGCGGCCGTGACGTCGGACGGACCGCCGAGCCGCGGGTGCAGGTACGTGAACGGCTGCGCGCCGGCGGACCGGGGCAGGGACAGTGGCAGCCGACCCGAGGGCGGGGCCGCGCCGGTGAGCAGGTCGGCGATCGCCAACCCGCCGCCCTCGCCCGGGAAGAACGCCTGCACGACCGCGGCCGGACGCGGCTGGTCGCCGTCGAGCGCCCAGCCGATCGCGTACGGCCGGCCGGTCAGCAGCACCATCACGGTGGGGGTGCCGGTCGCGACGACGGCCTCGACCAGCTCACGCTGCACGCCGGGCAGGTCGAGCGACTCGGTGTCGTTGCCCTCGCCGACCGTGCCGCGGCCGAAGAGTCCGGCCTGGTCACCGACGACGACCACCGCGACGTCCGAGGCGGAGGCCACGGCGACCGCGTCGGCGAAGCCGGCCCGGTCGTCGCCCGTGACGGCGCAGCCCGTGGCGAAGCGGACAGCCGCCGGGCCGAGGGCCCGGACGACGGCTTCACGGACGGTCGGGATCGCGAAGCCGAGCGGCAGGTCGGGATGCGAGGCGAGCACGTGGTTGGCGAACGAGTAGCAGCCCTGCAGGGCCTCGGCGCGGTCGGCGTTCGGGCCGATGACCGCGACGGAGGCGCCCGGTGCGAGCGGGAGGACGGGGGTGGTGCTGCCGGTGGTCCCACTGTCGACGGTGGCGGTGCCGCTGTTGGCGCTGCCGCTGTCGTTCGACAGCAGCACGAGCGACTTCGCCGCCAGCTGGCGTGCGAGTGCCTGGTGCAGCGGGGTGTCGAGGTCGATCCCGGTGGGGGCGTCCTCGGCGAACGCGTCCGCTTCGAGCAGTCCGAGCCGCTCCTTCTGCCGGAGCACCCGGAGCACGGCACGGTCGACGAGTGCCTCGTCCACCTGCCCGCTGCGGACCCGCTCGACGAGCGGCGCGAGGTACGCGTCACCGGTCGGGAGCTCGACGTCGATGCCGGCCTCGAGCGCCAGCGCCGCGGCCTCGCCACGGTCGGCGGCGATGCCGTGCATGACCTCGAGGAACGCCACCGAGAAGTAGTCCGCGACGACCGTGCCCTCGAAGCCGAGCCGGTCGCGGAGCAGGTCGGTGAGCAACTCGCCGTTCGCCGCGACGGGCACGCCGTCGATCTCGGCGTACGAGTTCATGACGCTCCGGGCGCCGCCGTCGCGCAGCGCCATCTCGAACGGCGGCAGGTAGACGTCGGCGACCTCGCGGGCCCCGGCGTGCACGGGGGCGTGGTTCCGTCCCGCCTGCGACGCCGAGTACCCGAGGAAGTGCTTCAGGGTCGCATCGACCCCGGCAGACTGCAACCCGCGCACGTACGCGGTGCCGACCGTGCCGACCAGGTAGGGGTCCTCGGCGATGCACTCGTCGACCCGCCCCCAACGCGGGTCGCGGATGACGTCGAGGACCGGCGCGAGGCCCTGGTGGACGCCGAGCTGCCGCATCGATGCACCGATCGCGGCGCCGACCTGCTCGACGAGCTCCGGGTCGAACGACGCGCCCCATGCCAGCGGCGTCGGGAACGTCGCGGCCTTCCACGCGGCGAGGCCGGTCAGGCACTCCTCGTGGACGAGCGCGGGGATCCCGAGCCGGGTCTCGCGCTGCAGGCGGCGCTGTTCGGCCCAGAGCCAGGCGGCACGCTCGTCGGGTTCGACGGGGCGGGTGCCGTAGACGCGGGTGAACTGCCCGATGCCGTCGCGCGTGATGTCCGCCAGGGTGCTGCCCTGCTGCACGGCCGCCATCTCGCCCTGCATGGGGGCGACGACGCCGTTCTGGTCGAGCCAGTAGCCGACGAGCTGGGCGACCTTCTCGTCGAGGGTCATCACGGCGAGCAGGGCGTCAGCGCGGGGTCCGGCGGTGGTCGCGTCGGTCGCCGTCGCGGTCGCGTCCGTCGCGGCTGCGTCCGTCGCGGTCGTCGCGTCCGTCGCGCTGTCGGCCTGGAGGCGCGGATCGCGTCCGGCGGTCCGCGTCGCGTCGGTCGCGGTCACCCCTTCACCGCCCCGGTCAGGCCGCCGACGATGCGGCGCTGGAAGATCGTGAAGAACACGAGGGCCGGGATCATCGACATCGAGGTGAACGCGAGCACCTTGGCGGTGTCGACGGAGTACTGCGACGAGAACGACTGGACCCCGAGCGGCAGCGTGTACGCGGCCTCGTTGTTCAGGATGAACAGCGGCAGGATGTAGCTGTTCCAGCTGGCGATGAACGCCAGGATGCCGACCGTGACGACGCCGGGCAGCGACAGCGGCACGACCATGCGGAAGAAGAACCCGAGACGGCTCGCCCCGTCGATGGACGCGGCCTCCTCGAGCTCGTCGGGGATCGCCCGCAGGAACGGCACCAGGATGATGACGGTGGTCGGCAGCGCGAACGCGATCTGCGGCAGGATCACGCCGGCCAGGCTGTTCGTCAGACCGAGGTCCTTGACGAGCAGGTACAGCGGGGTGATCGCGACCGTGATCGGGAACATCAAACCGGCGGCGAACAGGGCGTACAGCGCCCCGCGGCCGGCGAACCGGTAGCGGGCGAGCACGAAGCTCACCATCAGCCCGAGCACGACGACCCCGAGGGTGGTCGTGACGGCGCTGATCGTGGAGTTGCCGAGCTGCTGCCAGAAGATGCCGCTGGACAGCACGGAACCGTAGTTGCCGAACTCGAACGGTGCCGGCAGCCCGGCGGGGCTCGTCGTGATCTGCGAGTTGGTCCGGAAGCCGCCCAGCACGATGTAGAGCACGGGTGCCAGGTTGGCGGCGACGAACAGGATCGCGACGACGTAGGTCAGCGGGTTCGCGCGTCCGATCGCGGCACTGGACCGGCGCTCCCGCACGGCCCGGCGCCCGGGGGCGACGATGCTCGTGGTGGCCATCAGTTCTTCCTCTCGGTGAGTGCACCCGCGGTGTCGCGGCGGAGCACGAAGCGCTGGTAGATCAGGGCGACCACGAGCGAGATCACGAACATCACGACCGCGACGGCGCTGCCGAAGCCGAAGTTGCCCGAGGTCCGGCCGTTGGCGACCATGTACGTCGCCATCGTCGAGGTGCCCGCGGTCGACGCGATGTACTGCCCCCAGATGATGTAGACGAGGTCGAACAGCTGCAGCGAGCCGATGATCGACAGGAACGCCCAGATGCGGATGGTCGGACCGAGCAGCGGCAGCGTGATGCGCCGCTGGATCTGCCAGTAGCCGGCGCCGTCGATGGCGGCGGCCTCGAACAGTTCCTCGGGGATGCTCTGCAGGCCGGCGAGGAACAGGATCACCGCGAAGCCGATGTACTTCCACGAGATGATCACGAGCAGCGTCCAGATGGCGATGTCGGGGTTCGACAGCCAGTCCGCACGGAGTCCGCCCAGGCCGATGCTCTGGAACAGGTCGTTCACGGCGCCGTTCGACTGGAGCATCAGGCTCCAGCCGGTGCCGACGATCACCTCGGAGATGACGTACGGCACGAAGACGAGCACGCGGACGAGCCCGCGGCCGTGCATCTTCTGGTTGAGCAGCAGTGCGAGCACGATCGCGATCGGCCCCTGCAGCACCAGGGAGAGCACGACGATGAAGCCGTTGTGCATCAGGACCGCGTGGAACGCCTTGTCCTGGAAGATGATCAGGTAGTTCTGCAGTCCGACGAAGTCGGTGGGCGGGCCGTAGCCCTGCCACTTGAAGAACCCGTAGTAGGCGGCGAGCGCCACGGGCAGGATCACGAACGTGACGAAGACGATGACCGCGGGTCCGGCGAGGACCGCGATCTCGACGCGCTTCCGCCAGTCCGCGATGCGGCGCTTGGTCCGCCGACCGGCGGGGAGCGGCGAACCGCTCCCCGCCGGGGACGTCCCCGCGGCCGTGTCCGACCCGGTGGTCGGAGTCGTACCGAGCGAGGTGTCGAGGGTCATGCTCAGCCCTTGGCCGCAGCCTGGTTGGTGGTCTCGACGATGTCCTTCGCGTCGCCCTTGCCGGCGAGCAGGTCGACGACGCTGGTGTTCAGCGCGTTGCCGACGTTCTGGCCGTACAGGGTGTCGAGGTACTGCGAGACGAACGGGGCCTCCTGGTAGGCGGCCAGGGCCGACTTCAGGTAGTCCGAGTCGACGACCGACTGGGCCTCCTTGTTGACCGGGATGGCGTTGAAGGCCTTGTAGTAGGCCTCCTGGTTGTCCTTCTGCACGATGAAGTTCAGGAAGTCGGTGCAGGCCTTCTTCGGGGCCTGTGCCGAGCAGGAGTTGCCGTCGACACCACCCATCATCGACTTCGGGTCACCCTTGCCACCGTCGATCGCGGGGAACGGGAACCAACCGAGGTCGGGCAGCGGCTTGGCGTCCGGCGTCAGCGACGCGATCACGCCCGGGTCCCACGCGCCCATGAGCTCCATGGCCGCCTTGTGGTTGGCGAGGAGACCGGCGGAGCTGCCGGCGCCCTGCTGTGCGGCGGTGGTGAGGAAGCCGTTGTTGAAGGGCTTGGTGGCGTTGAAGTCCTCGAGCTGCTCGCCGGCCTTCGTCCAGCAGGCGTTGTCGAACTTCAGCGACTTCGCGGCGTCCTCGAGCGTCTTCTGGCTGCACTCGCGGAGCGCGAAGTTGTAGTACCAGTGGGCGGCCGGCCAGGCGTCCTTCGCGCCGACGGCGACCGGGTCGATGTCCTTGGCCTTGAGCTTCGTGATCGCGTCGTCCAGCTCGTCCATGGTCGTGGGCGTGCCCTCGATGCCGGCTTCCTTGAACAGGTCCTTCGAGTACCAGATGCCCTCGGGGAGCACCGCGCCCGGCATGGCGTAGGTCTTGCCGTCCTTCTCGTACCCGGCGAACGTGCCCGCGCTGATGGACTTCTTCGCGTCGGCGCTGATGGAGTCGGAGATGTCCATGAGCTGCCCGGCAGCGATCATCGCGTCCATCTTGCCGCCGCCGCGCTGCAGGAACACGTCGGGGGCGTCGCCGGAGTTGAGGGCGGTCTGGAGCTTGCCGTCCAGGTCCTCGTTCTGGATCGCCTGGGTCTTGATGGTGACGTTCGGGTACTTCTCCTCGAACGCCTTGACCGTCGAGGCCCAGTAGGCCTTGCCCGGTCCGGTGGTCGAGTTGTGCCAGAAGGTCATCGTGACCTTCCCGCCGTCCTCGGAGGCATCGCTGCCCGCCGAGCACCCACTGGCCACCAGTGCTGTGGCCCCGATCAGCGCGATGGCTGCCGCGGCACGGATCTTCCTCGTCATCGTGGAACTCCTGAAGTGTCGTCGTTGACATGCGCGACATCGACTGCCGCTGCGGAGAGCATGCCTGCTGCTCCTGGCCTATGTCAATCGATATCGATAACGTTTTCTTTACCGTTCGCATGGTGCCGCAGCGGTACGGTGTGCACATGGACTCGGCACTCGGCGCGCGTCCCGGTGCCGGCCGGGTGACGATCGGCGACGTGGCGCGGGTGGCCGGGGTCTCGATCCCGACGGTGTCCAAGGTGATCAACCAGCGGGACGGGGTCGCACCCGCCACGATGCTCCGCGTGCAGCAGGTGGTCGACGACCTGGGGTACGAGACGTCGCTGGTCGCCCGGAGCCTGCGGAGTTCGCGGACCGGGGTCGTCGGCATCCTGGTGCCCGAGTTCGAGCCGTTCTCGACCGAGCTGCTCCGCGGCATCTCGCGGGCGGCCACCGGCACCGGCTACGAGCTCCTCGCCTACGCCGGCCTGATGACCGGCGCCGACCGACCCGGGTGGGAGCGCCGGTCGCTGTCCCGCCTGTCCGGCACCCTGATCGACGGCGCGATCGTCGTCACCCCGACCACGGCACTGTCGAGCTCGTCGATCCCCGTCGTGGCGATCGACCCGCACACCGGGCCGGAGGGGCACGCCACCGTCGACGCGGACAACGAGGCCGGCGCGGTGCAGGCCGTCGAACACCTGCTGTCACTCGGGCACACCCGCATCGCGCACCTGCAGGGACGCGCCGACCTGGCCTCCGCCCAGCTGCGCGCGGCCGGGTACCGCTCGGCCCTGACCGCCGCGGGCATCACGGTCGACGAGTGCCTGCTGCGTGACGGCGGCTACCAGGAGGACCAGTCCGCGGCCGTCGCCCGCGAGCTCCTGACCCTCGCCGACCGCCCCACAGCGGTGTTCGCCGCGAACGACTCGTCGGCGATCGGTGTGCTCCGCGCCGCGGCCGAGGTCGGGCTCCGCGTCCCCCAGGACCTGTCCGTCGTGGGCTTCGACGACGTGCCACAGGCGTCCACCACGACCCCGCCGCTCACCACGGTGTCGCAGCCGCTCGCCGAGCTCGGGTCGCACGCCGTGCAGATGCTCCTGACGATGCTCCGTGGCGAACCGACCACGGACCACGTCCGGCTCCCCACGACCCTGCGGGTTCGGGCGAGTACGGGCCCCGCGCCGAGGCCGACGCCCCGCCGCTGAGCACCCGCCGCCGTCAGCGGCGCAGGGTCTGCTTCGGGTACTCGCCGAACCGGGCCGCGTAGGCCGCCGAGAACCGGCCGAGGTGGGCGAACCCCCAGCGGCGGGCAACGTCGCCGACGACCCCGGCCTGCGGGTCGAGCTCGAGCAGTTCGCCGCGCACGCGGTCGAGCCGGACCTCGCGCAGGTACGTCAGCGGCGACACGTCGAAGACCCGGCGGAACGACTCCTGCACAGACCGCACGCTCAGGCCGGCGACCTCGGACAGCTCCTGGACCGTGACCGGCTCGGCAGCGTGCGCGTGGATGTACTCCACCGCTGCCCGCAGCCGGGCGTTCCGGGGCAGGCCGAGCACCGCGGGCAGGTCGTCGGCCTGCGGCGGGAAGGTGTCCAGGAACGCGGTGGCAGCCGACCGCTTGGCCTCGTGCCACGCGTCCGAGTCGGGGCCCTCGGCGCGCAGGGCCCGGGACAGCGCCACGAGCGCCCCCTGCCAGCGCTCGGCGGTCTCCGGTTCCGGCATGCGGGTCGGGTCGAACCGCAGTGGTGCCGCTTCGACCTCCAGGTGTTCGAACGCGACGCGGTGCACGTACTCCCGCCCGAAGTGCACCAGCCGCTGGTCGTGGTCCTCGGCCGTGAACACGAAGTCGTCCTCGGGCGGCAGGAGCACGGGGACGTCCCGGCGAAGCTCCATCCGGACGCGCCCGGAGTCCAAGTGCGCGGTCCCGCTGGTGATCCACGTCACCACGTAGTCGGCGCCCACGGGGACCGAGCCGCGCACGGCACCGCGGAGCTGCGAGCGCCGGATGCTCACGTCGGAGTCGCCGACGGCCGTGTACCGGTACGAGAAGTCCTCGTCGATGCGCCGAACGGACCACCGATCGGCGCCGTGGACGGCGGCGAGGTCGCGCTCGGCCGCGTCGGGGTCCCCGCCGGAGACCTCGAAACGGACCGGTTCCCCGGCGGGTGCAGCGGACTGTGGAGTCGGGACGGGGTCAGCCACGGTGCCCCGCTCCCGATGCCGTCACCCGCACCGTTCCACGCTCCGCGTTATGTGGATACGCTGGTGCGGTGACTGCGGCGTATCGTGACCCGGACGAGACCCGTGCGAAGGGGGCATTGTCGTGAGCGATGTCGACCTGAACGCGGCGCTGACCCGGCTCGAGGCCGCGGTCTCCGAACTGCGCGGTCGACTGCGCGACGAGCTCGGCGTCTCCGGCGGCGACCTGACGCTGCTGCAGTTCGTCTCGCGTGCCGAAGAAGCGGGCCGGACGGTGCGCGTGAAGGACCTGTCGAAGCACCTGGGGCTCACCGGCCCGGCGGTCACCGGCATGGTGGACCGCCTCGAGCACAGCGGACACATCAGTCGTGTCCCGAACCCCGACGACGGCCGCAGCCGGTACATCGAGCTGACCGATGCTGCCCGCCGCGACTACGCGCGCGCGATGGACGGCACGAACAAGCACCTGCACGACCTGATGGCCTCCTTCTCGGAACGGGAGCGGGCCAGGTTCGTGCGGATCATCGACCGCATCGTCGCAGCCGTCGATCTCGGCGCACCGAGCCCCTGACGGCAGGGTACGGGCGGTCAGGACGACGCTCGGACGAATGTCCAGCATGCGCAGCTAGGTAAGTTCTCTACCTATCTCCGCGTGCCGGACACCCGTCACCCCTTGACGGCTCCGGAGGTCAGACCGGACACGATCGAGCGGCGGAACACGAGCACCAGGATGACGATCGGCACCGTCGCAGCGACGCTCGCGGCGAAGATCTGCGCGAACGGCACCGTGAACTGCGTCCCGAAGAGCGCGATGCCGACCGGGATCGTCCGGAACGAGTTCTCACTGTTGAACGTCAGGGCCATCAGGAACTCGCTCCACGAGGCCGTGAAGGTGAAGACGCCGACCGTGAACAGGCCCGGCTTCGCCATCGGCAGGATCACCGACAGCACGGTCCGCCAGGCCCCGGCGCCGTCGATCTCGGACGCCTCCTCGATCGTCGACGGGATCCCCTGCAGGTAGTTCCGCATGATCCAGATGGCGAACGGCAGGTTGAACGCCACGTACGGCACGATCAGGCCCGGGTACGAGTTCAGCAGCCCGAGGTTGCGCTCGAGCAGGTACAGCGGCGTCAGCACCGCGATCGCCGGGAACACCGACAGCATGAGCAGCGAGGTCATGATCGCCGTCCGCCCCCGGATGAACCGGCCGGCCAGGGCGTACCCGGCGAGGAACGCCAGCGCGAGCACGATCACCGTGGTCGACACCGACACGATGACGCTGTTCACCATGTACTGGCCGAGCGCGTTGTCGCGGAAGGCCACCACGAAGTTGTCGAAGGTGAACGACTGCGGCCAGACGGTGGGCGGCGACTGTCCGATCTCGGACGCCGGTTTGAGCGACGTCGTGACGAGCCAGTAGAGCGGCAGCGCGGTGAGCACCGCGATGACGACACCGCTGACGTTGACGGTGTTGACCCACTTGCGCCAGCCCTTGCGCACACGTTGACGGGGCATCAGTCGTCCCCTCCCTTCGCCTGGTTCCGGAACGCCCGGAGGAACAGCAGACACCCGGCCGCGACGATGACCGCGGTGGAGGTCGCGATCGCCGCGCCCGGTCCGATGTTGATGTCCTGGAAGAGCACCTTGTACCCCATGATCGCGAGCGACTGGGTGGCGGTGCCCGGGCCGCCGTTCGTCAGCACGAACGGCAGGTCGAAGACCCCGAACGCCTGCAGGATGCGGAACAGCACCGCGATCGTCAGGGTCGGGGTGAGCTGCGGCAGCACCACGCGCCAGAACGTCTGCCAGGTGCTCGCGCCGTCGAGCTCGGCGGCCTCGTAGTGGTCCTCGGAGATCTGCACGAGCCCGGCGAGCAGGATGATCGCGACGAACGGCGTCGTCTTCCAGATGTCCGCGACCATCAGCCCCGTGATCGCGGGCACCGGTTCGCCGAGGATCACCGGAGCGTCCCCGAACAACCCGAAGAACCACGTCGCGACGCCGTAGGTGCTGTCGTAGATGTACTTCCACAGCTGCGCGTTGACGATGGTCACGAGCGACCACGGGATGAGCATGAGCGCGAGCATCCAGCCGCGGGTGGCCCCGAGCCGCTCGAGCACCAGTGCGACGAGCATGCCGAGCACGAGCTCGACCGACACCGTCACCACCGTGTAGAGCACCGTGAAGCCCAGCGCCCGGTACCAGTCGGCGCTCTGCAGCAGGGCCGCGTAGTTGTCGAACCCGAACGACTGGATCGTGAAGCCCTCGTAGCCGACCTCGACGTCCGCGAAGCTCAGGACCACTGAGTACACGACCGGGAAGATCGTCACCGCCGCGACCACCAGGAGCGCCGGGGCCGCGAAACCCCACGCGCCCCGCGAGCGGATGCGGTCGAGACGTGACCGCCCCGACGGCCGGGGCGGCGGATCGACGCGACCCGCGCCTCCAGGCCGTGCCGGTCGTGTCGCCGTGCCGGCGCTCACAGCGCTGCTCCCTGCAGGGCGAGCGAGATGGCGGAGGCCATCGCGCTGGTGCCGCCGTCGACGGACGCCTGTCCGCCGAGGATGCTGTTGCCGTTCTGGTAGACGCCCTGCGAGACCTTCGGGTAGTAAGCGGTCGAGGTCGGGCGGGGCACGAGCGTGATGCCCGCCGCCGTGTCGTAGGTCGGGCGCTCCTGCCGCTTCGCGTCCGCACTGACGAGGCTCGCCGACCGGGCCGGCAGGACCCCGCCCTCGCGGGTCAGGAACTGCTGCGCGGTCTCGCTCGACATCCAGCGCGCGAAGGTCAGTGCCGCCGCGGGTTCCTGGGTGTGCGGGTTGATGTAGTTCCCCCACCCACCGATCGTCGAGTGGTGCTCGTCCATGCCGTCGAACGTCGGCCGGGCGGCGAGCCCCACCTTGCCGGCGACCTGGCTGTCCGGGCCGTTCGCGATCCCCCACGCGTACGACCAGTTGCGGAGGAACGCCGCGCGGCCGCCGGAGAAGGCGTCGTTGGTGTCCTGCTCCTGGTACGTCAGGGTGGCCCGTGGAGACGCCCCCTCGGTGATCAGCGACCGCATGAACTCGAACGCCCGCTTGGTCTCGGAACTCGTCGTCTCCGGCTTCGTGAGGTCGTCGTTGAGCAACGACCCGCCCGCGTCGGCGACAAACTCGGTGACGTTGCAGGTCAGTCCCTCGTACACGTCGCCCTGGAACGCGAACCCGTACGACACGTCGCCGGTGTCCACGAGCTTCGCGGCGGTCTCGCGCACTTCCTCCCACGACCCCGGCACCTGCAGGGAGTGCTTCGCGAGCAGGTCCTTCCGGTACAGGAAGAACGACTCGTCGATGTAGAGCGGGAACATGTAGTACGTGCCGTCGACACTCGCCGCGAGCCGGAGCCCCTCGGGGAACTGGTCGAAGAAGTCCTCGCCGACGAGCTGGTTCACGGGGGTCGCGAGCTTGTTCTTCGCGAACTGCCCGGGCCAGGCGACGTCGCCCAGGTAGACGTCCGGCGTGCTGCTGCCGGCCGCGATCTGGGTCGTCAGGCTGGTGCGGTTCGTGTCGGTGTCGCTCGGGGCGCTGACGATCCGGACGCGGATGTTCGGGTGCTCCTTCTGGAACTCCGCGATGAGCCGGCGGCGCAGGTCACCGCCGTCCTTCGAGGCGACCTGGCCGGCCCACCAGCTGATCGTCGCCTCGCCCTCGGGCGGTTCGGTGGGCCAGTCCTCGACCCGCGTGCGCTCGGGTCGGGTGGAGCAGCCGGCGAGCAGCAGCACCCCCGCTCCCCCGAGCATGAACGTCCTCCGGTCGATTGCCATCCGTCCTCCTCGACGTGTGGTGCTGCGAACCTGTGCATCCACACAACCAGGCGGAGCCTGGTCTGTCCGCCAGGGGCGCCGGCTGCGCGGCCGCGCTTTCGCGGTGGACGACAGTTCACGGGTTCGCGGCCCCGCCAACTGTCGCTCAGCCCGAAACGTGGCCAGCGACGGCCTGGAGGCGCGTGGCGGGGCCGACCCGCGCCTCCAGTCCGGCAGGGGGTCAGGCGGGGGCGGGGGCCGTCGACTCGGCCAGGTGCAGGGCGCACGGGATGAGCGTGTGCGTGCGCCCGGTGCTGCCGCCCTCGAGGCGGTCGACCAGCGACTCGACCGCCAGGCGGCCGAGCGCCGGGCCGGGGGCGTTCAGCGTCGTGAGCACCGGTTCCGTCGCGGCGCCGGCGCCGTCGGAGGACACGATCGCGATGACCGAGACGTCCTCGGGGACCCGCCGACCGCCGGCCCGCAACCCGCTGACGAGCCCGAAGTTCGAGTCGTCCTTCATGATGATCGCGGCCGTGACGTCGGGGTCGTGCGCCAGCAGGTCCGCCGCCGCACGACGACCGCCCTCGGCGGAGGCGCCGGCGGCGACCACGGTGCCGGTGAGCCCCCGGCGCTCGATGCCGGCGTGGAACGCCGCCTCGGAGCGGACCTTCGGCCCGTAGTCGGCCATGGTGGTGCCGTCGAGGTCCTCGACCACGAGGCCGATCCGACGGTGCCCGAGCCCGGTGAGGTGGTCGAGGGCGTCCTCGACGGTGCGCTCGAAGTCGATGTCGACGTACGAGATGCCCGAGGGGTCGGCGGTGCGGCCGATCGCGACGAACGGGACCTCGAGCTCGGTCAGACGGGCGATCCGGGGGTCGTGCATCGTGACCTCCATCACCACGACCCCGTCGGCGAGACCGCCCGAGATGAGCTCCTGCACGTCGTCCGCCGTCGTCACCGCCGGCCAGAGCACCAGGTGGTACCCGAGTTCCGAGGCGCGGCTCGCGGCACTCGTGAAGAACTGCAGCGCGGTCTGGCCGAGCCGGTGCTCGAGCACCGGGAACACGAGCGCGAGGATCCGGGTGCGGCGCGATGCCAGTGCCCGGGCGACCACGTTGTTCCGGTAGCCGAGCTCCCGCATCGCCGCCGTGACCCGGGCACGGGTGTCGGCGGACACGCGCTTGTTGCCGTTCACGACGAAGGACACCGTCGCGATCGAGACGCCCGCCCGGTCGGCGACCTGCTGCATCGTCGCCATGCCGCTCCCTCACCCTGTCCCGCTCACTGTAGCGGGGGCGGTGTCCGAAAAAGTTCGTCTAAGCGCTTTACCATCTAACCGCTTCGATGCTAGCTTCGACCCCACTCGGGACGCGACGGAGCGGTTCTGGTCCGGTCGTCCCCGATCCACGAGCGACACGTTCGACTCGTGTCCGGCAACCATCCAGAGAAGAGCGAAGCAATGAAGCCTCGACACCGCAGGATCGCCCCGGTCCTCAGCGCGGTCGCCATGCTGGCGACCGTCCCCCTCGTCCTCGCCGGCTGTTCCGGGGGCTCGTCCGCGAGCTCCGGCGGCAAGGTGGACTCCATCACCGTGCTCGACTACTACAACCAGGGCAACGACAAGAAGGTCATCGGCGAGTACCTCGACAAGTGCGGTGCCGAGAACGACGTCACCATCAAGCGCAGCCTGGTGCCCGGCTCGTCGCTCATCCAGAAGGTCCTGCAGCAGGCGTCGTCGAAGACCCTGCCGGACGTCCTGATGCTCGACAACCCGGACCTGCAGCAGATCGCCGAGACGGGTGCGCTGTCGCCGCTGTCCGACTACGACATCTCGACCGACGGCTACGCCAAGGGCGTGCTGCAGGCCGGGACCTACGAGGACAAGGTCTACGGCCTCGCCCCCACCGTGAACACCATCGCGCTCTTCTACAACAAGAAGGTGCTGTCCGAGGCCGGTGTCACCCCGCCGAAGACGTGGGACGAGCTGCAGTCCGCCGCGGCGAAGCTCACCAAGGGCGACCAGTACGGGTTCGCCGTCGACGCCAACGCCACGTACGAGGGCACCTGGCAGTTCCTGCCGTTCATGTGGTCGAACGGCGGCGACGAGAAGGACATCGCGACCCCGGAGACCGAAGAGGCCCTGTCGCTCTGGAAGGGCCTGGTCGACGACGGCTCGATGTCGAAGAGCGTCGTCAACTGGACCCAGGCCGACGTGAACGACCAGTTCATGGCCGGCAAGGCCGCGATGATGATCAACGGCCCGTGGCAGATCCCGGGTCTGAAGGAGTCGAAGGTCGACTACGGGATCGCCCAGATCCCCGTGCAGTCCGCCAGCGACAAGGCCGTGGCCCCGCTCGGTGGTGAGGTCTGGACCGTCCCGAACACCGGTGACAAGGCGAAGCAGGCCGTCGCGGCGAAGATCGTCGACTGCATGAACAGCGACGCGAACCAGCTCGCGATGGCGAAGCTGCGCTACACGATCCCCTCGAAGACCGACGTCGCCCAGCAGTTCGGCAAGGACGTCCCCGAGGAGCAGGTGTTCGTCGACCTCGTCGCCGACGCCCGTGCCCGCACCGGCGAGCTCGGTGCCGACTGGCCCAAGGCCGCGACGAAGATCTACACGGCCGTGCAGTCGGCGCTGACCGGGCAGGACTCCCCGGCCGACGCCCTGCAGAACGCGCAGTCGAGCAACTGAGCATGACGAGCACCGCGACCCCCGTCGCCCCACGGCGGGCCGCCGGGGACGGAGCACCCGCTCCGTCCCGGCGGCCCCGCCCGGGCCGCTCGCTGCGCTTCGAACGGATCGCGCAGCTGCTGTTCCTGCTGCCGGCCGTCCTGTTCCTGCTGCTGTTCTTCGGCTACCCGGTGGTCAAGAACATCGTCATGAGCTTCCAGGCGTACACGACGTCGACGTTCTACACGGGCGAGGCGCCGTGGGTCGGCCTGGCGAACTACGCCTCGGTCGTGTCGTCCCAGCTGTTCGGCACGGCGATGCTCAACACGGCGCTGTTCACGATCGGGTCGATCGTCGGCCAGTTCGTCCTCGGCCTGCTGCTCGCCCTGTTCTTCCGCCGGAACTTCCCGCTGTCCGGTCTCCTGCGCTCGCTGCTCCTGCTGCCCTGGCTGCTGCCGCTCATCGTCTCGAGTGCGGTCTGGAAGTG
The DNA here is from genome assembly GCF_003234695.1 of Curtobacterium sp. MCLR17_042. Classification (NCBI taxonomy): domain Bacteria; kingdom Bacillati; phylum Actinomycetota; class Actinomycetes; order Micrococcales; family Microbacteriaceae; genus Curtobacterium; species Curtobacterium sp. MCLR17_042. Next base: position 78,003 of record NZ_QKTD01000016.1, read on the forward strand.
GATGCTCGACCAGGACTCGGGCGTCGTCAACCAGTTCCTCGGCACCTTCGGCATCCCGTCGGTCCCGTGGCTGACGAGTCCCGCCGTGGCGCTCATCACCGTCATCGCGGTGAACATCTGGATCGGGATCCCGTTCAACACCACGATCCTGTACGGCGGTCTGCAGGACATCCCCACCGAGCTGTACGAGGCAGCGGCGCTCGACGGCGCGACCGGGTGGAAGGCCTTCTGGGCGATCACCTGGCCGATGCTGCGACCGGTCGTGAGCGTCACGCTCGTGCTCGGCGTCGTCTACACGATCAAGGTGCTCGACATCATCCTCGGGTTGACGAACGGTGGGCCGGCGAACGCCACCCAGACCATCGCGACCCAGTCCTACGACCTGTCGTTCAAGCAGTTCGACTTCGGGCAGGGCGCCGCGCTGAGCAACATCCTCATCGTGATCTCCGCCCTGTTCGCGATCGTCTACCTCCGCCTCAACAGGAAGGCCGTCGATGACTGACGCAGCGTCCACCACCGACGCCCTCCGGACCCGCGCGGTGGTCACCCGCGGTGCCCGGCGGCCCGTCCGTCCCACGAGCGCGAAGCAGTGGGTGCTGTCCGGCGTGGGGATCCTGATCCTCGCCGTGATGCTGTTCCCCGTCTACTGGATGATCAACATCTCCCTGCAGCCGGCCGGTTCCGCGATCGAGGCCGCCTGGTTCCCGATCAACGCCCAGCTCGGCGGCTACGCCCAGGCCATCGCCGACCAGGGCGGCGCCCTGGTCACGAGCCTGGTGATCGCCCTGGGCAGCGTCGTCGTCAGCCTGCTCATCGCGACACCGGCGTCGTACGCGCTCGCCCAGTTCAAGGTCAAGGGCATCAACGCGGTGCTGTTCGGCATCCTCATCTCGCAGATGATCCCGGGCATCGTCGTCGCGAACGCCCTGTACGCGGCGTACAACGACCTCGGACTGCTGAACACCGTGCCGGGACTGATCCTGGCCGACAGCACCGCCGGCGTGCCCTTCGCGATCCTGATCATGCGCGCGTTCATGCAGAACATCCCGCCGTCGATCATCGAGGCCGCCAAGGTCGACGGTGCCGGCAACTTCCGGGCCTTCCGCTCGGTCGTCGTGCCGATCAGCGCCAACGCCCTGATCACCGCCGGGCTGTTCACGTTCCTGTTCACCTGGAGCGACTTCCTGTTCGCCCTGACCCTCACCACCACCGAGGACGTCCGGCCGATCACCCTCGGCATCTACAACTACATCGGCACCTTCACCGCCGACTGGTCGACCGTCATGGCCGCCGCGGTGATGGCCTCGATCCCCGCCATCGTGCTGCTGCTCGTGGCGCAGAAGTTCATCGCCGCCGGGGCCACCGGCGGCGCAGTCAAGTGACCGGGTCTCACCACCCCCGAAAGGCACACACCATGACCACCACCCCGCTCCGCATCACCGTCTGGGGCGAGAACGTCCACGAACAGGTCGAGCAGCACGTCGCCGAGCGGTACCCCGACGGCATGCACGGCGCGATCGCGGACGGCATCCGCGAGCACCTGCCCGAGGCCGTCGTCCGGACCGCCACCATGCAGGAGCCCGAGCACGGCCTCACCGACGAGGTCCTCGCGAACACCGACGTCCTCACCTGGTGGGGGCACGCCGCACACCAGGACGTCGACGACGCCGTGGTCGACCGGGTGCACAAGCACGTGCTCTCCGGCATGGGGCTGCTCGTCCTGCACTCCGGCCACTGGTCGAAGATCTTCGGCAAGCTGATGGGCACCACCTGCACCCTCCGCTGGCGCAGCGAGCACGACCAGGAGCTCGTCTGGACCGTCAACCCGCAGCACCCGATCACCCGCGGGGTGCCGAACCCGATCGTCATCCCCGAGCAGGAGATGTACGGCGAGTACTTCGACGTCCCGACGCCCGACGAGCTCGTGTTCATCTCGGGCTTCACGGGCGGCGAGGTGTTCCGGAGCGGCATGACCTACCGCCGCGGCCTCGGGAAGATCTTCTACTTCTCCCCCGGTGACCAGGACTTCCCCGTCTACCACCACCCGGACGTCCGCCGCGTGATCGCGAACGGCGCCGAGTGGGCGCGGCCCGAGCGGGAGCGGGAGATCCCGACGCTCCGCCGCTACGACCTGGGCGAGTACTTCGACGGGCAGCACTACCGCGGCCCGTTCGACGACGCCGAGCCCGAGACCGCCGAGCCGGCAGCCAGCGAGCCGGCGGCCAGCGAGCAGGCAGCCGAGCGCGACGGGGCGCAGGCGTGAGCCCCCTCCGCGTCCTGCAGGTCGGCGCCGGCGGGATGGGGCGGGCCTGGCTCGCCACCGTCGCCGCCGACCCCGAGGTCGAGCTGGTCGGCATCGTCGACCTCGACCTCGACGCCGCACGCGCCGGGGCGGAGCACGCCGGCGACCCGTCGATCCCGGTCGGCACGGACCTGACCGCGCTGGCCGCCGAGACCGGTGCCGAGGCCGTCCTCGACATCACCGTGCCGGGCGCGCACCACCCGGTCACCCTGCAGGCGCTCCGTGCCGGGCTCCCCGTGCTCGGCGAGAAACCAGCCGCGCAGACCGTCGCCGAGGCGCTCTCGCTCGCCGCCGCCGCCGAGGCCACCGGCAAGCTGTTCATGGTGTCGCAGTCCCGCCGCTACAACGACCAGCTCGTCGCGTTCCGGCAGCACGTCCGCGACCTCGGTGCCGTCGGCGGGGTGAGCACCCGGTTCGCGAAGGCGCCGCACTTCGGTGGGTTCCGCGAGGAGATGGACGACGTCCTGCTGCTCGACATGGCCATCCACGCCTTCGACTCCGCCCGGTACGTGCTCGAACGCGACCCGGTGTCGGTGTACTGCGAGTCGTGGAACCCGTCGTGGTCCTGGTACCGGGGCGACGCGGCCGCCGCAGCCGTCTTCACGTTCGAGGACGACGTCCGCTACGTCTACGACGGCTCGTGGTGCGCGCCGGGTGCCGAGACCTCGTGGAACGGCGACTGGCGTGCTTCCGGAGCGGCCGGCACGGCACTCTGGGACGGCGACCACGACCCGTCGAGCGACCTCGACGGCACCCCCGGCTCCCCTGCCGCTGCGCCGTCGGTCGGGCACGAGATCGCCGGGTCGCTGGCGTCTTTCGTCCGGGCGGTCCGCTCCGGCGAGGTGCCGGACGGCGAGGTCCACGGCAACGTGATGAGCCTGACCATGGTCGACGCAGCCATCACGTCGGCCCGCAGCGGCCGCCGGGTCGTCATCGACGAGGTGCTCGAACAGGCGCACCGGGACGCCCTGGCCGCCGAGCAGGACGACGCGATCCGCGACCGCCTGGCCGGGTGGGAGTCGGTCCGCGGCGCCCTGCGCGAGCGGCTGCCCGCGTCCTGAGACGCGACCGCAGGACGGACGGGAGGCCCGTGGCGACACCGCCACGGGCCTCCCGTCCGTCCGCCCTCGCTTCGTGAGCAGGAATGGTCGGGTCCGCACGTCGGACCCGACCATTCCTGCTCACCATCCGTGCGCGCGAGGTCAGCGCGGGATGACGGAGAACAGGAACTTCTTGCGGACCATGTACCAGGCCAGCAGGATCAGCGCGGTGTGCACCACGAACCCGATCCAGAAGTCGCCCCACGGCACACCGGGGATCGACGCGATCGCCAGGGCGAAGAACACCTGCCAGACGAACACGTACAGGCTCGCCTGCCCGAGCGGGATCCAGAGCCAGCCGATGGCGGCGGCGATGGGCTTCCAGAACACGGTGAGGATCGCGTAGGACACGATCGCGAAGAACGCGATGTCCACCAGGCGGCCCCACTGCAGGTCCACCCGCTGGTACGCCGTGTTGTACAGGGACTCGTACATCGTCGCCGGGAACGGCACCGGGGTGAACCCGAAGTGGTCGCCGGCCCACACGTAGACCAGGAACGCCGCGTACCCGCCGACGGCGACGCCGACCAGGACCTTGCCGAGACGCCCGGTGAGCGCGCCGACGATCTGCCGCCGGTAGTACCCGAGCACGAGCCCGTGGGTGAACACCACCTGCCAGGTGAACAGGGGGAACACCGCCTCGAACTGGGAGTTCAGCGGACGGAAGTCGGGGTTGAGCGCCTGGAACACGTACAGCGCCCAGCTGGCGGCGAGGACCACCCACCAGAACCCGCGGCGGATCACCCAGATCAACGCCGGGATGAACAGGCTCAGCACCACGAACAGGCCCATGATGTTGAACGGCCACGGCCCCATCTCGAGCAGCAGGAACTGCCGGATCGCGTACCAGGGCGGCGGGTAGGCGAGCAGCTGCATCGCGTTCGGGTACAGGTCGTAGACCCGGCCCTCGGCCTCGACACCGCCGGTGCCCGTGCCGCGGTCGGTGAACGTGGTGATGGCGTCGGTGTTCAGGAACGGGACGAAGCTCAGCGCGAAGACCACCAGGATCACCACGAGCGTGACGACGTACTGCTTGCGCGCGCGCTTCCACGCCCCGATGGCCGCCGCCCACTCGCCGAACTTCTTCACGGCGAACGGGTACGTCATGCCGAGGACCATGCCGGACAGGAACACGAACATCTCGGCGCCGGTGATCGCCCCGACGGCGTGCAGCGTGAGGTACGAGTACGGCCCGCCGATCTCGATGTGGGTGATCACCACGGCGAGGATGATGAACCCGCGGAACAGGTCGAGGCGCAGGTCACGGCCGGGCTTGCCGTCGTCGGGGTAGCGCCAGCTCGGCAGGAGCCGTCCGAACACCCCGCTCAGCAGGAACACGACCGCCAGGCCGGCGGCCAGCCAGACGATCCACGCCATCTGGTCGCCGCCGGTCTCGTACTCCTGCGAGATCGCGGCGTTGCCCTGCTGCACGGTCACGCGGTCGGTGACCGGGCCGAAGGCGAAGTCGCCGGACCGCTCGAGGTCGGCGCGGAAGGCCTCCGCGACGTCCGGGTCCGCGGTGAGCCGCCAGTCGGCCACGCGGTTGCCGGCCTCGGGCTCGCGTCGCTCCGCCTCGAGCACGGTCATGCCCCGGATCAGCGGACGCTCCTGCACGGCGGCGAGCACCTGCCGCCACCAGCTCCGCTTGACCTGGAGCTCGGTGTCGCCCTGCAGCTCGCGGTTGTACAGGGCACCGGTGTCGAGCAGCATCGGACGGTCGTCGGCCGCCGCGAACCGGTCGTAGAACGTGCCCGACTGCGGCTGGTCGTAACCCCAGTCCTCGTCGAACCGCGACTCGACCTCACCGCTGCGGGTGAGCGGCACGGCGCGACCGGCGGCCTCAGTCGGGTCGCCCTTGCCGTACGAGAACATCGAGAGCCCGACCCAGTCGACGGCCTCGGCGCCCGGCCAGTACGGCCCGTACGGGTCGTCGGCACCGGTGAGCTGTCCGTCGCCGTTCGTGTCCGCCTTCGCGACGTCGACCGGGGACAGGTTCCGCAGCCGCCCGGCGGACTCGCCGAACGGGTAGCCGGCACCGTACCCCGGCGACCAGACCATGAGCGCGTCCGATGTGCCCGCGTGCACGGTCGTCCCGAGCGCCCGGAACGCCCGGATGAACTCCGTCGGCTGCTGGCCCCAGCGGACCCAGGTGCCGTTCATCTGCGGTGCGAACCGGACGAGCACCTGGGTGTCGTACTGGTCGTGCAGGTCCTCGAAGACGGTGTTGACGGCACGGGTGTCCGCGGTGTCGAGCGACCGCAGTTCGCGGTCGGGTTCGAGGCTCACGACGAGCACCGCGCCCTGGGTCGCGGCCGCACGCGCCGAGCGGAGGAGCTCCTGCTCCGCCGTGCCGTCGAGCGGGTAGTCGACGGAGACCCCGTACATCGACGGCGTCGCACCGAGCCGGCCCTCGTACCCTTCGGGCGAATCGCTGGCCCAGTCGAGGTCGGGGCCGAACCACGTCGACCCCTCGGACGGCTGCACGGCGGCGGCTCTCGGCACGGACGCCGCGGACGCCGGCAGCGCACCACCGAGCAGGAGCGTGGCGATCGTGACGAGGAGGGCGACCGCGCGGACCACCGGCTGCTTCACCGGTCGCACGCAAGCGTCCAGACGTTGTGGCCGGGCTCGTGCCGGTGCTCGAGGCGGTCGAGGGCGGCGATGGCGAGGGCCAGACCGCGGCCGCTCTCCTGCTCCACGTCCGCCATCGTCACGGCACTCAGGTCGATGTCGACGGGCATCCCGTTGTCGGTCAGCACCGCGGTCAGGGCCTGGTCGGTGGCCTCGAGGCGCACGGAGTACCGGCGCCCGGTCCCCCGGTCGGCACGGACGGTGTGCTCGACGATGTTCGCGGCGATCTCGGCCAACGCGGTCTCGAGCGCGAACCGGAGCCGCACGTCGTCGATGCCCAGGCCGTCCCACCACGCGGCGAAGCGGTCCTGCACCTCGTCGAGGGAGTCGGGCGTCGCGGCGACCTCGAACGTGGTCTCGGTGCTCACAGGGGTCCTCCGGCGGTGCTCGACTCGTGTTCGGACTGGACTGGGGTGGCCGGACCCCGGTACCGGACGGCCCGGATCACGATGCTGAAGATGAACAGGTCGAAGACGACCCACGCGGTGTTCACGAGCGGCGCGATCCCTTCGGCCTGGCCGGTCAGGTAGCGGATGCCGATCATGACCAGGGCGGCGACCAGGGCACCCATCGCGTACAGCTGCGGCTTGACCAGGTCCCACCGCGGCTTCTGCTCGGTCTCGTCGCGCACCTTGGGGGTGACGCGGAACCCGAGCGGCCTGCCCCGGTAGACGTTCTGGAACGCGCTGGTCACCGACTCGATCCAGACCGGGAAGAGCGCGAGCGAGTACTGCTGCCCGCGCCAGGTCGGTCTGCCGGCGGCCACCACCCAGAACAGCAGCTGGTTGAACACCAGGAACGGGATGAGCCGGGCGAAGAAGTCGACGCTGTAGGCCTGCACGGGGATGACCCCGAACGACAGGCAGAGCACCGGGGCGGCGATGTAGACGATCGCGGCGAACCCCGACAGGTAGCTCCACATCGTCGAGAAGTACATGAGCCGCTGCCCCCACGACAGCCCCTTCTGCACCAGGGGGTTCTCGCGGAAGAACACCTGCATGGTGCCCTGCGCCCAGCGGAGTCGCTGCACGAGCATCGTCGGCAGGTCCTCGGGGGCCAGGCCCTTCGCCAGGATCTCGTCGTGGTAGGCCGACTTCCAGCCGAGGCCGTGCAGGCGCATCGCGGTGGCCATGTCCTCGGTCACCGAGATCGTCGCCAGCGGCATGATCGGCTGCGCCTCGTCGTCACGGTTCACGTCGAGGGCACGGGCGAGCACCGCGATGGACTCGATGGCGGCGACCGGTGAGGCCTCGCGCCGGCCGAGCACGTCGAGCGCGGCGTCGTCGAGACCAGCGAAGGTGTTGGCATCGGTGGACATCGCCGCGAGCTCCTGCAGGTCGTTCCGCACGGACTCGAGGTCGGCGGCGGCGAACCGGAACGCGATGGCGTCGATCCCCCGCTGGAACGCGTAGGTCACGTCACCGAGGGGCTCACCGGCGCGGACCTGTTCGCGCGCCTGGTCCACCACCGCCTCGGCGTCGTCGAGGGCGGCGAGCACGCGCGGGTCGGTCTCGGTCTCACGGGAGCGGGCGAGGAGCTTGCGCGAAGTCGCGAGGGTGCGCTGCACGGACGCCTCGACCTCGGCCACGTAGCGCGAGATGCCGAGCTGCATGAGCGCTTCGCGTCGCAGGATGGCGTTCGACCCGCAGAAGAACGCGGCGTTCCAGCCGTCCTTCGACTGCTGGATCGGACCGTAGAACAGCGGCGCCTGGCTGCCGAGGGGGTCGTCGTCCGGCACGTTCTCGAACCACTGCGGCGTCTGCACGAGCGCCATCTTGGGGTCCTTGAAGTAGCCGAGGGTGCGGTCGAGGATCGCCGGATCGGGCACCTGGTCGGCGTCGAGGATGAGCAGGAACTCGCCCTGGGTCGCGAGCAGGGCGTTGTTGAGGTTGCCGGCCTTGGCGTGCCGGGGTCGGTCCACCCAGTCGGCACCGCGGGTGATGACGCCGATGCCGAGCGCGTCGGCCGCCGCACGCATCTCGGGGCGGTTGCCGTCGTCGAGGATCCAGGTGGTGTGCGGGTGCGTGATCGCCTTCGCGGCCCGGGCGGTGCGCTCGACCAGGTCGATCGGCTCGTTGTAGGTCGTGATGAAGACGTCGACGGTGACGTCGGTGGACGGTTTCGCCGGTGGTTCGCCGCGCTCCCGGAGCCGCCAGGCCCCGAGGGCGAAGAGCAGGGAGTCGATGACGCTGTAGGTCTCGGCGAGGATCAGCGGCACCGCGATCCACCACGAGTGCCAGTTCACCGAGGCCGCCCAGCGCCACACGATGTAGTTCACCCCGGCGAGGGACGCCAGGAGCGCCACCGTGCGCACGGCCACCAGGCGTCGGCGGGCGGTGCCGGTGCTCAGGCGGCGGCGGTCCTGTCTGCTGACGTCGAGCGCGGTCACCGGGTCTCCCCGTCCGCGGCGTCGCCGGACGTGCTGCGTCGCAAGCGTTCCTCCTGATCCCCGCGCGGGCCCCGGCCGCGTCGCACACGCCCGAGTGTGGTTCCGTCCGGCAGCTGACCCGGAGGGCACCGTGCCGGTCGTCCGCTCCGGTCATCGGGCACGACCTCGGCGTGACGACCTGTCTACCGCACGGGCGGGTGCTCTGTCAGGCAGCGCACCCGATCTGGGGACAGCACGCCCGTCAGAACGTGGCGGCGAACCCCAGGTCATCCGCCAGGCGCACGATGACCTGGTCGAAGTAGGCGGCCGGGTCGGACACGGAACCGACGAAGTGCCCGAAGAGCTCGAACGAGATCGTCCCGAACACCGTCGTCCAGGCAATCAGGGTGCGGACGAGGACCTCGTCGGGCAGGGCGATGCCGAACGAGCGCAGGGTGGCGACCCCGTCCGCGACGGCGGGACCGGCCACCCCGGGAGCCGCCGTGGGCGCGGTGGGTGATCCGGGCCTCCCGGCCGGCCCCGGCGTCGACGTGACGGACGAGCCCGCCGCACCGGACGCACCAGGCGCACCGGACGTACCGGAGCCGACGGCGTCCGCGACCACGCGCACCAGCGCCAGCGTCGTCCGCGTCGCGGGCACGACGGTCTCACGCGGCGCCGCGTATCCCGGCACGGGCGAGCCGAACAGCAGCGCGAAGTCCCCCGGGTGCGCGATCGACCAGTCGCGGATCGCCCGGCACATCGCGACCCAGCGCGCACCGGGAGCCGGTCCGGCCGCGGCACCGGCGGCCTCGACCGCGGCGCCGAGTTCGTCGTAGTCGGTGATGAGCAGGGCCGTCAGCAGGTCGTCGCGGCTCGGGAAGTACCGGTACACGGCCGACGAGACCATCCCGACGTCACGGGCGACGGCACGCAGGCTGAGGGCGGCCGGACCCTCGTCGGTCAGGCGGGCGCGTGCCGCGGCCAGGATGTCCGCGGTGACCGTCTGCCGTGCGAGTGCTCGGGCGGTGGGTGCCATCCAACGATCCTGGCACGAGAGAGCAGCGCACACAAAGGAGAGCACTGCTCTTGATTTCGCGTCGACGAACCGTCATGCTCATTTCCGAGAGCGGTGCTCTCGCGACCAGGAAGCAGGAGACCATGCCCCACCACCTCGTCGTCGGCGCCGGCCCCGTCGGCCGGCACGTCGCGGAGCTGTTGACCGTCCGGGGCGACCGCGTCACCGTCGTCTCCCGCTCCGGTCGCAGCACGGGCATCGCCGGTGTCGAGCACCTCGCGCTCGACGCCTCCGATGCCGACGCCCTCTCCCGCGCCACCGAGGGAGCAGCCGCCCTCTACAACTGCGCGAACCCTGGCGACTACACGCAGTGGGAGCGCACCTGGCCCCCGCTCGCCGCAGCACTGCTCGCCGCGGCCGAACGCACCGGGGCGACCTACGCCATCACCGGGAACCTGTACCCGTACGGCCCGGTCGACGGGCCGATGCACGAGGGACTGCCGGACGCCGCCACCGACCACAAGGGGGTGCTCCGGGCGACGCTGTGGGCCGATGCCCTCGCCGCGCACGACGCCGGCCGTGTCCGCGCCGTCGAGGTCCGCGCCTCGGACTACCTCGGCCCCGGGATCGGCGCGAACGGGCACGTCACCCGCGTGCTGCCGTCGGCACTGCGGGGACGGACGGTGTCGATGGTCGGTCGCACGGACCTGCCGCACACCTTCACCGACGTGCTCGACGTCGCCCGGACCCTCGTCGCCACTGCCGAGGACCAGGGCGCGCACGGTCGCACGTGGATGGTGCCGAGCAACGCACCGCGGACGCAGCGGCAGGCCCTCACCGACGTCCTCGCGGCGGCGGGGAAGCCCGCGGTGCCGGTGCGCCGGATGCCCGCGGCCCTGTTCCGCGTCGGCGGGCTCGTGTCGCCGATGATGCGCGAGCTGGCCGACCTGACGTACCAGTGGACCGCGCCGTACGTGGTCGACGACCGCGAGAGCCGGGCGCGCTTCGGCATCGAACCGACCCCGTGGGACGAGGTGTGCCACCGGACGGCCGCCGGCGCGGCCTGAACCACCGCCACTGCCACCGCCACCAGCCGCTGCCACCCGACGCAGCCCGACGCAGCCCGAACAACCGCCGCCCGCCGCCGCCACACACGGAAGGGGGTGGGACGCGCCGTTGCGTCCCACCCCCTTCCGCCTCGCACCGCCGGTCAGATCACCAGCAGCCTCGAGTACTGCGCCGCGTCGAGCTGCTGCGCAGCTCCACCCGCGGCGGGGACCTTCCACAGCCCGACCGAGGGGCCGCTCTCGATGGAGACGAACACGTCCCCGTCGGCGGAGGCGGCACCCAGGTGCTCGCCACGCGACCCGGCGGTCAGCCCGGTCACCGGCACGGTGGACGTGCCGCCGCTGCCCACCACGAGCTTGTCCGGGATGCCGCGGTCGATCTTGCAACCGGTCGGGCTGGTCGGGTACTCCGACGGGGCGGGACAGAACTCGGCCGACTGCAGGAGCGAGAAGCCGTCGGCGTTCGCGGCGGCGTACTCGAACGCGTACCGCGGTTCGATCTTCGTCAGTTCGGTCGCCCCGGGCTTGAGCTGGTACCAGATCCACGACCCGGCGGCACCGGGCGAGCGGATGTCGACGTAGACGTTGCCCTGCGAGTCCGCGAGCACACCGGCGGGGTAGCCGACGGTCGAGCCGGCGGGCCCGGTGAACGTGCGGGGCGCGATGCCGGTGCCCTTGACGTACGGCTGGCTGACGGTTCCGCCGAGCACGACGACCTTGCCGTCCGGGGTGACGGTCCAGAAACGCTGATCGCTCCCGACGGCCTTGCCACCCAGGTCCAGCACGACCTTCGGGGTCGAGGCGCCGACGGACAGCTTCTGCACCGCACCGGTCACCGAGTCCACCCAGTACAGGTTGCCCTCGGCGTCGGAGCGCAGGTCCGGGGTCAGGTGCAGGCCGGACGCGATGATCGAGACCCCGCTGCCGTCGGCCGGGTCCCGCAGGATCTCGGTGCCGTCCGCCGACGGGGTGAACACGTCACCGTCGGCGTTCGCGGTGAAGCCCTCGCCGTCCGTCGCGACGACGGTCTCCGCACCGCTGCCGGAGTCCGCGAACCGCACGACGTCACCGTTGCCGTCGAGCGCGAACAGCGACTGCGTCGTCTCCGGCTCGGGCACCGACGGTGACGTCCAGCGCAGCGTGATCGTGCGTCCGGTCCCCCGGTGGCCGAGGGCACGCACCGAGAACCGGTACGTGGTCGCGGGCGAGAGCTCGTCGAAGCGGTCGGAGCGGGCACGCGGGTGGAGTCGGTCGACCTGGCGGTCGTGGCGGTTCGAGACGGCGGCGACCGCGACCTTCCAGCCCGCCACCTTCGCGCCGTGCTCCGGGCCGCGCCACGTCAGCGTGGCACTGTCCGCGTCGCCGGTGACGCGGACGGCGGTCGGTGCTCCCGGCACCGACGGAGAGGTGTGCGCCGTCGCCGGCACCGCACCTCCGAAGACGAGCGCCGCGGCGGCGACCGCGGTGATGAGTGCTCGGTACACGATGGTTCCCCTGCCTTCTCCGCGGCTCCCTGCGTCACGGCTCCAGGTATCACAGCACCGCGCTGACCCCAGGGGAACGGTTGCGGGTCGGATCTGCGGTTCCCCGCACCGCAAGATGCCGCATGGCTGGACCCGCACCGACGACGGACGGGAGGCCCGGTGCCAGCTGGCACCGGGCCTCCCGTCAGGAAGGGGGTCGCGTCTCGGACGCGGCGCGTCTCAGTAGCGCGGCTTGCGCTCCGGACGCTCGTCGCGGTCGTCGCGGCGGCCACCACCACGGCGGTCCGCACGGATCTCGATGAGCTTGCCGCTGATCCGGGTGTCGGTCAGGCGGTCGAGCACACCGGGGTCCATGTCGGCCGGCAGTTCGACGATCGAGAAGTCCGGACGGATCTGGATCGCACCGAAGTCGTCGCGACGCAGGCCACCTTCGTTGGCCAGGGCACCGACGATCTGGCGCGGCTCGACGCGGTGACGACGGCCGACCTCGATGCGGTACGGGGACATCGGCTGCGAACGGCGCGGTCCGCGGTCGCCGCGGTCACCACGGTCGCGGTCGCCACCACGGTCGCCGCGGTCGTTGCGGCCGCCACGGTCGTCGCGGGCACCGCGCTCGTCACGCTCGCTGCGGCGGGCGTCGCGCTCCATCTGGCTGCGGAGGGCGTCGTCGGCTGCGGTGAGGAGCAGCGGCGAGTCGCCCTGCGCCACGACGGCCAGGGCGGCGGCGACGTCGTCCGAGGGGACGTCGTGGTGCTCGACGTAGTGCGCGATGACGTCGCGGAAGGCGGCGATCCGGCCCTGGTCCTCGAGCGCCGCGGTGATCGCGTCGTCGAAGCGGGTCAGGCGCGTCTCGTTGACGTCGTCGATGGTCGGCAGCTGCATCTGCGTGAGCGGCTGCTTGGTGTGGCGCTCGATCGCGGACAGCAGGCGACGCTCACGCGGGGTGACGAAGCTGATCGAGTCACCCGAGCGACCGGCACGGCCGGTACGACCGATGCGGTGCACGTAGGACTCGATGTCGACCGGGATGTCGAAGTTCACGACGTGCGTGATGCGGTCGACGTCGAGGCCACGGGCGGCGACGTCGGTGGCGACCAGGATGTCGAGCTTGCCCGACTTCAGCTGGTTGACCGTGCGCTCACGCTGGGCCTGGGCGACGTCACCGCTGATCGCGGCGGCGGCGTACCCGCGGGCACGGAGCTTCTCGGCCAGGGTCTCGGTCTCGCTCTTGGTGCGGACGAAGATGATCATGCCCTCGAAGTCCTCGACCTCGAGGATGCGGGTGAGCGCGTCGACCTTCTGCGGGTACGAGACCATCAGGTAGCGCTGCGTGATGTTCGCGGCGGTCTTCGTCTTGGTCTTGACGGTGATCTCGGCCGGGTCGGTCAGGTACTGCTGCGAGATGCGGCGGATCTGCGCGGGCATCGTCGCCGAGAAGAGCGCGACCTGCTTGTCGTCCGGGGTGTCGGCGAGGATCGTCTCGACGTCCTCGGCGAAGCCCATCTTGAGCATCTCGTCGGCCTCGTCGAGGACCAGGTACTTCAGCTCGGACAGGTCGAGCGTGCCCTTCGCCAGGTGGTCCATGATGCGACCGGGGGTGCCGACGATGACGTCGACGCCGCGGCGCAGGGCGGAGAGCTGCACGCCGTACGCCTGGCCGCCGTAGACCGGCAGGACGTGGACGTTCTTCATGTGGGACGCGAACTGCTCGAACGCCTCGCACACCTGCAGGGCGAGCTCGCGCGTCGGGGACAGCACGAGCGCCTGGGGCTTCTTGCTGCCGGACTCCATGCGGGACAGGATCGGCAGCGCGAAGGCCGCGGTCTTGCCGGTACCGGTCTGTGCCAGGCCGACGACGTCGCGCCCGGCGAGGAGGGTGGGGATGGTGGCTTCCTGGATGGCGGAAGGGGTCTCGTAACCGATGTCCTTGACGGCCTTGAGCACAGCGTCGCTCAGGCCGAGATCGGCGAACGTCACCACGGGCCCGTCGTCGAGGGTCTCAGTGGTGGGGGTGGTGTCCGTGCTCATACCACCAACGGTATCTCGAATGCGCGCTCCGCAGGGACGGGAGGCCCGTGGCGGCGCCGCCACGGGCCTCCCGTCCGTCCCGCTGGTCGCGTCAGGAGCGCGTGGTGCCGATCCCCAGGACCGCGTCCGCCCGGTCGTTCAGTCGCGTCAGCATCTCGGCGAGCGAGCGCAGCTCGTCCGAGGCGAACTCCTCCGTCAGGTCGTCGAACACCTCGGCGCCGGCGGCGTCCAGCTCGTCGAGCAGCCGCCGGCCCGCGGGGGCGAGCGTGACGAGCGTGGCGCGGCCGTCCGCTGGGTCGGGCGACCCGATCAGGTACTGGGCCTCGATCAGCGAGGCGACCCGGCGGCTGATCACCGGCCGCGACAGCCCCGTCGCGTCGGCGATCGCGGTCGCCCGGACCGGGCCGTGTCCGGCGACGGCGCGCAGGATCACGCGGGCGGTCGGGTCGAGCCCACCCCGCGACTCGATGAGCGAGGAGCGCAGGGTCTGCCGGACCCACAGCCGGTCGAGCTGGGATCGCAGGAGTCGCTCGGCGGCACGCCGGTCGTCGGTCACGCGCTCAGCGTAGCGGGCACCTTTAGTTGCTTGCCGGAAGCAACAGATGTATCGTTGCGCGGTCTGCAAAGTTTCACAGCCAGAAAAAGGAGTTCGATGACCGCCACCGCACCCGTCTCGGTGCAGCACGGTCGGCACACCGCCGAGGCCCCCGCGGCCTCCGGAGGCGCCGGCCAGCAGCCGCTGATGACCCACCGTCAGATCCTCCTGGTGATCTACGGCCTGATGGCGGGCATGTTCCTGTCCTCGCTCGGCCAGACGGTGTTCGGCACGGCGATCCGCACGATCGGCGACGACCTGCACGGGCTCGACCAGCAGGCCTGGGTGACGACCGCGTACCTCATCACCTCGACGATCGCGACGCCGATCTACGGCAAGCTGTCCGACATCTTCGGCCGCCGCCCGCTGTACATCTTCGGCATCGTCGTCTTCATCCTCGGCGCCGTCCTGTCGTCGATGTCCACCTCGATGCTCATGCTCGCCGCCTTCCGCGCGGTGCAGGGCATCGGTGCCGGCGCGCTGATGTCGCTGCCGCTCGCGATCATGGGCGACATCCTCGCCCCGCGTGAGCGCGCCAAGTACCAGGGGTACTTCCTGGCGGTCTTCGGCATCTCGTCCGTCATCGGCCCGCTCATCGGTGGTCTGCTCGCCGGTTCCTCCGAGATCCTGTGGATCACGGGCTGGCGCTGGGTGCTCCTGATCAACGTGCCGATCGGCGTCGCGGCGCTCCTCATGGTCATCGTGTTCCTGCACCTGCCGAAGGTGCACGGCGCCGGCGACGCGAAGCCGAAGGTCGACTGGTGGGGCGCGACCGCCGTCATCGTCACCCTCGTGCCGCTCCTGCTCGTCGCCGAACAGGGCCGCATCTGGGGCTGGGGCTCCCCCGCCGCCATCGCTTGCTACGTCGTCGGTGTCGTCGGCCTGATCGGTCTGTTGCTCATCGAGTCGAAGATGGGCGACGCGGCGATCATCCCGCTCAAGCTGTTCCGCTCGGGCACGTTCTCGATGGCGACCGTCATCGGGTTCCTGGTCGGCTTCGCGATGTTCGGCGCGATGCTCACGATCCCGCTGTACCTGCAGATCGTCGTCGGACTCACCCCGACCGAGTCCGGCTTCGCCACGCTGCCCCTGGTCGGCGGTCTCATGATCGCCTCGATCACGAGCGGTCAGATCGTCGCCCGCGTCGGCCGCTACCGGATCTTCCCGGTCATCGGCACCGCGCTCGTCTCCGCCGGCTACGTCGTCCTGACCTTCATGTCGATCGACAAGCCGCTCTGGTTCCTGATGATCGGCATGTTCCTCATCGGTCTCGGCCTCGGCTCGGTCATGCAGTCGCTGACCCTGGCGTCGCAGGGCTCCGTCGAGGCTCGTGACATGGGCGTCGCCACGTCCTCCGCCACGTTCTTCCGCCAGATCGGTGGCACGCTCGGCACCGCCGTGCTGCTGTCCATCCTGTTCTCGGTGATGCCGGCGAACATCCTGACGGCCACGGCGAACGAGAAGGACCTCGGTCCGGCACTCGACGCCGCGCTCAACCCGACCGTCGCCAGCGCGAAGGCGAACCAGGGCGCCATGGACAAGATCTGGACGCCCGTCGTCACCCCGCTGACGAAGTCCGTGCAGTCGCAGCTCGACGCCGCCTCGGCGAAGGCGAAGCAGGCCGCCGACGCCGCGGTCACCGAGCAGGTCACCGCGGCCGTGCAGCAGCAGGTCGCCGCCGGTGCCGTGCCCGCCGCAGCCGCGCAGACCGTCATCGACCAGCAGGTCGCCGCGGCGACGCCGGCCGCCGAGCAGTCCGCACTCGAGCAGGTCGCCGACCAGGCGCACGCCAGCGTGCAGGACGGGACCGTGTCCGTCGACTGGTCGAACGCCTCGCAGCGCTCGTACTGGGTCGACGAGCTCACCCCGGAGCTGGCGAAGAAGATCGACGACGGCAACACCACGAGCGACAGCGCCACGAGCACGAACGACACGTCGTTCCTGACCGGTGCCGACAGCCGACTGACCCGGCCGTTCATGGCGGGCTTCAACGCCTCGTCCGTGACGATCTACTGGGTCGGTCTCGGCGTCATCCTGCTCGCGTTCGTGCTGACCTGGTTCTTCCGGGTGCCGCCGCTGCGCCAGCGTTCCGCCCTGCAGGAGCAGGCCGACATGTCCGCCGAGGCGCAGCTCGAGGCCGAGGCGGGCGCCGCCGCAGCCGAGGCCGGCTCGTTCACCGGACCCATGACCGGGTCCGTACCGACCGGGTCCGTGCCGACGCACCGTCGGTGACCGACCGGGGCGTCCGTCCGTGCCCCCTTTCCGGGCGGGCGCCCCTCCCACACACTGCAACCCACCAGGAGTTAACGTGATCACCACCCCGGCAGCGGCTGCGGCAACGGAGCCGTGCACGCTGCGTGAACGGAAGAAGCAGCAGACCCGGCAGGCACTGCACGACGCAACGCTCACGCTCGTGTCCGCGCACGGGCTCGACGGCGTCACGGTCGAGCAGATCTGCGCCGACGCCGACGTCTCCCCCCGCACCTTCTTCAACTACTTCTCGTCGAAGGCGCACGCGGCGCTCGGGCTCGACTCGGTCGAGGTCCCGGAGCGCTCAGCGGCCTGGTTCGCCGAGGCCGACGGTGCCCTGGTCGACGACCTGTGCGCCCTGGTCGCGGCCACCGTCCCGCTCTCGCAGGACCGCCGTCGCATGAAGGAGCTGCTCGTGCTCCGGCCGGAGATGTCCTCGATGGTGATGCAGTGGATGGCCGAGTCGCGCCAGTCCCTGCTCAGCGTCGTCGGCACCCGCACGGACGCGCAGACCGCCCGCACCGCGGTGACCCTGGTGATGTCCGCGCTCAGCGAGGTCGCGCACCGCGAGACCGTGCGGAGCAACGACGAGCTCGCGGACCGGCTCCGTGCCGTCGTGCGCGAGATGGCGGCGCTCGTCTCCTGAGGCGGGGCCCTTCGGGCGTACCTGGTCGAATCGGGCGTACCTGGCAGGAACTTCCCGCCCGGTACGCCCGATTCCGCTTTCCAGTGCGCGCGCAATGGGAAGGAACCGCGCGTCGCCGACGTGCGCGAAGGGCGGACGGGAGGCCCGTGGCGGCGTCGCCACGGGCCTCCAGTCCGTCAGGTGGTGACGCCCTGACGCCGCCGCGCCGGTCGGTGCCACACGAGTGCGTCACGCGAGCGGTCGCGGGCGAACCGGAGCACGCGCAGCACGCGCAGCACGACGATGTCGTGGTCGCCCGCTCGACCAGCGCGTCAGACCGACCGCGCGGCCGCCTCGAGTGCCTCAGCGGCTTCGCCGGCGCGCACGATGTCACCGTCGCTGACCGACCTCGCGTTGTACTCGGCCTTGGTCTTCACCGCCAACAGCACCTCGAGGTGCTTCGCGACCGCGGGCCCGGCAGCTGCGCGGAGCACGGGCACCGCCTCGTGGTGCGCTCCCGATCGCGAGTACCTGCCGGTCCGAGCCACGCAGATCGCGTCAGCCGCGGCGATGCCGCTGAGGACGCACTGTGTGACGAACGCGTTCGCGAACTGCGACCCGGCACTGAGGACCCCTCGGTCACCACCGAACGCGCGGAGGACGTCAGCGGCGTCGAGGAACTCCGTCGCCTTGGCGAGCCGGCCCCTCCGGAACGAATCGTCGCCCGGTGCGGTGGCGCCGGTTCGCGGGGTCATCCGTTCAGCGTACGGAGCTTCCGGGACAGCCAACGACCGTCACCTGCGATGGAGATCCCGTCCCGAGCAACCGACGCGAGGAGCGGATCGGTGCCCTCGATCTCGTCCTCGTCGAAGACGACCGGCCGCACGGCGTTGCCGGTCCAACGACCGGCTGCGCGGCACAAGGCGTGGATCTGGTCCTCGGCGTCCGGGCGTCGGCCGCGAGTGACGACGAAGCAGAGATCGAGATCGCTGTCCGGGCGCATCGCACCGCGGGCTCCGGATCCGAAGAGCGCGGCGTACCGGAGGGGGATCGACCGACAGCCGGATCGGAGTCGTTCGAGCAGGACACGCCGGAGGTCGGCCAGGGCGGTGACCGCATCGGCGGCGAGGTGCTCTCGGTTCAGGGTGAAGGACTTCGTCCGTCCGGTCCGGTGCCCGTCGACGAGGCCCTGCTCGACCAGCCGATCCGCGCTGTTCCGGACCCCGGCGTACGACCGGTCCGGTACCAGGTTGCAGATGCCCGCGATAGTCAACGGCCCTGGGGCCAGTGCCAACACCGCGAGGACATCGCCGTCCACGGAGGTTGTGACGGTCGCGAAGGGGGATTGCAACTGCATGGAGAGGTCCGATCAGATCGAGTAGAAATCTACCACTCCAGGTAGATTTCTACTCGTATCCGAGCAAATCCGTCAGACCACGGACCAGCCACCGTCGCTCGGCAGCACCGCACCGTTGACGTTCGCCGAGTCGTCACTCAGCAGCCAGGTGATGGCGGCGGCGAGCTGCTCGGGCTGGGCGACCGGCGGGATGGTGGTCTGCATGATCGGACCGACCCGGCGAGCCGCGTACTCGCTGCGCATCGGTGCCTCGATGTTCGTGGCGACCGCACCCGGCGCCACGGCGTTCGCCCGGATGCCCTGCGGCCCGTGGAAGAACGCGACGCTCTTGGTGTACCCGGCGATGGCGTGCTTCGACGAGGTGTAGGCAGCACCGGCGGCCGAGGCCTTCAACGCAGCCTCGGACGCGACGTTCACGACCGAGCCCTTGCCGGCGGCGATCATCAGCGGCAGCACCGCGCGGGTCAGGCGCATCGGGCCGGTGACGTTGACGCTGAAGACACGCTCCCAGGTGGCGTCGTCGACCTCGTCCGGCGGCAGGAACGCGTCCATGATGCCGGCGACGTTGGCGAGTCCGTCCACCCGGTCGCCGGCGGCGGCGATGAGTGCATCGATGGTCTCGCTCGCGGCGACGTCGCCGACGACGGTCTCCACGGCGAAGCCCTCGAGCTCCGTGCGGAGTGCGTCGAGCCGCTCGGCCACGACGTCGGTCGCGATGACGCGGCCACCCTCGTTCGCGATGCGTGTCGCCGTGGCGCGTCCGATGCCGGAACCCGCTCCGGTGACGATGATGGTCCTGCCGGTGAACCGTCCGGCGGTGGTGTCGGTCATGTGGTCTCCTCGATGCGGGGCGCTCACTGCGCCACACCGGTTATAGCACTCAGTGCCGAAAGGTCTCCATGAGCTCGACGAACGACCGTCCGACGGGGCGCCCGCGCACCATCGACCCCGACGCCGTGTCCCTCGTCGCACTCCGGCTGTTCGACGACCAGGGCTTCGACGCGGTGTCGATGGACGACGTCGCGGCGGCGGCCGGGGTGAGCCGTCGGTCGCTCTTCCGGCTGTTCCCGAACAAGGCGGCGCTGGTCTGGGGCGGTCTCGACGAGTTCGCCGCACGGTTCCGCGAGGCCCTGCGGTCACGGCCGGCCGACGAGCCCTCGGCGGTGGCGCTCCGGGCGGCCTACCGGATCGGTGCGACGTTCCCGGACGACGCCGTCGAGGTCACCCGACACCGGCTCCGGGTCATCCGCGCGAACCCGTCGCTCGAGCACGTCGGCGCTGCCACGGTCACGGCCCTGACCGACGAGATCCTGCGGTACGTGGCCGAGCGGGACGGGGTCACCGCCGACGACCTCGCCGTCGCCGTGCGCGCCCACACGCTGGCCGCCGCCGCGAGCGCCGCACTGACCTGGTGGGCACTGCACGGCGACGGACGACCGGAGGACGTCCTGGAGCGCGCACTGGCGCTGCTCGACTGACGAGCCCCGGGGTTCCCGCACGCCGCACTCCGGAGTACCTTGCCGGGCATGCACACGACCGGACCCGCGCCGTACTTCCAGTTCGCCGGCACCGCCAGGCAGGCCCTCGAGCACTGGCAGCGGGTGTTCGGCGGCGAGGTGCAGATCGCGACCTACGCGGACTTCTCCCGCACGGACGGCCCGGCCGACGCCGTCGCGCACGGCCAGCTCACCGGTGAGCTGCAGCTGTTCGCCGCGGACGCGAGCGAGGGCGACACCCCGTTCTCGGCGACCGGGCTGCTCTTCTCACTGCTCGGCGCCGCGGAACCGGACGTCCTGCGTCGGTGGTTCGACCAGCTCGCCGAGGGCGGAACGGTGATCGACCCGCTGCAGCAGCGGCCGTGGGGCGACTGGGACGGCACCGTCCGCGACGCGCACGGGGTCACCTGGCTGATCGGGTTCGAGGACTCGGCGCGCTGAGTCCCGCGCGCTGCAGCGCCTACTGCTGGTCGGACGGCAGCAGCGGTGCCCAGAAGGCGTCGGGACCGTCGGCCTGCACGGCGTCGCGCTCGAACCGGAACCCGTAGTCGCGCACGAAGTCGAGGGCCGCGGCCTGCTCGTCCTCGGCGTCGTCGTGTTCCGCGTCGAACAGGTACACGCCGTGCCCCATCGCGACACCGGCGTCGCTGATGACGGAGAGGTCCCAGCGCCCCTGCTCGGAACGCTCGATCCGGACGACGGCGGCCTGGGATGCGGTGAAGTCAGCCATGCCGCGAGCCTACGGACGCCCCGCGGCTGGCGTTCAGGATGCCCCGCGGCCACTACGCTGTGCACGGTCACAGGTCAGACGAGTGGAGAACGCATTGTCAGTCGGATTGCTCGCCGTGGTGGACGACATCCTCTCCGCAGCCCTCAAGGCCAGCGCGAAGACCGCCGGGGTCGTCATCGACGACGCCGCCGTCACGCCCCAGTACGTGCAGGGCCTCGAGCCCGCTCGTGAACTCCCCGTCGTCGGGCGCATCGCCCTCGGCAGCCTGTTCAACAAGTTCATCATCATCATCCCGCTGGCGTTGCTGCTCACGGCGTTCGCACCCGGGGTGCTGCCGTGGCTGCTGCTGCTCGGCGGCACGTACCTGTGCTTCGAGGGTGCCGAGAAGGTCACCGAGTGGTTCGGCGTGCACCACGAGGGCGGGTCCGACGAGGCCGTCACCGAACCGAAGCTCGTCTTCGGCGCCATCCGCACCGACCTCATCCTGAGCACCGAGATCATGCTCATCGCACTGGCGGGCCTCGACCCCGACCTGGGGCTCTGGCCGACGCTCGGCGCCCTGATCGTGATCGGTCTGGTCATGACGGCCGTCGTCTACGGCGCCGTGGCACTGCTCGTGAAGGTCGACGACATCGGCCTGCAGATGATGAAGAACTCCGTCCGCCGCACCCGCCGCATCGGTGCCCGCATCGTCCGTGCGATGCCGATGGTCTTCCGGGTCATCAGCGTCATCGGCACGGTCGCGATGCTCTGGGTCGGTGGACACCTGGTCATCGCGAACCTGGCCGAGACCATCTGGCACGGACCGTACGACCTGCTGCACGTGATCGAGCACGCACTCGAGACCGCAGGCCCCGTCGTCGTCTGGATCGCCGACACCGCCGTCTCGGCCGTGGCCGGCCTCGCGCTGGGCATGGTCGTCGTCGGCATCGTGCTGGGCATCGGCCGCCTGCGCGGCAAGCAGCACTGACGCGACTGCGCGACGGACTGGAGGCCCGTGGCGGCCTGGCACCGTGCCTCCCGCCCGGCGCACCGTGCGCCCACCGCTGACGGTGCGGGCCGCGCTCAGCGGACGCCGGTCGCGCATCGTCGTATCCTCGGCGCCATGGCAACGGTGCGACAGGTCCAGGTGACGTTCGACTGCGCCGAGCCGGACGTCCGGGTCGGCACCGGGATGGTCGGTGCCGAACGGCTCGCGGCCCTCGACGCCGAGAGCGCCCGACTGGTCGGACTCGGCGCCACCCAGGTCCGTCGCATGACGGCGGACCAGGTCAACGAGTCGTGCATCGTCATGCAGGACGTCGAGGGCAACGAGTTCTGCCTGGACTGACCGGCGTATCGTCGACGGACCCGAACCGCACCGCCGCGCCACGGAAGGACCCCCACCCCGCATGACCGTCACCGCCGCATCCGCCACCGCAGCCGACGCCACCGCCCTCGAACACCTGCTGGGGTCCGACCAGGTGCTCCGCGACCCGGAGTCGCTCGAGCGCTACCGCCACGACGACGCCGAGTGGGCCGACTCCACGGCACCGCTCGCCGTGGTCCTGGCACGCAGCACCGACGACGTCGTCACCGCCGTCCGCTGGGCAGCCGCTGCCGGCCTCCGGGTCGTCCCCCGCGGTGCCGGCACCGGTCTGTCCGGCGGCGCCAACGCGATGGCCGACTCGATCGTCGTGTCGCTCGAGCGGATGGACCGGGTGCTCGAGGTGAACACCGACGAGCGCTACGCGGTCACCGAACCCGGCGTCATCAACGACGCACTCCGCGCCGCGGTCGCCGAGCACGGCCTCTGGTACCCGCCGGACCCCGCGAGCTCGGCGATCTCGACGATCGGCGGCAACGTCGCGACGAACGCCGGCGGCATCTGCTGCGTCAAGTACGGGGTCACCCGCGACTACGTGCTCGGCATGACCGTCGTGCTTGCCGACGGGTCGGTCGTGGAGCTCGGCCGCCGGACGGCGAAGGGCGTCGCCGGGTACGACCTCACGGGGCTGCTGGTCGGTTCCGAGGGCACGCTCGGCATCGTCGTGTCGGTCACCGTGAAGCTGCTCCCCCTGGCCGGCCGTGACGAGCGGGCCGTGATCGGGTACTTCCCCTCGCTGACCGCCGCGGGCGACGCCGTGGCCGCGATCTCGCGCGCGGGCATCATCCCCGCGGCCCTCGAGATCGTCGACCGCACCTGCCTGCGCGCCGTCGACGACTGGATGCACCTCGGGCTGCCGGCGGACGTCGACACCCTGCTGCTCGCCCGGGTCGACGAGCGCGGTGCCGCCGGGGACGCGATCGCCGACCACGTCGCGGACGTCTTCGCCGAGGCCGGTGGGACGGACGTCGAGCGGGCCACCGACCCCCAGGACATCGACCGGCTGTTCCAGGCCCGCAGGCTCGCCTACCCGGCTCTCGAACGGCTCGGTCCGGTGCTGACCGAGGACATCTGCGTGCCGCGGAGCGCGGCGCCCGAGATGCTCCGGCGGATCCAGGTGACCGCGGACGCACAGGACGTCACGATCGCCAACATCGCGCACGCCGGCGACGGCAACCTGCACCCGCTGATCATCGCGCCCGAGGGTGACGACGCCGCGAAGGCCCGCGCGAAGACCGCGTTCGACCAGATCGTGGCGGACTGCCTGGCGCTCGGTGGGACCGTGACCGGTGAGCACGGCGTCGGGCTGCTGAAGCTGCCGGGCCTGCGGGTCGAGCTCGGTGACCGTGTGCTCGCGATGCACCGCTCCGTCAAGGACGCGCTCGACCCGGCGGGGACCCTGAACCCGGGCAAGGCGTTCTGACCCGAGCGGACGACGGACGGGAGGCCCGGTGCCAGCTGGCACCGGGCCTCCCGTCCGTCAGGTGGTCGCGTTCAGCGACCGGTGTGCGTCACGCAGGAGCGCATCCGCACGCACGCGCGCTCAGTGGCGACGGAAGTACCCGTTCGCGCCGCCGACGTACATCAGGATCGTTGCGATGAGCACCGCGACGCCACCGATCCAGCCGAAGGCGTTGCCACCCGAGGCCGCGCCGACACCGACACCGATGAGCTGCAGGACCGCGAGGACCGTCAGCACGATGCGGGCCCAGTTGCGGCCGTCGCGCATCTTGAAGACGATGATGAGCTCGATCACGGCGAGGATGAACGCGAAGATCGCGCCGCCGACGAGCGGGGCGGTGCCGACACTGTCAGCGACGTCGGCGGAGGAGCCCGACGTGAGGTTGATGATGCCCTGCAGGATGTTCGCCAGGACCACCACCAGCCAGATGACGAACGCGACGGTGACGGACGTGGGACGACTGGACGTCGATGCCATGGGGAGTGCCTTTCTCGATGGACCACGTTCAGCGGCCTCTCAGAGAACGTACTTGCGGGCGTGAGCGCTGTCCGGATGAGCCCGAAGGTCACAGAGCGGTAACGACAGCAGATCCGTCCAAACCCTTCGCCGGAGGGTGCCGAATCACCTGCAACGACCGGGAAACACCCGGAGCGCTCACCAGCCGCACATCGCTGGTTCTCCACCCCACCAAGGGTGTGTTCGGCGCGCACACAGCAGCCGCGCCGAGCGCGACAACAGCAAAGGACTGATCACGATGCGTAAGAGCCTCAAGACCTCCATCACCCTCGCCACGACCGGCGCCCTCGTCCTCGGCGGTGCCGCGTTCGGGATCTCCTCCGCCCAGGCC
>NZ_QKTD01000017.1:0-101939 GCF_003234695.1 Curtobacterium sp. MCLR17_042
GATGTGTATAAGAGACAGGCTCAGACCACCGCCGCCAACGACCCCCGCACCCCGCTCGTCTCGCCGCCCACCCGTTCCCACGACCGCGACAGCACGTCCACCAACCGCCCCCGATCGGCCGGGGCCATCGTGAACGGCACCCGCAGGAACCGCTCGAACCCGCCGTCCGGCCCGAACACCCCGCCCGAGGCCAGCACCACACCCTCGGCCCGTGCGGCGAGCACGAGCGCGCTCGACACCGGTCGGCCGAGCCCCACCCACGTCGTCAACCCGCCCGCCGGTGCCGGGACGTCCCACTCGGGGAGCCGCGCCCGGAGCGCCCCCACGACCGCGTCGCGACCTTCGCGCAGGGACGCACGCCGCGCCTCCAGGACGGCCGCCGTGCGCGGGACCAGCTCGCGCACGACCAGCTGGTCGAGCACGGGGGTGCCGAGGTCGCCCGTCGGGCGGGCGAGCAGCAGCCGCTGCAGCAGCGCCGGATCGGCGCGGATCCAGCCGATCCGCAGGCCGCCCCAGAAGACCTTGGCGGCGGAACCGATCATCACGACCGACGACCCCGACGGGTCCGCCGCCGCCAACGGCGGCGACGGCTCCCCGTCGATCCGGAGCTCCCCCATCGTCTCGTCGGCGATGACGATCGTGCCGACCGAGGACGCGACCGACAGCAGGAGCCGGCGGGTCGACGCGGACATGGTCGCACCGGTCGGGTTGTGGAGCTCGGGCATGACGTACGCGACGGAGGGCGCGGTGCGACGCAGCGTCGTCTCGAGCGCTGCGGCGTCCCACCCCGTCCGCGCGTCGACGGGGACGCCGACCAGGCGTCCGCCGGCCTCGCGGAAGGCCTCGTGCGCGTGCGGGTAGGTCGGGGACTCGACGAGCACGGCGTCGCCACGGCGGACGAGCACGCGCGCGAGCAGGGCGATCGCGTGCTGCGCGCCGAGGGTGACGATGACCTGGGCGGGCTCCGTCGGCAGTCCGCGCTCGGTGTAGCGCGCGGCGATCGCGGCGCGGAGGCCGGGGTCGCCGACGGTGTCGTAGCCGATGCCGGCGAGCGCCGCCGGCACGTGCCGGACCGCCCGCTCGACCGCCTCGTCGATGCCGGGGGCTGCGTGCAGGGCCGCCTTGCGCAGGTCGAGCAGGCCCCCCTCGACGACTCCGCCCAGGCGTTCGGGGTCGGGCCGGCCGACCAGGTCACGGGGCAGGTGGACCACGCTGCCGGAGCCACGGACGGACACCAGGAACCCGTCGGAGCGCAGCCGGGCGTAGGCGTTCGCGACGGTGGTGCGCGAGACGCCGAGGGCTGCGGCCAGGCCGCGTTCGGCCGGCAGCCGGACGCCCTGGGCGATCCGCCCGTCGATGACGAGGACCCGGAGGGCGTCGGCGAGCGCCTCGTAGGCCGGGGCGTCGGTCCCGGCGCGCCAGTCGGTCAGCAGGTGGGAAGCGGCGCGGGCACTGATCAGGACAGGGGGCACGGGTCCACGGTAGCGCGATTGGCTCTCGACCTGCAGGCCAATCTGTCGGGACGATGGCCACATGTCCCGCCGCACCGCTCTCACCCTGCGCTTCGTCCAGCTCTTCGTCGGACTGTTCCTCTACGGCGCCTCGACCGCGCTGCAGGTCCGCGCGGTGGTCGGTGTGAGCTCGTGGACGGTGCTGACCCAGGGGCTCGAGAACGTCGTGCCGTGGTCGTTCGGCGTCATCACGGTGGTGTCGAGCGGCGTGATCCTGCTGCTGTGGATCCCGCTCCGCCAGAAGCCGGGCATCGGGACGCTGCTGAACGCCCTGGCGATCGGGCCGAGTGCCGACCTGGTGCTCTGGCTGGTGCCGGAGCCGTCGGGGATCGTCGCCCGGATCGGGCTGTTCACCGCGGGACTCGTGCTGCTCGCGGTCGCGACGGCGTCCTACATCGGTGCGGGGTTCGGCACGGGCGCGCGAGACGGCCTGATGGTGGGCCTGCACCAGCGGCTCGGCTGGCCGATCTGGCTCGCCCGGACCCTGGTCGAGGTCACCGTCGTGATCGTCGGGTGGGTCCTCGGCGGAGACGTCGGCGCGGGCACCGTCATCGCGGCGTTCGCGATCGGCCCGATGGTCCAGCCGCTCATGCCCTACTTCCGCCGGTTCCCGTGGAGTCCCGAGCGCACGGCGGCAGCGCCCGCAGCGAACGTCGCCACCCCCACCCTGGAGGCCCGCCCCACCCCCGCCACGCCCGCTTCGTGAGCAGGAACGGTCGGGTCCACGGCCCTCACCCGACCATTCCTGCTCACGATCACCCGGCGATCGCGTGCGACCCCTTGCGGCTCGGTGCAACGCGATATAGCGTGACCTCCACAGACGCGATACATCGCGAGTTCCAGGAGGCAACATGGCGCAGGAGAAGTGGCTCGTCGACGAGCCCAAGGTCATCGACACCGGCATCGTGCGCACCGTGCGTGTCGGCCTCGTCGGCGGGCAGGTGGACGTCGTCGCACACGACGAACCCACGGCCCGGGTCGAGATCCACAGCGTGTCCGGCAAGCAGATGCTCATCGAGGTCGACGGCGACACCCTCACCGTCGACCACCCCCAGGTCCGGTGGGACGACCCCATCGGGTTCCTGAAGTCCTTCCGCGGCAAGGCCCACGCCGACGTCAGCATCCTGGTCCCCCGCGACGCCGGCATCACGCTCGGTGTCGTCTCGGCCGGTGCGCTGCTGTCCGGCACGAACCGCGGTGCCACGCTCAACACGGTGTCCGGCGACCTGGTCGTCGACGGCGTCGCGGGTGACGTCACGGTCAACGCCGTCTCGGGCGCCACCACGATCCGCGACCTCGACGGCGCGCTCGCGGTGCACACCGTCTCCGGCGACGTCGTGGCCACCGGCGAGATCCCGCGGTTCCAGGCCGACGGCGTCTCGGCCGACGTCGTGCTCGACCTGCACGGGGTCCCCGAGTCCGCCCGCGTCAACACGGTGTCCGGGTCGGTGAGCGTCCGCCTGGCGGACGGCGTCGCCTACAAGTGCACGGTGAACACCGCGACCGGCAAGCTGCAGTTCGACGACGCCGAGATCCGCGGGGTGCGCGGTTCGTACGTCAAGCAGGGCGGCGAGCTGTCCGGCCAGTGGCTCGACCTGCGGGTGAACTCCGTCTCCGGCGACATCGCGGTGCTGCACGCCCCGCCGGTCGCCGAGCCGACACCCCCGACGACGACGACCACGCCGACCACCCCGACGAACGAGAGCGAGGTGCCCGAATGAGCCCCGTCTTCGCCCACGGCCACCTGCGCCTCTACCTGCTCGTCCTGCTGGCCGACCACCCGATGCACGGCTACGAGCTCATCCAGGCACTCGGCGACCGCTTCGGCGGCACCTACGTGCCGAGCGCCGGCACCGTCTACCCCCGGCTCGCCAAGCTCGAGGACGACGGCCTGGTCACGAAGACCGCCGACGGCCGCAAGACCGTCTACGCGATCACGGACGCCGGCCGTGCCGAGCTCGCGGCACGTGCCGACGAGATCGCCACGGTCGAGTCCGGCGTGAGCGACTCGGTGAAGTCGCTGGCCGACGGCGTGCGCGCCTCGGTCGGCGAGGCCATGCGCTCGCTCCGTGCCGACCTGGCTGCCGCCGCCGAGAGCCCGGCGACGGGTTCCGCCGAGGAGCCCGTGTCCGTCCCGTCGGACAGTGCCCGCGCCCTGCGCGAGCTCGAGATGGCGCTGTCGTCGTTCCGGCAGCAGGTGCGTGCGGACCTGCGCCGTCGGGCGACCCGCGGCACGCTCGGTGCGGACACCGTGACGCGTCTGCGGGACGGCCTGGAGGCCCTGCGCAAGTCGCTCTGACTGCCCGCGGCCGACAGGTGTTGGCGACCAGGGCCTCCCGGCCGTCGTCCGCACCGTGTCGCGCCCGACGTCACCCGCGGAACCAGGTTCCGGACACAGCACCGTGCAGATCCGCGGTGTGGTGTCCGGAACCTGGTTCCTCAGCGCCCCGCACCCGACGCCTCAGGGAGCCGGAAGTCGCGTCGGCGGGAAGCCGGCGAACGCCTCGCCTGCCGTCAGGTCCTCCCCGTGCTCGACGCGCGCCACGGTGGTGCGGACCGCGGCCAGCTGCCGGGCCAGCCGATCCCGTTCGTGCTCGAGCCACGTCAGGTGCGCCGTGAGCGCCGCGACGTCGTCGCCCTCGTCGTCGAGCCGTCGCGCGATCTCCGGCAGCCCGAGTCCGAGCCCGCGCAGCAGCAGGATGCGCTGCAGCCGGACGAGCGCACTGTCGTCGTAGCGCCGCAGCCCACCCGCGCCGACGGCGGTGGCCGGCAGCAGTCCGACGGCCTCGTAGTGCCGCAGCGTCCGGCTCGAGACACCGGCGGAACGCGCCACCTCGGTGATGGCGTGGGGAGCTTTCGCAGCTGCGTCACCCGGGCCTGTCGATGCGCTCATGCTGGCGACTGTAATGCTTGACGCTGCGTCAACCGCAAGGGGTGTGCGACACCCAGGGTGGCGCGCCCGCAGCCGACCGGGAATGTGCGGCAGGCGAACCGTGTTGACTCGCGCCCGGAACTGAGTAGGTTTGCCGCTCGTGACGAACGAGATCCGGTCGTTGAAAGCACGACTGATCGGGGATCCCCTCCCCTCTGAGAAGCTCGAAGGACAGCTCCTCCCGAAGCACCTGGCCCTGCCGATCTTCGCGAGTGACCCGCTGTCCTCTGTCGCGTACGCGCCGCAGGAACTCCTGATGATCCTGCTGCTCGGCGGCATGGCCTTCCTGACGTTCGCGCCGTGGGTCGCCGCACTCGTCGTGCTGCTGCTCGTGGTCGTCGTCGCCTCGTACCGGCAGCTCATCAAGGCGTACCCGTCCGGTGGTGGCGACTACGAGGTGGCGCACCGGAACCTCGGCGAGAAGGCCGGGCTGGTCGTCGCCAGTGCACTGCTCGTCGACTACGTGATGACGGTGGCCGTGTCGGTCGCCTCCGGTGTCGACAACATCATCTCGGCGCTCCCGATGCTCGACCACTTCCGCGTCGAGCTCGCCCTGCTGTTCGTCGTGCTGCTCGCCGCCGCGAACCTGCGGGGGGTGCGGGAGTCGAGCAAGGCCTTCGCGATCCCGACCTACCTGTTCGTGGCGAGCGTCTTCGTGATGGTCGTCACCGGGCTCGTCCGGGTCGCCGCCGGCAACGCCCCGGTCGCCGAGTCCGCGGCGTACACCGTGCAGAACGTCGAGCACACGACGCAGGCGGCGTTCATCCTGCTGCTCCTCCGCGCCTTCGCCTCGGGCTGCTCGGCCCTGACCGGCGTGGAGGCCATCGCGAACGGCGTGCAGGCGTTCCGCCGGCCGAAGATCAAGAACGCGCAGGCCACCCTGGTCGCGATGGGCGGCATCGCGATCGTCCTGTTCATCGGGCTCATCACCCTGGCGCTCGTGTCGCACGTGCACTACGCCGAGCGCGCCTGCGACCTGCAGGGCTTCGCGAACTGTGCGACCACGCCGCAGCGCTCGCTCATCGCGCAGATCGCGGCCGCGACGTTCGGCAACAACTCCGTGCTGTTCTTCGTGATCCAGGCGACCACGGCGGCGGTCCTGCTCCTCGCGGCGAACACGGCCTTCAACGGGTTCCCGCTGCTCGGCTCGATCCTGGCCCGCGACTCGTACGCCCCGAAGGCCCTCTCGACCCGCGGCGACCGGCTCATCTACTCGAACGGCGTCATCGTCCTGGCCCTCGTCGCCGCGGCGCTGCTCGTGGTCTACCGCGCGAACGTCACGAGCCTCATCCAGCTCTACATCATCGGTGTCTTCGTGTCGTTCACGCTCGGACAGACGGGCATGGTCGTGCACTGGACACGGCTGCTCCGAGCAGACCGGGACGGGACGGTGCCCGTGGGTGACCCTGCCGTGAACCGCGGGCAGGTCGTCCGCTCCCGCACGATCAACGCGATCGGCGCCACCTTCACCCTCGTGGTGCTCGTCATCGTCACGATCACGAAGTTCACCCACGGCGCCTGGCTGGTCTTCCTGATCATGCCGGTGCTGTACGTGCTCATGCTCGGCGTGAACCGCTACTACCGCGACGTCTCGCACGAGATCGAGGCCGACGTCGAGACGAAGTTCGGCGCCACCGGCGACCACGCGATCGTCCTGGTGAACAAGCTGCAGAAGCCCGTGCTCAAGGCGCTCGACTACGCCGTCGCCGCCGAGCACGCGAGCATCGAGGCGGTGCACGTCGCGATCGACGACGCCGAGTCCCAGCGCCTGCGCGACCAGTGGGCGGAGTACGGCATCCAGGTGCCGCTGACGATCGTGCCGAGCCCGTACCGCGACATCTCGATGCCCCTGATCAAGTACATCAAGGCGCACCGGAACGAGCACGGCTCCGAGGTCGTCACCGTCTACACCCCGATCTTCATCGTCGGGCACTGGTGGGAGGGCCTGCTCCACAACCACCGCGGCCGCCGCATCCGCAAGAAGCTGCTGCTCGTGCACGGCGTCACCGTGGCCCTGGTGCCGTGGCTGCTCGACTCGTCCGAGCTGCTGTACGGCCGCCGCTCCCGCCCGCTGCCCGGCCAGGAACGCCGCGGCGAGCCCGTCCGGCCCCCGCTCCGCCGCCCCGCGCAGCCCGGTTCGTCGGCCGAGGCCACGGCCTCGGCCTCGGCTTCGGCCGAGGACCGCCTGATCCGGTCCGCCGAGCGCAACAGCATCCAGCCGCGCCGCGCGACCCGTCCGGCGGGCCCCGCCGAGGGCGTCGACCCCGCGCTCTGCACGGGAGAGATCCACGCCCTCGTGCCCTCCCCGCCGCGACGGGGAGCGGACGAGTCGTAGCATGTGGCCCCATGACCATCAGTGACCTGCGGACGTTCGCCACGTTCGACGGACACGGCGGCAAGGTCTCGAAGCGCGTCGAGGTGCTCGACCACGAGCCGCCGGCCGGCAGCCCGCTCGAAGGACTCGTCGCCGTGCGCGGCGAGCACCCCCTCGGCGCTCGCGACGAGCGCGCCGCCGACGAGTCCGCCGCGCTCTCCCGCGGCGTCCCGAGCGTCGGCTGGGTGGACCCGGCCGCGCTCCGCGACTGGTACCGCCCGGACCGCGTCGTCCTCACCCGGCTCGAGGCGCGGCAGTCCGGCATCGAGCCCGGTGTCTACGCCGACTCCCGTGGGCGCGGTCGCGTCCGGATCGACGGCCTGGAGGCCCACCTCGCCCCCGACGGTCGCCCCGCCTTCCGCGCACTGGCCGGCCCCACCGCCGAGCCCGTCGTCGACGTGCCGCTGCCGACCGACCAGGCCGTCCGCCTGGTGGCGGTGACCGCGGTCGACGAGGGACTCGAAGTCGTCACCGCCCCGGTGTCCCCGTTCCTGCAGCCCGGCGAGCATCCGGCGTACGGCGACGACGTGGTCGGGTTGCCGCCACGTCCGGCGAGCGGTCTGGTCCGGGTCGCGGCGTCGGTGCTGCTCGACGGCGAGCTGCACGAGGTCGACCGGATCGACGAGCGTGCGGCGACCATCTGGATCCGGCGGGACGACCGCGTCGTGCCGATCGCCACGAGTGCCGTCGGGCCCGATCTGGTGCGGTACGCGGCGACCGAGGTCTGAGCCGCTTCGGTGCGGATGCGTGCCGTCGTGCGCGCTGTGCCGCTGAGCCGCTTCGGGGGACGTCGCTGCTGCGTGTCGTGACGGGGGTGCGGCGTACCGTCGCGGACATGAGTGACGCAGACCGCGACCAGCAGCAGACCCCGGACGCACCGATCCAGGGCGAGACCCTGGGCGGCCCCCGACCCGACCCCTCCACCGACGCGAGCAAGGACCCCGAGCAGTGGGTCACCGGCGACGAGCCGATGACCGGACCGCAGCGCAGCTACCTCGACACCCTGGCCCGTGAAGCCGGCGAGGAACTCCCCGCCGACCTCACCAAGGCGCAGGCGTCGGAGCACATCGACCGCCTCCAGCAGCAGACGGGCCGCGGCGCCGATTCCTGAGAAGCAGTCCGCCCTTCGGCGGACCGCTGGCTGGGCATGCTCTGGGCATGTTCTGGCGAAGCGCGGTCAGTCCCCTGTTCGAGGACGATCGATGACGCGTCACCGGCTACCTTCGTGGCCATGCGAACGACATCGACCTCCATCGGCCTGACCGCGCTCCGCATCGTCCTCGGGGTGGTGTTCATCGCCCACGGCGCCCAGAAGTTCGCCCAGGGCATCCCCAACGTGGTGCAGGGCTTCTCGGGCATGGGCGTCCCCCTCGCCGAGGTCGCAGCACCCCTCGTCGCCGGCCTCGAGCTCGTCGGCGGCGTCCTGCTCGTGCTCGGCGTCGCGACCCGCGTCGTCGGCGTGCTGCTGGCCGTCGACATGGTCGTCGCCGGGTTCCTGGCCCACGGCACCGCGGGCTTCTACTCGCAGGACGGCGGGTTCGAGTACGTGCTCGTGCTCGCGGTGGCGTCGCTCGCCGTGGCGCTGACCGGGCCCGGGCGGTTCTCGCTCGACGCCCTGGTGCTCAAGTCGTCACGCCGTCGTCGTGGCGTCGAGGAGCCCCTGCCCGCCTGAGCCGCGCGTCCCGGTTTCGTCCGGTGCGAGGTTCCGTTCCCGGTGAGAGCTCACGAGGCCCGCACCGGGAACGGAACCTCGCACCGTTCACGTGGTCCCTCGCACGGTGCGAGGGCCGCAGTGCCGTTCAGCCCGCCAGTGTGTCCATCACCTGGCGGGCGGTGCGTCGGCCGGCCCGGTTCGCACCGATGGTCGATGCCTGGGGACCGTAGCCGGCCAGGAACAAGCGCGGATCCTCGGCCGACCGGCCGTCCTCGACCACCACCCCGCCCGCCGTGGTCCGCAGGTGCAGCGGCGCGAGGTGCCGGAGGTCGGCCCGGAACCCCGTCGCCCAGATCACCGCGTCGGCGTGCACGTGGGTGCCGTCTGCCCGCACCACCCCGGTCTCGTCCATCCGCGTGAACATCGGCTCGTCGCGCAGCACGCCGCGGTCGATGCCGGCGCGGATCCGTCGTGAGACCGGGACCCCGGTGCCGCTGACGATGCTCGGCAGGACCTCGCCGGCGCGGGCGGCACGGTCCTGTTCGTCGACGGCGGCCACGGCGGACTCGACGTCGAGCGACGCGGTCCCGGCCCAGACCATCGGACGCCGGGTGAACCACCGCGTCGAACGGGCGACGCCGTCGAGTTCGAGCAGGAACCCGATCGCGCTCGTCCCACCCCCAACCACCACGACGTCCTGGCGGGCGAACTCAGAGGCGCTGCGGTACTCGGTCGTGTCGACCTGCCGCCCGCGGAACACGTCGCGCCCCGGGTACCACGGCACGAAGGGGGTACCCCACGTTCCGGATGCGTTCACCACGACGTCGGCACGGATGCGCGTGACGGTGCCGTCGGCACTCCGGGTCGTGACGCAGAGCCCACGGTCCGCCGGGGAGTCGCCCGACACGCGGCCGTCGCCGTCGATGCGTGAGACGGACGTCACCGTGACCGGGCGCCGCACCCGCAGGTCGTAGTGCTGCTCGAACCGCCGGTAGTACTCGCTGACGACGTCCCGCGCGGGCCGCGACCGGTCGGCGTCGTCGAACTCCAGGCCCATCGCACGCATGCCGGGCAGGTCGTGCACCCGGTGTGCTGCTCCGAGCCGCAGGGCCTCCCACCGGAACTGCCACGCCCCACCGGTGCTCGGCGCGCGGTCGAGGATCACCAGGTCGCTGCCGGGGACGAGCCCGAGGCGACGCAGGTGGTATCCCACGGAGAGCCCCGCCTGCCCCGCACCGATCACCACCACGCGGGCGTGCTGGTCGACCGGGGGCTCGAGGGGTTCCGTCATCACTTCGATTCTGCTGTGCGGGCCAGCCGTCGCGCGACGTCCAGATCGAGGTACATGGTAGAGTGATCGGCAGATTTCAAACCACGAACCGTCTGGTTCCCCGAGTGATCTTCCGTCATTCGCCAGGACCGGACCAGAGCCGAACGAGGGGGTCACGCATGGGGCGCGGCCGTCAGAAGGCGAAGCACACCAAGGTCGCCCGTGAGCTGAAGTACTTCAGCCCGCAGACGAACTACGGTGCGCTCGAGCAGGAGCTCTCCGCCGGACAACACTCCGACGAGAACTACGTCGACCGTTGGGCGGACCAGTACGGTCCGGAACCGGCGGAAGACGAAGACGAGTTCGAGACCCAGGCAGACCAGAACAAGTCCGCCTGACCTCTCTCGCAGTCACGCCGCGCAGCCCTCGGGCGGCGCGGCGTTTCCGCGTGCCCGGAGACCCGTCGGCGCGCCCGGTTCCCGGGATGGACTGGTCACGACTCCCCGCGTGCACGACGCCGAGCGGTCACAACCCGTCGGCTGCACACCCGCCAAACGACGGTTCGTGACCACTCAACGCACGCAGCACGGCAAGGCACGGCAAAGCACGGCACGGCACCGGGCGGGTCAGCCCGCGTAGCTCCCGACGAGCCGGACCGCGCCGCCGTCGACACCCTTGGCGCCCTGCTCGAACCCGGTCAGGTCCCGCGCGGACGTGGCGATCGTGCCGACGGGCCACGTGGGCATGCCGGCGGCACCGAGCGAGGCGATGACCTCGGCAGCAGCTCCGGCCGAGACGACGGCGAACATGCCGATGCCCAGGTTCCAGGTGCCCTCGGTGTCCTCGATCGGGGTGCCGGCCATGTCGGCCAGGACCCGGAACACCGGGAGCGGCTGCCAGGTGGAACGGTCGACCTCGACCCAGGAGCCGACGGGCAGCACGCGCGCCAGGTTCGCGGCGATGCCACCACCGGTCACGTGCGAGAGCGAGTGCACCGCGCCCGGGTGCTGCTCGAGCAGCGCCAGGAGCGGTGCGGTGTACAGGCGCGTCGGCTCGAGCAGGGCTTCGCCGACGGAGACCGCGCCGCCGAACCCGACGCCGCTCAGCTCGGGCAGCTGGTCCGTGAAGCCGACGCCCCGCGACGCCAGGATGTGCCGCACGAGGGAGTACCCGTTGGAGTGCAGGCCCGACGACTCGATCGCCAGGACCACGTCGCCGTCCTGCACCAGGTGCGCGCCGAGCTGTGCGTCGGCCTCGACGACACCCGTCGCCGCACCGGCCACGTCGTAGTCGTCCGGGCCGAGCAGCCCCGGGTGCTCGGCGGTCTCGCCGCCGACCAGGGCGGTGCCGGTCTCCGAGCAGCCGCGGGCGATGCCGGCGACGATGTCGGCGATCCGGCCCGGCACCACTCGGCCGCACGCGATGTAGTCGGTCATGAACAGCGGCTTCGCGCCGACCACGACGATGTCGTCGACGACCATGCCGACCAGGTCCTGCCCGATGGTGTCGTGCTTGTCGATCGCCTGCGCGATGGCGACCTTGGTGCCGACGCCGTCGGTCGAGGTCGCGAGCAACGGGTGTGAGAAGTCCTTCAGGAACGAGACGTCGTAGAGCCCGGCGAACCCACCGACGCCACCGAGGACCGAGGCGTTGTGGGTGGCCGCGACCGCGGACTTCATCAGTTCGACGGCCAGGTCACCGGCAGCGGTGTCCACTCCGGCTTCGGCGTACGGGTTGGGCATGCGGAGTCCTTCGCGGTGACATGGCAGACTTGTTCGGTACCCCCCGATTCTACGGTCTGGAGCACACCCGCGAATGTGCGGCATCGTCGGCCTTGTTGCGCAGGGCCCCGCCAACCAATCCATCTACGACGCACTGCTCCTCCTGCAGCACCGCGGGCAGGACTCGACGGGCATCGCCACGGTCGAGGGTCACGTGCACCACATGCACAAGACCCGCGGCCACGTGCGTGAGGCGTTCCGCACCCGCGACATGCGTGCCCTCCTCGGCACCATGGGGCTCGGACACGTCCGCTACGCCACCAAGGGCGCCGCGACGAACGAAGAAGAAGCCCAGCCGTTCTACGTGAACGCGCCGTACGGCATCGTCCTCGTCCACAACGGCAACCTCACCAACACGCGGGAGCTCACGCGTGAACTGTTCGACATCGACCGTCGTCACCTGAACACGACGAGCGACACCGAGCTCCTGGTGAACGTGCTGGCGCACGAGCTGCAGGGCCAGGTCCGCGGCGCGAACCTCGACCCGGGTCAGGTGTTCGACGCCGTCGAGCGCGTGCACGAGCGGGTCGAGGGCTCCTACGCCACGATCGCGACCATCGCCGGGCACGGGCTGCTGGCCTTCCGCGACCCGTTCGGCATCCGCCCGCTGATCCTCGGCCACAAGTTCGACGAGGCCGGGCAGCCGGAGTGGGTCGTCGCGAGCGAGTCGCTCGTGCTCGAGTCCGGCGGGTACGAGATCGTCCGCGACATCGCCCCGGGCGAGGCCGTGTTCATCGAGATGAACGGCCAGATGCACGCCCGCCAGTGCGCGAAGAACCCGCGCCTGGTGCCGTGCTCGTTCGAGTACGTCTACCTGGCACGCCCCGACTCGGTGATGAACGGCATCTCGGTCTACGACGCGCGTCTGCGCCTCGGCAACCGCCTGGCCGACACCATCGAGCAGTACGCGCCGACCGGTGACATCGACGTGGTCATGCCGATCCCGGACTCGAGCCGTCCGGCGGCCATGCAGGTCGCTCGGAAGCTCGGCATCGAGTACCGCGAGGGCTTCTACAAGAACCGCTACGTCGGCCGCACCTTCATCATGCCGGGGCAGGCGGAGCGCAAGCGTTCGGTGCGCCAAAAGCTCAACGCGATGTCGTCCGAGTTCAAGGGCAAGAACATCCTGATCGTCGACGACTCGATCGTCCGCGGCACCACGAGCCGCGAGATCGTCGAGATGGCCCGGGCCGCCGGCGCGAACGAGGTCACGTTCACGAGCGCCGCTCCCCCTGTCCGGTTCCCGCACGTCTACGGCATCAACATGCCGACGCGCGCGGAGCTCATCGCGCACGACCGGAAGATCCCGGAGATCAACCGCGTGCTCGGCAGCGACCACCTGATCTACCAGGAGGTCGGGGACATGCGCGACGCCATCATCGAGGGCTCGGACGTGACCGACCTCGAGATGAGCTGCTTCACGGGTGAGTACGTCACGGGCACCGTGAGCCCGGAGTACCTGTCCTGGGTCGAGGCGAACCAGCTCAGCTGAGTGGTGGTCGCGATCGCGACCACCAGACGGACGGGAGGTGGGCCCCACCAGCCGGTACCGGCGCACCGCGCCAGCGGGGTGACGGCCGTGCCTGGAGGGACGGTGCCAGCTGGCACCGGGCCTCCAGTCCGTTGATCGGGAGCGGCTACGGCCGCTGGTCACCATGGTCGTCGAGCTCACCGTCGACCGTCTCGGGCGGCAGTTCGACCTCGACGCGCTCCGCCGTCAGGCGGGCCGACCGCCGGGCGTAGACCCGGTCGAACACGACGGCGACGACCGCACCGACGAAGGCGCCGATCGTGACGCCCCACAGGCTGAAGTAGCCGACCAGGCTGCCGAAGCTGGTCTGGTCCCGCTGGCCGCCGAGGTTCATGGTGAGGGCGACCACGACGAGGGTCGCGAGGAACCCGAGCACGGCACCGCCGACGATGAACACGCCGAACTTCGGTGCACGGCGGATGGTGACCTCGTCGGGGCTGGCGACCGCGCTGGGAGCCGGTGCCGGCGTGGGGAGCGGCTGCTCGTCGGGTTGATCGGTGTTGCTCACCCGTCCATTGTCCCCCACTGTGGGACGTCCCGCGGCCTGTGCGCGGCGACCGATCCGGGAGAGGATGGACGCTACTGGTCGGTATCCCAAGCGGAGGAGGTGTGTCGGATGCGTGAACGAACCGCACCCGCCCGCCGACGCCGACCGGCCGTCCCCGCCCGCGTGGCCTGGCCCGTCGCGCAGCGCGCGGAAGAGGACCGCGCCGTCGCCGTCGTCGCCGAGCACCGGTGGAGCGTCGCGCTCGTCGGTGCCCCCGGCATCGGCAAGAGCACCGCCGCGGCCCGAGTCACCGATCGCGTCGCCGGTCGCGACGGCACCGGCCGCACGGTCGTCGTGCCGATCACGGCGGTCGCCGCGAGCCGGTCGATGCCCTTCGGCGCCGTCGCCGAGCGCTTCGGCGAGCTGCCGGCGTCCATCTCGGAGCTGTCCGACGACACCGGCGCCGAGCAGCGCTTCCGTGCGATCGAGGACCTCGTCGACCGCGACGTCCTGCTCCGCGTCGACGACGCCGACCACCTCGACGCGATCTCCGCGCGGTACGTCGCCTGGCTGGTCCGTCGGCAGGGTGCTCGGCTCGTCCTGACCTGCCGCGACTTCACGGCGCTCCCCGAGCCGCTCCGCGCGCTGTGGCAGGACGACCTGCTCGAGCGCATCGACCTGCAGCCCCTGGCGCTGCACGAGACCGCGGCGCTCGTGGCCGAGGCGCTGGGCTCGCCGCTCGAGAACGCCTCGGCCGAGCGCGTCCACCGCGCCACCGCGGGCAACCCGCTGTACCTGCGCGAGGTGGTCCGTGCGGCGCGGGTCTCCGGCGCCCTCGACCACACCGCGACCGGGTGGTACTGGCGCGGGCGCGTGACCGCGTCGGACAGCCTCGCGGACATGTACCGCACCGAGCTCGGGTCGCTGCCGGAGGACCTGCGCGACGTCGTCGACATCGTCGCCCTCGCCGACCCGATCCCGCTCGCTCGCCTGCTCGGCCTGGTGACCGGCGGGGACGTCGACCGGGTCGTCGCGCTCGGTCTGGTCCGCATCGACTCGCTCGACGACGGCGCCGCGGTCGTCCGGCCGTCGCACCCGCTCGTCGGCGAGGTCATCCGCACCCTGGTGCCGGTGGCCCGGCGAACGGCACTCTTCGCGCGCGCCAACGCCTTCCGCACCGACCGGCCCGAGGGCGCACCGCCCGCCGCACGCCTGCGTGCCGCACTGTGGTCGCTCGAGTGCGGGGTCCTCCCGTCGGTCGACCAGCTGCTCGACGCGGCGCAGGTCGCCGTGCGGCTGCAGGAGCACGAGAGCGGGATCGCCCTGGCCTCGGCAGCGCTCCGCACGACGCTCACCCCCACCGAACAGGTCGCGGCGCACTGCCTCCGCTCGCTGGCGTACTCGTACTCGGACGGCCGAGAAGCCGGCCGCGCCGACGCCGAAGCCGCCTGGGGCGTGGCGAAGCGGCACGTCGGCGACGTCACCGACGAGGCCGTCATCGAAGCGTGCGAGACCCTGGCGAACATCCGCCAGTTCCACGACGACGACGTCACGGCGGCGGTCGCCCTGACCGATGCCGCCACGCGCCTGGTCGTGTCCGACGAGGCTGTCGAACGGCTGCGGCTGCTGCGGATGGCGCACCAGGGCTGGGGCGGGGACTTCGCCGAGGTCCGGGCCGAGATCGAGCGCAGCGGCATCGTGGACGCCCCGACGATGCCGATGTCGTTCCTCGCCGTCG
Source organism: Curtobacterium sp. MCLR17_042 (assembly GCF_003234695.1). Classification (NCBI taxonomy): domain Bacteria; kingdom Bacillati; phylum Actinomycetota; class Actinomycetes; order Micrococcales; family Microbacteriaceae; genus Curtobacterium; species Curtobacterium sp. MCLR17_042. The sequence continues at coordinate 15,279 of NZ_QKTD01000017.1, forward strand.
CCCCCTGCGCCGTGATGGCGTTGGCGACCGCCGGCCGGCTGGACGACGCGTCCGCGCTCGGTCACCGCGCCCTGGCCACCGCGGTGGCGCACGTCGAGGCAGCGCCCTGGAGCGTCGGCGAGAACTCCTCCGTCCTGCACCAGGTGCAGATGTGGCGCGGCGACCTGGACGACCTGATCATCGAGGTACCCGCGGGGCGTTCCAGCCCCTACCTGAAGTACGACTTCACGCTCGAGCTCATCGGCCAGGGCAACCTGGCGCTCGCACAGCGCCGCTGGGACGACGCCGTCGCCGCGTTCTCGGCGGCGTGCGAGCGGTACGACATCGCCGACCACGGCGGGTTCGCGGCCTACCCCTGGGCGCGGCTGGCCCTGGCGCTCGCGTACGGCGGACGCCCGGAAGCAGCCGCCAGCGCGCTCGAACGTGCCCGGACCACCCCGCAGCGGGCGATGCGCATCACCGGCGAGCAGGTCGCCGTGTCGATCGCCTGGACCGAGGCCGTGCTCGGCAACCCGGCCGGACTGCAGCACGCCGACGAGATCATCGAGCGCAGCACGGCGAACGGCTCGTGGACGCACGTGATGTACGGGTACGCCCTGCACCACGCGGTCGGCATGGCACAGGGACGCGACTCGACCGGCTCGCTCGAGCGGATGCGCGAGGCCGCCACTCGCGTCGACGGACCGCTCGCGGCCGCGGTGGTCGAGTACGCCGACGCCGTGCGCGCCGGCGACCGCACGCGGGTGATCGCGGCGCAGGGATTGCTCGCAGCACATGGCATCTCCGTGACCGCGGGGCACTCGAAACCGCCGCTGACGAAGCGCGAGTACGAGGTCGCCGAACTCGCCGCGCAGGGGCTGAGCAACCGGCGGATCGCGGAGTCCCTCGGGCTCTCGACGCGGACGATCGACGCGCATCTGTCCCGTGTCTTCGCGAAGTGGGACCTGCACGCGCGGTCGGAGCTCAGCGAGCTGCTCTGAGCTGCTCGGTACTCGGCACGGCCGGTTCCGCGTTCCGCGTCGGCTGTCGCGCACGCAAGAACGTTGCGGATTGCAGCACGACGCGCCGCCACGATTGACACGTTGTGTGGAACATCGCGTACCTTGGTGCCTGTCGCCGGGTTCGGACCCGTTCGGGTCGGGTCCGAATCCCGGCGACTTCAAGCTTAGGAACCCGGTCGATGTGGGCGCATCGGTAGGCACTACCTAATTCGCGCGGGAGTTCTCCGCAGGCGCTTTCGCCGCGGCGGCTCGGTGCTGGCGGATCGGTGCCGGTGGCTCGGTGCCGGCGGCTCGCAGGGTCAGGCGCCGGAGGCGGGCAGCCGGACCGGCAGGAACGCCGTCAGGTCGGCGCGGGAGCCCGAGGCGCTGACGCGTGACTGCGCGACCGCTTCGGCCCAGGTCAGCTCGCCGGACGCAAGGGCGAGCCACGTGGTGGCGTCGGTCTCGACGACGTTCGGCGGCGTGCCACGGGTGTGCCGGGGTCCGGGCACGGCCTGGACGGCGGCGAATGGCGGCACCCTCACCTCGACGCTGTTGCCCGGGACCTCGTCCGCCAGGCACTGCAACGTCCACCGAACCGCGGTCGCGACGGCCGGTCGGGCCGTCTCCCCACGACGCACCGCGGCCAGTGCCGCGCGCCCGTCGGCGTCCTCGATCCTCCTGGGTGGCATCTCCACAGGCTAGCCCTCGCATCGCGGGCGGCGAGTCGGGCTGGGTAGGGTGATCGGGTGCGAATCCTCGTCCTCGGTTCCGGTGCCCGCGAGCACGCGATCATCACGGCCCTCCTCGCGGAGCATGCGGGTCACGTCATCACGGCAGCGCCCGGCAACGCCGGCATCGCCGCCGACGTCGAGACCGTCTCCCTCGACCCCACCAACGGTGCACTCGTCGCGGAGTACGCGATCGAGAACGACGTCGAGCTCGTCGTCGTGGGCCCAGAGGCCCCGCTCATCGCCGGCGTGGCCGACCCGGTGCGCACCCGCGGCATCCCCGTGTTCGGGCCGGGCAAGGCCGCCGCGCAGCTCGAGGGCTCGAAGGCGTTCGCCAAGCGGATCATGGGCGAGGCCGGTGTGCCCACGGGGCGTCCGGTCTACGCGGGCACGGCGGACGAAGCCGTCGCCGCGATCGACGAGCTCGGCGCTCCGTACGTGGTCAAGGCGGACGGGCTCGCCGCCGGCAAGGGCGTGCTCGTGACCGACGACCGCCAGGCCGCGATCGACCACGCCACCTACTGGCTCCAGCACGGACACGTCGTGGTCGAGGAGTTCCTCGACGGCGAAGAGGTCTCGTTGTTCTTCCTGAGCGACGGGCACGACGTCCGTGCGCTCAGCCCCGCGCAGGACTACAAGCGCCTGGCCGACGGCGACCTCGGACCGAACACCGGCGGCATGGGCGCGTACTCGCCGCTGCCGTGGCTCGCCGACCGCTGGCCGTCCGAGCAGGCCTTCGTCGACGAGGTCACCGAGCTCGTCGCGCTGCCGACCGTCCGCCGCCTCGAGCACGAGGGCACGCCGTTCGTCGGGCTCCTGTACTGCGGCCTCATCGTCACCGAGCAGGGTGTCCGCGTGATCGAGTTCAACGCGCGCTTCGGTGACCCGGAGACGCAGGTCGTGCTCCCCCGCCTGGCCACGCCGCTCAGCGAACTCCTGCTGGCCGCCGCCACCGGGCAGCTCGGTGCCGTCCCCGCACCCGTGTTCCGCGACGAGGTCGCCGTCACCGTCGTCCTGGCGAGCGCGGGCTACCCGGAGAACCCGCAGACCGGTCGACCGATCACCGGCATCGACGACGCGAACGCCCGCGACGGCGTCTCGGTCGCGCACGCTGCCACCGGTGTCCTCGACGACACGCTCGTCGCCACGGGCGGCCGGGTGCTCAGTGTCGTCGCGACCGGGTCGGACTTCGCCCAGGCCCGTGAGCGTGCCTACGCCGGGCTCGGCGACATCACGCTCGAGGGCGCGCAGTTCCGCACCGACATCGCCGCGAAGGTCGCGAAGTGAGCGCCCCCGCGCCGATCGCCGGCTGGCGGCACGTCTCGTCCGGCAAGGTCCGCGAGCTCTACGTGCCCGAGGGCACCGCCGACCTGGCGAGTGCGTCCGAGCTGCTGCTCGTCGCCTCGGACCGGGTCAGCGCGTACGACTTCGCGCTCGAGCCGCCGATCCCGGGCAAGGGCGAGCTGCTGACCCGCCTGTCGCGGTTCTGGTTCACCCAGCTGAGCGACGTCCCGAACCACATCATCGGTCCGTCCTCCGGTGGCACCCCCGTGCCGGCCGAGGTCGAGGCACGGTCGATGCACGTCATGCCGCTCACGATGTTCCCCGTCGAGTGCGTCGTGCGCGGGTACCTGGTCGGCAGCGGCTGGGCCGAGTACCAGGAGACCGGCAGCGTGTGCGGTGTCGCGCTCCCCGCGGGGCTGTCCAACGGTGACCGCCTGCCGGAGCCGATCTACACGCCGGCGTACAAGGCGGCCCAGGGCGAGCACGACGAGAACATCTCGTACGAGCAGACCGTCGACCTGGTCGGTGCCGAGACCGCGGCCACGCTGCGCGAGCTCTCGCTGCACGTCTACACCGAGGCCGCGGCCATCGCGCTCGAGCGGGACGTCGTCATCGCGGACACCAAGTTCGAGTTCGGGCAGGACGCCACCGGCCGGATCCGCATCGCCGACGAGGTCCTGACGAGCGACTCGAGCCGCTACTGGGACGCCCGCTCCGCCGACCGCACCGACTCGTTCGACAAGCAGATCGTGCGGGACTGGCTCAGCGCGCACTGGGACCGCCAGGGCACGCCGCCGGTGCTCCCGGACGAGATCGTCGAGCGCACGGCTGCGCGCTACGCCGAGCTGATCGAGCGCCTCGGCGCCTGACGCCGCGCCCGGCGGGTGCGGCCCGAACGGTCACGACACCCCGCTCACGTCCGTCGAACGGTCACGAACCGTCGCCCGAGGCCCCGCCAACCGACGGTTCGTGACCACTCGGCGGCGGACGCACGACACGTCGCGACCCCTCGCCGCGCGCGCCGGCCGACGAGCCAGCCGACAGTTCTCGACCGCTCAGGCCTCGAGCGCGCCGAGCGCCTCGCGCGCCACGACGACGATGGTCAGGTCGTCGCCCGGGTCGTGTTCGGCGACGCGTGCGCGCACCCGCTGCAGGAACGTCTCGACGTCCGGGGACTCCCGGTACAGCGACCCGAGCTCCGACAGCGCCGCGAGCGTGGAGTCCCAGAGCTCGAGCGCGCCGTCGGTCACGACGATGAGCACGTCACCGGGACGGAGCACGAGCGACCCGGCCGCGCGGGGCATCCCGGCGGGGTGCAGCCCGATCGGCAGGTCCGACGACCGCAGGATCCGCTCGGCACCGTCGTCACGGAGCTGCAGCACGAGCCCGTGGCCGGCGTCGGCGAAGTCGAGTCGCCCGGTGGACGGGGTCAGCCGGCCGTGGAACATCGTCGCGAAGGACTCGGCACGGCTGAGCTCGGGGGCGACCTGCGCCTCGAGTTCGGCGACGGCGGTGCCCGGGTCCTGGTCGCCGCGGGCGAGCAGGCCTCCGCGGATGTTCGCGGCGAGGAGCCCGGCGGACATCCCCTTGCCCATGACGTCGGACACGGTCAGGTGGATCGAGTCCTCGCCGGAGCGGTGCCAGTCGTGGAAGTCACCGGAGACGAGCCCGTGCGGGATCGACATCCCCGTGATCCGGTACCCGGGAACCTGTACCTCGGTCGGCTGCAGGCCGTTGAGCACGGTGCGCAGGCGGTCCTCGTCGGCTCCGGCGAGCAGTTCGCGCTCCGCCCAGATACCGAGTTCCTGCAGCAGTTCGAGTTCGTCGGCGTCGAGGGTGCGCGGCTCGGGGTCGATCAGGCAGAGGGTGCCGACCTTCAGGTCGTCGTCGCCGGCACGGAGCCCGACACCGGCGTAGAACCGGACGTTGGGGTCGCCGAGCACCATCGGCAGGTCCGCGTACCGCGCGTCCTCGCGGGCATCCGGGACGACCACGGGGCCCTGCTCGCCCAGGGTCCGTCCGCAGAAGGTGTCCTGCAGCGGGATGACCGGCCCGAAGGCGGCGTCACTCTGCTGCGACTTGATCGTCAGCGTGGTCTCGCCGGCCAGGTTGAGGAACGAGCCGGAGACCCCGAGGGCCTCGCGCGCGATGCGGGTGATCCGTTCGAACCGTTCCTCGACGCCACCGTCGACCACGTCGAGTGCCGCGATCAGGGCCGCTCGGCGGACGGCATCGGCCCCGGTCGGCGCGGGCACGGACATCGCGGTTTCCGGCTGCATGCTCCCACGGTAACGCGCTGAACGGACAGGGCCTGGCCCCAGTCCGGAGGGCGCAAGTGGTCGGGCGCGGCGGCGTACCCTGGTCGTCGTGCTCCGAGTCGTCCCCGCAACCGTCCTCGGCATGGCCGCGCTCCTGGCCCTCGCCGGCTGTGGCGCCCACGACTCCACCGGCCAGGTGTCGGTCACGGTGTCGTCGAACGCCGCCGACCACCCCTACGAGGTCAAGGTGTTCGCCTCGACCGGCAAGCTCTCCGAGCACCAGCGGGTGTTCCCGGGCGGCACGGCCGACTTCGCGGGCGTTCCCCTCGGCAAGGTCACGGTCCGCGCCGGCGACCTCTGCCCACAGACGACCAAGGTGTCCGACGGCACGGTCGCGACGGTGACCCTCACCACGACCGGCTGCTGACACCACCCGCCACCACGACCGGCCGCTGACCCCACCCGTCACCCCGACGACGGGGCGCCGACCCCCTCCGCGACCAGGTGCTCCACCCGCGGCTCACCCGCGACCTCGCGCACCGCCTGCAGGGTCCGCGCGTCGTCCCCGGTCTGCCGGACCTCGTGCTGGTCGACGTGCTCCTGCCACGACCCCACTCGGAACGCCTCGACCCAGGCGTCCGGCCCGGTCGCTGCGTCGCGGTAGAGGTTCCAGTCACGGGCACCGGTCCGCCGGCGGCTCCGCCCGAGCCGCTCGGCGCGCGCCCGGAACTCGTCGACCGCGTCCGCCGGGACCGTCCAGTGCAGCAGCACGAGGGTCTCCCCCGTCGCCGCGCCGTGGTCGTCCGCCACGAACACCTCGTCCCCGAACGGCATCGGCGTCACGGCGCGCTGCCGGTCGGTGAGCACCGGGAACCCGGACACGAGCAGCACTGCGGCGCTGAGCGCGGTGAGGACGCCGGCCCCGGCGAGCACCCCCGTCACCCCGAGCGGCGTGGCGACCGCACCGGCGAGCGCCGCACCGATCGCGGTGCAGCCGAACAGCACGAGCTGGTAGGCGGCGAGCCCGCGGGTCCGGACCCAGGCGGGCAGGAACGCCTGCACGGTGCCGTTCAGCGTCGTCACCACGGCGATCCAGGCCACCCCGCCGACCAGCAGCGCGACGAGTACGACCGCCAGCACGGGGACGAGCGCGACGACCGTGGTGCAGATGCCGAACACCACCGAGGCGATGCCGACCGTGCGGCCGATGCCGAGCCGCGCACGGACCGCCGGCATCAGGAACGCCCCGCCGACGGACCCGATGCCGACGGCGGCGAGCAGCAGTCCGTACCCGCCGGAGGACAGGCCGAGCGAGCCGTCGGCGACGAGCGGCAGGAGTGCCCACAGCGCGTTCGCGGGCACCATGAAGACGGCGAGCTGCACGAGCAGCCGGCGGACGACCGCCGCGTGCAGGACGTACCGCAGCCCGGCGCGGGTGGCGTCGATGAACGGTTCGGCCCGCGTCTCGGGGCGCTGGTAGCCGCGCCAGGCGACGAGCACCACCAGGAAGAGCGCGAACGACAGCGCGTTGGCAGCGAACACGAACGGCACGCCGAGCTGCGCGATCACCACCCCGGCGAGCGCCGGTCCGATCGCCCGGGCGACGTTGACGCCGACGGAGCTGAGCGCCGCAGCGTCGGTGATCGCGGCGCGCGGCACGATCTCGGGCACGAGCGCCTGGTACGCGGGCAGCTGGAGCGCCGAGGCGGTCCCGAGCAGGAACGTGACGGTGAGCAGGAGCGCCGGGGTCATGTCGCCGGTCGCGGTGAGCACGGTCATCACGACGCCGACGACCACCTGGAACGCCTGCACCCCGATGAGCAGCCGCCGCCGGTCGACGAACTCGCCGATCACCCCGGCGGGGATCCCGACGAGCAGCACCGGCAGGCTCGACGCGGTCTGCACGAGGGCGACGACGACGGGTGCGGCGTGCTCGTCGACGAGCAGCCACTGCGCGCCGACGGTCTGCATCCAGCTGCCGATGTTGCTCACCAGCACCGCGATCCACAGGGCGCGGAAGACCGGGATCGCGAGCGGCGCCAGGGCGCCGCCGCGGGGTGCTGGGGTGGTGCGTTCCGTGGTCACGTCGCCTCCTGGGGTGGGACGGGGACATCCTGGAGGCGCGGTGTGCGCCGGGCGCACGCCGCGCCTCCAGGGATTGTCGGGTCAGGCGGCGGCGTCGTTCGCGCTGGTCGCGGCGACGGCGCGCTCGATGACGTCGGCGACGTCCTTCGGGTGGGTCTGCATGACCAGGTGCGGGGCGGCGAGCTCGGTCACGTCGGTGATGCCGGCGCGGGAGTAGCCGAAGCGCTCCACCTCGGGGTTGATGGTGTGGTCGTCGGACGAGACGATCGCCCACGCGGGGGTGGTCTTCCACGCGGCGGCGGAGGCCGGCTCGCCGAAGGCGGCACCGGACAGCGGGCGCTGCGAGACGGCGAGCACCTCGGCGACGCGCGGGTCGACCCCGGCGGCGAAGACCTGCGGGAACGCGTCGATCGCGACGGAGACGTCGGTGCCGTCCTCGCCGCCGGCGACCGGGTACGGCGTGTAGACCAGGTTCGCGGCGAGGTCGGAGTCGGGGAACCCGCCCTGCAGATGCCCGAGGCTCTCGCCGACCTCGAGCACGTAGCCGGAGACGTAGACGAGTCCGACGACGTTCTCGGCCTCGCCGGCGACGGTGATCACGGCCCCGCCGTACGAGTGCCCGGCGAGGACGACCGGCCCGTCGACGTGCTCGGCGACGGCGCGGATCGAGGCCGCGTCCTCTGCGAGGCTGCGGTTGTAGACCGGCGGGACGAGGACGGTGTGGCCGCGGTCGAGCAGCTCACGGGTGACGGGTGCCCAGCTGGCGGAGTCGGCGAACGCGCCGTGGACGAGGACGATGGTCGGTGCAGCCATGTGCGGGTCTCCTTCGTGACGAACGTCTGGGGTGGTGCGGGGACCCGGGGGTCCCGGCGTCGTCACGCTAGGGCTGGGGGTGCTGCGTCGTCGTGTCCCTGTCGTTGCCCGTCACCCCCGACGACAGCGCGTGCCGGCGGCCCCGGGTGCTGCGCACGGTGCTCTCCGACGGTCGGACACACCGTGCCGGGGTCCCCCTGCGGGGCGGGAGCTCCGCGACGGGGTCCCCGCCGGGGCCCCCTTCTCTCCCCTGCTCCACGGCGCGGCCGGTTAGCGTGATCGCATGGAACACGAGGACGGCACGACGACGACGTCGGCCCAGGACTTCGTGGACGCGCTCGCCGAACCGGTCGTGGTCTTCGACCGCCACCTGGACGTCGTGGCGGCGAACCGGCTCGCCGGTGCCCTGTCCGCGTCCCTCACCGTCGGTACGAACCTGGCGCGGTTCACCTTCCTGAACCCCTGGGTCGAGGACTCGGTGGACGGCTGGGAGGCCGAGGCGCACCGCACCGCCGCGATGCTCCGGGACTCGTTGAACGAGCACGACGCCGACGACCGGTTCCAGGAACTCCTGGGCGAGCTGATGGCGCGGAGCACGACGTTCGCGACCGAGTGGGCCGGCGGAGCGGTGCGGCCGGCGCGACGCGGGGAGTCGGCGTTCGAGAACCCGCTGGTGGGCCGGATCGACCTGCGGTGGGAGCAGCTGCGTCGGCTGGAGGACCCCGAGCAAGTGCTCGTGGTGTGGACGGCAGCGGACGAGGAGTCCGCCGCTCGGCTCACGACGCTCCGGGGGCTGCTCGACGAGGGCGAGACGACCGCCTGACCGGCGAGCCCGGCCACGACGGCGAGCGCAACGACCGCGACGACCGCTCGGCTACCCCACCGCGGTCTCGCCCGCGACCGGTTCCCGGCGCGCGGTGCCCTGCTGCACCTGCGCGGCGAGGTACGCGACGGCCGCGGCTGCGGGGGTGCCGGGGTCAGCCCAGAAGGTGACGAGCACGTGGGAGCTGCCCGGGATCGCGAGGTTCTGCCAGCGGAACTCGACCCACCCGATCGGGTCGATCCAGTGCCGCGAGACCCCGGTGCGCTGCACGGCGACGTCGTGCCGCGCCCAGATGCGGGCGAAGTCCGGGTCCTGCAGGGTCAGGGTGCCGACGATCTCCTGCAGCCGCGGGTCCTCGGGTTCGGCGTGCAGCCGGAGCGCGGCGACGACCCGGTGCGCGGTGCGGTCCCATTCGGCCGCGTGCTGCCGGGACGCCTCGGAGAACATCTGCAGGACGAGGTTCGCGCCCGGCTCCATGTAGCCGGGGCCGAGGGCGCTCGCCAGGGCGTTGGACAGGATGATGTCCTGGTTGCGGTCCATCACGAACGCCGGGGTGTGCGACCACTGCGCCAGGAGCGACCGGACCGAGTCGTCGAGCCCCGGTGGCACGACCCCCTCCGGGCGGCGGCGTTCGGCATGTGCGAGGCGGCGCAGGTAGTCGACCGCCTCGTGGTCGAGCCGCAGGGCCCGGCCGAGCGCCACGAGCACCTGGTCGGACGGCTGGTGATCGCGGCCGCGTTCGAGCCGCAGGTAGTACTCGGGGCTGATGCCCGCGAGCCGCGCGACCTCTTCACGGCGCAGGCCGTCCACTCGTCGTCCGGGCTCGCGAGTGAGGCCGACGTCCTCGGGCTGGACGAGTGCCCGACGGGCGCGGAGGTACTGCCCCAGTTCGGACCGTCGCGCATCCACGCGAGCAGGATAGCCGGAATCCGCAAAGAACGCGAGAACTACCGTTCTCTGGGTGTGCCGCTCCGCGCGATGGTCTGGTGCGGCGGCTCCCCGAACCGCTCCCGGTAGTACGCCGCGAACCGCCCCAGGTGGGTGAACCGCCACCGCCGCGCGACCTCGCTGACGAGCAGCGCGCGGGAACCCGGCCGCCCCAGCTCCAGGTGCACCCGGTCGAGCCGGACCTCGCGCAGGTACTGCATGGGCGTGACGCCGAGTCGACGGCGGAACAGGTCCTGCAGGCCGCGCTCGCTCAGGTCGCAGGCCGCTGCGACGTCGGCCACCGTCAGCGTCCGGTCGGCATGGTCGTGCACGAAGCCGATCGCGCGCCGCATCCGGTCCGCCACGTCCGATCGCGACCGGGCGAAGGTCGACAGGACGACGGTCGCGATCCGCCGGTTCAGGGCCGCGCGGTCGGCGGCGGGCAGGGCCGGGTCGAGGATGCGCCCGGAGGCTTCGCGCAGCAGTGCCCGCAACGGTTCGAGTGCGGGATCGGCCGCGTCCGGCTGCCCGAACACCGAGGACTCCCCCGTGTCGCCGAGCAGCGACGGCGACAGGTGCAGGAGCGTCGTGGCGGTCGCGTCGGTCTCGAACCCGTACGCGACGGACGCCGAGAGCATCATCGGGCGCTCGGCACCGACCTCCCAGTGCTCGCCGTCGTCGGCGGTCAGGCTCGCCCGGCCGTCGGCGAGCCAGAACACGACGTGGTCGGGGCGCGGACCGATGGTCCCCGACCGCTTGCCCGGTGTCGCGATCCGGTGGATCGACAGGTCCTCGTCCCCGCCGGTCTCGTAGCGGAAGCCCTCGTCGTCCGCGGTCACGGCGTCGGGACCCGGTCCCACTCGTCGCCGTACCGGGACAGCACCGACCACCGCGAGATCGGCCACGTGGTCACGAAGGCCCGCCCCACGACGTCGTCGACCGGCACGGTGCCGTGCACGCGCGAGTCGGCGGAGTCGTACCGGTTGTCGCCCATCACCCAGATGCGCCCCTTCGGCACGGTGATCTCGAAGTCCTTCCCGGCGACACGGTCCGACCCGCGTTCGAGCACGACGTAGGGCTCGTCCACCGCGTGCCCGTTCACCGACAGGCGGCCCCGGGCGTCGCAGCACGACACCGTGTCGCCCGGCAGGCCGATGACCCGCTTGATCAGGTCGTCGCCCTGGCCCATGCCGAGCCAGCCGCCCGGGTCCTGGAACACCACGACATCACCGCGCTGCAGCGGGACGACCCCGGGCACGAGCTCGTTGACGAGCACCCGGTCCCCGATGAGCAGCGTGTTCTGCATCGAGCCCGAGGGGATGGAGAACGCGCGGACCAGGTACGCCTTGACCAGGAACGACGCCAGCAGCGCCACGACGACGATGATGACGAGGTCGCGCAGGAACCGCAGCCCGCCGCGCTTCGGCTCGTCCTCGGCCGATGGCTCCGAGTGGGGTCCGGCGTGTGCGTGCGTGTCACTCAATGCGTCAGCACCACCTTGACGAGACCGATCACGAACGCCACCGCGGCCAGCACGATGCCGCCCCACAGCCCGAGGAACGTGGGCTGCTTCCCGCTGAACCGCTGCATGAACACGCCCACCAGCCCGATGCGCACCACCAGGATCACGGTCGCCGCGATCTGCGCCCACTCGGCCGGCAGCCACCCGATCCAGGCCGCCGCGTAGAGGACTGCCGGGATCAGGCCGGAGGTCGCGATCGGGTTGGCGTTCCGGACGATCGTCGCGACCGAGTCGCGGCGCGCAGCGCGGTCCGCAGCGGACTCCTCGCCGTCGTCGCCGAGCCCGTGCGCGACCAGGTGCGCGAGCACGTGCGCCAGGTACGTCAGCACCGCGGTCGCCAGGACGGTCGCCACCGCGGCGCCGTGGTGAATCTGCTCCGGGTTCACCGCGATCGCGACGGCGAGCACCGTGATGTTGCCGTAGATGTACGACGACATCCGGTCACGGACGTGCTCGAGCGGCAGGTCGCGGGGGTCCGGGCGACCGCCGCGGGGTCCGCGCCCCGGTCGGGAGGGCCGTCGTGTGCGTGGCATCCGTCCATCTTGGCCCCCGCGGTCGGCCGTCCGCCGACAGGACACCGTGTGCGATGGTCACACGGGTGGCCGGTTCCGGCAGACTGGGTGCCGATCGGTGCGACGGAGCGCCGGACAGGAGGCACGCATGACGTCCGCACGACCCCTCGCCCTGGTGACCGGGGTGGGCCGCAGAGCCGGCATCGGCGCAGCGCTCGCCACCCGCCTGGCGACCGACGGCTGGGACCTCGCCATCTCGTGGTGGGGACCCTACGACGACCGCGTGAGCGGCGGGGCGGACCCGGACGGGGTCGAGTCGGTGGTGCAGGAGTGCGAGGCGGCGGGAGCACGCGTGACGCGCCTCCCGGTCGACCTGGAGGACCCGGAACAGGCGGCCGCGCTCGTCGGCCGCGCCGAGACGGAAGCCGGCGCGACGGTCACCGCCCTCGTCATGTCGCACTGCGAGTCCGTCGACTCCGACTTCCGCACCACGACCGTCGAGTCGTGGGACCGCCACTTCGCCGTGAACGCCCGCGCACCGTTCCTGCTCGTGCAGGCCTACGCGGCCGGGCTCGAGCGCGCCGGTGACGCCGCACCGCGCGACCGACGCCGGATCGTCGCCCTGACGAGCGACCACATCGCGTACAACCTGCCGTACGGGGCGTCGAAGGGCGCGCTCGACCGGATCGTGTTCGGCGCCGCGAAGGAGCTCGGGAGCCTCGGCGTCAGTGCCAACGTGGTGAACCCGGGCCCGAACGACACCGGCTGGATGTCCGACGAGGTCAAGGGCTGGGCCGTCGAGGGCACCCCACTCGGCCGGCTCGGACGCCCGTCGGACACCGCCGCGCTCGTCGGGTTCCTCTGCTCGGAGCAGGGCGCGTGGGTGAACGGGCAGCTGTTGAAGTCGGACGGCGGGATCTCGAACAGCGCCTAGGACACCCCATTCGGTTGACGCGTCATCGAATTGGTTGACGCGTCAACCAAACGGGCACACACTGGGTGCATGCAAACGCACGAACTGCTCGCCGCCGACACCGGGATGGGCGCCGTCACGCTCCGCGTCGCCGACCTCGACACGATGATCCGGTACTACCGCGACGGCGTGCGGCTGTCGCTGCTCTCCCACGACGGCGGCGTCGCCGTGCTCGGCCGGGGCAGCACGCCGATCGTGGTCCTCGAGCACGCCCCCGCGATGCGGCACGCCGGACCCCGCGAGGCCGGGCTGTTCCACACGGCGATCCTGTTCGACACCCGTGCCGACCTGGCCGCCGCGCTCTACTCGGTCGCCACGCAGTACCCGGCGGGCTTCACCGGCAGCGCCGACCACCTGGTGAGCAACGCGTTCTACTTCACCGACCCCGAGGGCAACGGCGTCGAGCTGTACTGGGACCGCGACCGCACCGAGTGGTCGTGGACGCACGGCATGGTCGACATGGACACGAAGTACGTCGACCCGAACGCGTTCCTGCAGTCCCACCTGACGCAGGACGCCCTGGACACCGCCGCGGCACGCCCGGGCAAGGTCGGCCACGTGCACCTGTCCGTCGGCGACGTCGACGCCGCGCGCTCCTTCTACGTGGACACCCTCGGCTTCGAGACCACCGCCGGCTTCGGCGAGGCGCTGTTCGTCAGCGCCGGCGGCTACCACCACCACATGGCCATGAACACGTGGAACTCCCGCGGCGCCGGGCGTCGACAGCTCGCGCTCGGCCTGGGGCTCGTGCGCATCGAGGTCCCCGCGGCCGACGACCTCGGCGCCCTGACCGAACGCATGCGGCACGGCGGCGTCGAGCTCGCCGACGACGGCCGGACAGTCGCGTTCGACGACCCCTGGGCGAACCGCATCGAGGTGACCACGCCCGGTCGCGGCTGACACGTCGCGGCACTTCGCGCTGACCGACACCCCACGCGCGCCCGGACCCGCGAGGTGTCGCCCAGCGCGAAACCTCCCCACACCGGCCGCCGGACCGTGCAGGATGGACCCGTGACTGACGACATCCGGTGGGAGGTGGTCGAGGAGAGCACGCTGTCGCTCCCCGACCACGAAGCGATCGCAGCGCTGCTCGGGCAGGCCTTCCCCGACTGGTCGCACTGGTACGTGGGCGGCCGGAGCTGGTCCGGCATGCAGCCGGAACGCCGGGTGCTCGCGCACGACGCCGACGGGGTCGTCCTGGCCCACGTCGGCATCCGCCGCATGTACATCTCCGTCGGCGGCGAAGACGTCCTGGTCGGCGACACCGGCCTGGTCGCCGTGTCGCCCCGACTGCAGGGCACCGGCGTCGGCCGTGAGCTGATGACCCGGACCGCGGCGGTCCTCGAGGGACTCCGCGTGCCCTTCGGGTTCCTCGGCGCGGGCGAGGACCGGATCCCCTTCTACGCGAAGCTCGGCTGGCACGAGTTCCCCGAGGCTGTCGGCACCTTCTCGGCGTTCACCGCCGAGGGCGCGGGCGTCAGCAACACCGAGCAGGGCGGCTGGATGGCGCTGCCGGTGGCAGCGCAGCTCGAGGACTGGCCCGCTGGCCCGATCTGGCTCAACGGCCAGCAGGTCTAGACGCAACGACCAACGGACGGGAGGCCCGGTACCAGCTGGTACCGGGCCTCCCGTCCGTCAGGTCGTGCAGCGGGGCTTACGCCTCGACCGCGACCTTCTCCGGGTCCTCGTTGGAGCCCGGCGCGCTCGGCGCGACCGCGGCGCGCACGCGCGCACCCAGCTCGGCGTCGACGTTCGTCCAGTAGGCGAACACACGCTCGCGCAGGTCGTCGCGCGTCACCTTCGAGACGTGGCCGGCGATGTTGCCGACCAGGCGCTCACGGGCGGCGTCGTCCAGGACCTCGCGGACGAGCGTGCCGGCCTGGCCGAAGTCGTCGTCCTCCGGGTGCAGGGTCGCGGCGGAACGCTGCAGCGCACCGTCGGACTCCCAGCCCGGGGCGTCGTCGGTCGCGTTCGGGTCGGCGTGCGCACCGCCGAGCGAGTTCGGCGCGTACACCGGCACCTCGGACTTCTGGAAGTCGAAGCGCATGCCGCCGTCCTTCGAGTACGAGTGGACCTCGTTCTTCGGGGCGTTCACCGGCAGCTGCGCGTGGTTCGTGCCGACGCGGTACCGGTGGGCGTCCGCGTAGCTGAAGATGCGCGCCAGGAGCATCTTGTCGGGGCTCGCCGCGATGCCGGGCACGAAGTTCGAGGGGGCGAAGGTCGCCTGCTCGATCTGCGCGAAGTAGTTCTCCGGGTTGCGGTTGAGTTCCATCGTGCCGACCTCGATGAGCGGGTAGTCCGCGTGCGGCCACACCTTCGTCAGGTCGAACGGGTTGAAGCGGTAGGTCGCGGCGTCCTCGTAGGGCATGACCTGCACCTTGAGGGTCCAGCGCGGGAAGTCCTGACGCTCGATCGCGGCGTGCAGGTCACGGATGTGGAAGTCCGCGTCCTCACCGGCGATCCGGTCGGCGTCCTCCTGCGTCAGGGTCTTGTGGCCCTGCTCGGTGATGAAGTGGTACTTCACCCAGAAGCGCTCGCCCTCGGCGTTGATCCACTGGTAGGTGTGCGAGCCAAAGCCGTCCATCTCGCGCCAGCTCGCCGGCAGACCGCGGTCGCCCATCAGCCACGTGACCTGGTGCGCCGACTCGGGCGACAGGGTCCAGAAGTCCCACTGCATGTCGTGGTCACGCAGGTGCGAACCCGGCAGGCGCTTCTGCGAGCGGATGAAGTCGGGGAACTTGATGCCGTCGCGGATGAAGAACACCGGGGTGTTGTTGCCGACGAGGTCGTAGTTGCCCTCTTCGGTGTAGAACTTCAGCGCGAAGCCGCGGGGGTCGCGCCAGGTGTCCGGGGAGCCCTGCTCGCCAGCGACGGAGGAGAAGCGGGCCAGCATCTCGGTCTGCTTGCCCGGCTGCAGGAACGCGGCACGGGTGAAGCGCGAGACGTCCTGCGTGACGGTGAAGGTACCGAAGGCGCCGCCGCCCTTGGCGTGCACGACCCGCTCCGGGACGCGCTCGCGGTTGAACTGGGCGAGCTTCTCGACCAGGTAGTGGTCGTGCAGCGCGAGGGGGCCGTCGGCCCCGACGCCCATCGAGTGCTCGTCGCTCGAGACGGGTGCGCCGCTGTTGGTCGTGGTGGTCGGGGTGCCGGTCGGCGTGTTCTGGTCGGACACGGTTCCTCCTGGAGGTGGGACGTTGGTTCGGTCAGGGGTGCTCGGGTGGTTCGGGGTCCGGCGCGTCGTGCGGCCGGTGCGGTGGGCGGTCGCCGTCAGGCGGGCGTGGGGGCGCCGGGCGCCTGCGCGCTCGCGCCGGGCGCGTCTGGGTGGTCGCGCTCCGCGTCGTCGTGTTCCGTGTCGTCGCGCTCCGCCGCTGCGCAGCGCTCGCAGATGCCCCAGTAGGTGACCTCGGCGGTGGTGACCGCGAAGCCGTGGGTCTCGGACGGTGTCAGGCAGGGCGAGTGGCCGACCGCACAGTCGACGTCCTCGATCGCGCCGCACAGGGTGCAGACGATGTGGTGGTGGTTGTCACCGGTGCGGCGCTCGTAGCGCGCGGGGCTGCCGGCCGGTTCGATGCGGCGGACGAGCCCGACGCCGGTCAGGGCGTTCAGCACGCCGTAGACGGCCTGGTGACTGGTGGTCGGCAGCTCCACGGCGAGCGCGGTGACGATGTCGTCCGCGGTGGCGTGCGGCATCGAGTCGGTCGCTCGGAGCACCGCGAGTCGCGGGGTCGTGACCCGGAGCCCCGAGGAACGGAGCAGATCGGCGTCGGCGTCCATGCTGAGCCTTTCTTTTGCAGGAATCAAGACAACGCGTTCACTGTACACGAGCTTCTGCTGCCGACCAGCGAGGTGACGCATGCCGCCACCGGAATACGAAGTGTCACGATCCGGTCGCGATCAGCTGGGACGACACTGGACCGACCGTTCCGCACGCTAACGTCCGGACATGTCCACGAGCCAGGGTCTGCCTGAACAGGCGAACAGCACCGCGGACGTCCGGGGGATCATCGCGAAGCGGGACCTGGTCGTCGACCTCATCCGGACGGCCTGCGTCGTCCTCGTCGTCATCGTGCACGTCACGATGGTCGGCGTCGCCGCCGATGACCAGGGGGTGCGGGTCACGAGCCCGCTGCAGGAACTCCCCTGGTACGTCGCTGCCACCTGGGTCGGGCAGGTGATGCCGCTGTTCTTCGTGGTCGGCGGGTTCGCGAGTGCCGTCGGCTGGCGCAGCACCGTCGCCCGTGGTGCGCCGAGCCCCGCCCGCGACTACCTGGCCACCCGCCTGGTGCGGCTGTTCCGGCCCGCGGTGCCGCTCTTCGTGTTCCTCGCGCTCGGGCTCGGGGTCGCGACGGCCGCGGGCACGCCGCCGGAGCTGCTGGCCGAGGTCGCGTTCGGCATCGGGTCGCCGCTCTGGTTCCTGGCCGCCTACGGCATCACCCAGTGCTGCGTCCCCGTGATGATGCGCCTGCACGAGCGAGCACCCTGGGCCACCCTCGCCGTGCTGCTCGTGCTCGCCGCGGTGGTCGACGCCGTCCGCCTGGCCACCGGGGTCGCCGAGGTCGGGCTGCTCAACCTGGGACCGGTGTGGCTCTTCGCGCAGCAGCTCGGCTTCCTCTGGGCCGACGGCTGGTTCGCTCGCCGGTCGAAGGTGCTCCTGCTGGCCATCGCCGTCGCCGCGTACGCCGTGCTCGTGCCGATGACCTCGGTCGGGCTCTGGGCGCCGGACATGCTGCAGGACCTCAACCCGCCGATGCTCCCGCTGGCGTTCCTGGCGATCGCACAGGCCTGCCTGGTCCAGCTCGTGCACGCGCCGCTCACCCGGCTGATGCGCACCCGTGCCGCGCTCGGGGCCGTGTTCGTGCTCGGCCGCGACGGCATGACGATCTACCTGTGGCACCTGCCGCTGTTCATCGCGCTGAACGGCATCGCCCTGCTCGTCTGGGTGCCGTTCCCGGCGCCTGGCTCCGGCCCGTGGTGGGCGTCCCGGATCGTCGCGCTGGTCGTGGTGCTCGCCGTCGCCCTCGGGGTGGCACGTGCCCTGCGCTGGTTCGACCGGCCGCTCCCCCGCCTGCTGCCGTCGGCGGACCGTCCGGCCTGGCCGGTCGTCGCCGTCGCGGCCCTCTGCACCATCGGCCCGGCGTTCCTCGTGATGCAGCTGCACCTGTCGTTCGGTGTCGCGCTCGTCGGAGCCGTGGCCGTTCCGGTGGGCGTCTGGCTGCTGTCGCGGACCGTCCCGGCACGCGGAGTCGCCCGGATCTGAACCGGTTCTCACCGTCCCGGGGGCACGCCGGACCCCCGGCGCACCCCGGGCGGACGGAGGATGGCTCCGGCGGAACGACGGACGAGTCCGCCTGATCCCCAGGAGGCTCCCCACGCCGTCGACACCCGAGTTCTGGAGCACCTGGCGGTTCGACCCCCTGGCGGCGGTGCTCCTCGTCGTCGCCGCGCTCGCCTACGGCCGCTGGGTCGTCGGAGCGGTCCGACGAGGTGCCCGGTGGCCGTGGTGGCGCACGCTCGCCTTCGTCACGGCGCTCGTGCTGTTCGGCGTCCTGCAGTTCGGCATCGTCGGCGTCGACGACGAGCGGTTGCGCTGGGCGTTCGTCCTGCGCGCCGCCCTGCTGTTCTTCGCGGTCCCCACCTTCGCCGCGCTCGGTGCGCCCGCCGCACTGCTCCGGATCGGAGGCCCGGCTCGCCTGGCGCAGGCCGCCGACGCCGTCATGGGGTCACGTCCGGTGCGTCTGCTCGGCAACGCGATCGTCGCCCCGCTGGTCGCGCTGGCGCTGTTCGCCGTCCTGCTCACCCCGTTCTCGAGCGTGATCCGGGAGTCCCCCGTCTGGGCCGCCGTCATCACCGTGACCGTGCCGGCGCTCGGGTTCGGCCTGCTCGCCCCGCTGTCCGAGGTCGGTGTGCTCGTCTCGTCGACGTTCGCCACGGCCGAGTTCCTGCTCGCGTTCGTCGAGCTCGTCATCGACGCGGTGCCCGGCATCGTGCTGCGGATCACGAACCACGTGCTCGACGGGTCCCTCGTGCCCGTGGTCGGGCGGGCCTGGTACCCGTCGCCCCTGCAGGACCAGCACCTGGCGGGCGACCTGCTGTGGTTCATCGCCGAGGTGGCGGACATCCCCGTGCTCGTCGCCCTGTTCATCCGGTGGCAGCGGACCGACCGCCGCGAGGCCCGGGACGTCGACGCCCTGACCGACGAGCAGATGGACGAGCTCACCCGAGCGCACCTGCAGCGCCGCAGTTGACGGGCGGGGTGCGCGTCGGGCGCGCGCTGCGCAGCACTTCGTGAGCAGCAATGGTCGGGTGCCCGAAGGCGACCCGACCATTCCTGTTCACGAAGTGCGCTCGTGCCCTACTTCGACGGGGCCCCCGCGGGCTCGGCGTCGGGCTGCGTGGTGACCGAGCCGGTCTGCTGCCACGCGACGGTCTGCTTCGGCTTCGCCAGGAACAGTGCCGCGACGATGGCCACGATCAGCACGATCGCCGGGAGGTAGAGCGACTCACCCATGGCCTTAGAGAACGGCTCGAGCAGGAAGCCCGGCAGCGCGCCGACCTGCTGCTCCGCGCCACCGGCCGTGGCTCCACCGGACGACGCCGGGAAGTTCGCGGTGATCCGGGCCTCCATCAGGGCGGCGATACCGGCGGAACCGAGCACCGCACCGATCTGGCGGGTGGTGTTGTAGACGCCCGAGCCGGCACCGGCCAGCTTCGGCGGCAGGTTGCGCGTCGCCGAGACGGACAGCGGTCCCCACATGCAGGCGTTGGCGAGACCGAGGAGGGCGCTCGGCAGGAGCACCCAGCCCCACTCGGCACCGCTCGACAGCAGGGCGCCGAACCAGAACAGGCCGACGGAGAAGCAGGCGAGCCCGAACGAGGCGACCCAGCGCGGGTTCCAGCGGTTCAGGTTCTTGCCGACGATCGGCGCGAGTGCGGCGGACAGCACGGCCTGCGGCACGAGGAGCAGTGCGGCCTGGGTCGGCGAGAAGCGCAGGACGTCCTGGGCCCACAGCATGATCGGCAGCGCGAACGAGGCGATCGCGACACCGACGGCCGTGATGGCGACGTTGGCCAGCGTGAAGTTGCGGTCCTTGAACAGGCCGAGCGGCAGCAGCGGCTCACCCTTCTGCACGCCCTGCCAGACGACGAAGCCGGCGAGCACCACGAGACCGACGATGATGAGCGACCACACCGAGATCGGGCCGGCGATGACGCCCCAGTCGTAGGTCTCGCCCTCCTGGATGCCGAAGACGAGCAGGAACAGGCCCGCTGCCGACAGGAAGATGCCGAGGTAGTCGAAGCGGTGTCCGTGCCGCTCGAACGACGGCACGAAGCGCTGCGCGAGCACGAAGGCCACGACACCGACGGGGACGTTCACGAAGAAGATCCACTCCCAGCCGAAGCCGTCGACCAGCAGGCCGCCGACGATCGGGCCGACGAGCGACGCGACACCGGCGACGGCGCCCCAGAGGCCCATGGCCGCGCCGCGGTTCTGCGGCGGGAAGATGCGCGTGATGACCGACATGGTCTGCGGGCTCATCATCGCGGCGCCGAGGCCCTGCACGACGCGGGCGACGATCAGCACCTCGATCGAGCCGGCCAGGCCGCACCACAGGCTGGCGAGCGTGAAGACCACGAGGCCGATCTGGTACATGACCTTCGGGCCGAAGCGGTCACCGAGCCGGCCGGTGATGAGCAGCGGCACGGCGTAGGCGAGCAGGTAGGCGCTCGTCACCCAGATCACGGAGTTGATGTCCGCGTCGAGCTCCTGGGCGATGGTGGGGGTGGCGACCGACACGATGGTCGAGTCGACGAGGATCATGAAGAACCCGACGACGAGTGCCCACAGGGCAGGCCACGGCTTCTTCTCGGTCGTCCGCGGAGGCGTGACGGTGGTCATCGAGTGGTTTCCTTGCTGTTCGTGGTGGTGTCTGCGGACGCGACGGAGGCGTCCCAGGAGATGTGGCCGGCGGCGATCCGGTCGGCCGTGGCGGCGAGCCACTCGATCTGCGTCGTGAGCATGGCACGCACGTACGACACGTCGAGCCAGTACCGCTCGGGCAGGTCCTTCGCTCGGACGATCCCGAGGATCTCGTCCGCCTCGTCGCGCTGGGCCTGGAGTGCGGTGACCCGCGCACGGAGGGCGGACTCGGCCTCGTCGACCGACAGGTTCTCGATCTCGGCGACGGCCAGGTGGAAGACGGGGTACTCCTCGGCCGGTTCGGCGATCAGCCGGACGAGCCCGTCGTGCAGCGCCGTCCACCCGTCGTCCGTGATGGCGTAGGTGGTGCGTTCCGGACGGTTGCCCGCCCGGTCGGTCCCGACGACCTCGGCGAGGCCGAGCTCCACCAGGCGGCCGACCTGGTGGTACAGGGTGCCGGGCCGGACCTTGACGTTCCGGCCGTCCCGTCGGTGCGTCATCGTCTGGAACATCTCGTAGGGATGCGTCGGCCCCTCGGCCAGGAGCCCGAGCGCGGCGAACGCGAGTGGCGTGAGCGACGGCACACGTGCCTCCAGTCCGCTTGTTCGTTGTTGACTATTCGAAGTGGAATATACGTGTTGGAACAGACATGAGCAACCGCACAGCACGGGCCGGTCTGGAGGCCCGTGGCCGTCCCGGCGTGTCGCGCGCGCCCCGTAGACTGGTCGCGTCCCCCCACCCCTGAAGTGCTGGAGAGAACACGTGCCAACGATCGTCGTCGAGGTCATGCCCAAGGCCGAGATCCTCGACCCCCAGGGGAAGGCCGTGGGCAACGCCCTGGCCCGCCTCGGCAAGGCCGACCTGACCAACGTCCGCATCGGCAAGCGCTTCGAGGTGACCGTCGACGGCCCCGTCGACGACGCCAAGCTCGCCGAGGTCCGCGACATCGCAGCCGACGTCTTCTCGAACGCGGTCATCGAGGACGTCGTGTCCGTGACCGTCGAAGGCCAGTGACCCGGATGCGCATCGGCGTCATCACGTTCCCCGGCTCGCTCGACGACCGCGACGCCCAGCGCGCCGTCCGTCTCGCCGGCGCCGACCCCATCGCCCTGTGGCACGGCGACCACGACCTGCAGGGCGTCGACGCCATCGTGCTGCCCGGTGGGTTCTCGTACGGCGACTACCTGCGTGCCGGTGCGATCGCCGCGAAGGCCCCGATCATGGCCGAGGTCATCGACGCCGCCGGCAAGGGCATGCCCGTGCTCGGCATCTGCAACGGGTTCCAGATGCTGGCCGAGGCCCGTCTGGTCCCCGGGGCACACACCCGCAACGCGCACCAGCAGTTCATCCGCCGCGACCAGAAGCTCCGCGTCGAGACCACCGCGACCGCCTGGACCTCCGGCTTCAGCGCCCAGCAGGAGATCACCATCCCGCTGAAGAACGCCGACGGCCGCTTCGTCGCGGACGCCGACACCATCAAGCGCATCGAGGACAACGGCCAGGTCGTGTTCCGCTACGTCGGCGTGAACCCGAACGGCTCCATCGACGACATCGCCGGCGTCTCGAACGAGCGCGGCAACGTCGTCGGCCTGATGCCGCACCCCGAGCACGCGACCGAGGCCGGCTTCGGCCCGGACACCCCCGCTGCGATGGCCTCGGGTACCGACGGCCTGACCTTCTTCACCTCCGTGATCGAGCACGCGCTCGTCAAGTGACAGGGAACAACGACACCGTGACGACCTCCGTTCGCCCGAAGCCCGACACCGTGCAGGACGCGGCAGCCACCCCCGACAAGGAGCAGCCGTACGACGCGCTGGGCCTGAAGCCGGACGAGTACGCCCGCATCAAGGAGATCCTCGGCCGCCGCCCCACCTCGGGCGAGCTGGCGATGTACTCGGTGATGTGGAGCGAGCACTGCTCCTACAAGTCCTCGAAGAACTACCTCCGTCAGTTCGGCAAGAAGGTCACGCCGGAGATGACGAAGAACCTGATGGTCGGCATGGGCGAGAACGCCGGTGTCGTCGACGTCGGCAACGGCTGGGCGGTGACCTTCAAGGTCGAGTCGCACAACCACCCGTCCTACGTCGAGCCGTACCAGGGCGCGGCCACCGGTGTCGGCGGCATCGTCCGCGACATCATCTCGATGGGCGCCCGCCCCGTCGCCGTGATGGACCAGCTCCGCTTCGGCGCGATCGACCACGAGGACACCGCACGCGTCGTGCACGGCGTCGTCGGTGGCATCTCGTTCTACGGCAACTGCCTCGGCCTGCCGAACATCGGCGGCGAGACCTACTTCGACCCGGTGTACCAGGGCAACCCGCTGGTCAACGCCCTCGCGGTCGGCGTCCTGCGCCACGAGGACCTGCACCTGGCGAACGCGTCCGGCGCCGGCAACAAGGTCGTCCTGTTCGGTGCCCGAACCGGTGGCGACGGCATCGGCGGCGCGTCGATCCTGGCGTCCGACACCTTCACCGAGGGCGGCCCGACCAAGCGTCCGGCCGTGCAGGTCGGCGACCCCTTCGCCGAGAAGGTCCTGATCGAGTGCTGCCTCGAGCTGTTCCAGAAGGACCTGGTCGAGGGCATCCAGGACCTCGGCGCCGCGGGCATCTCCTGCGCCACCTCGGAGCTCGCGAGCAACGGCGACGGCGGCATGCACATCTCGCTCGACGACGTCCTGCTCCGCGACCCCACGCTCACCGCCGAAGAGATCCTGATGTCGGAGAGCCAGGAGCGCATGATGGCGGTCGTCCGCCCCGACAAGCTCGACGAGTTCCTGAGCGTCGTCGGCAAGTGGGAGGTCGAGACCAGCGTGCTCGGCGAGGTCACCGGCACCGGCCGGCTCGTCATCGACTGGCAGGGCCAGGAGATCGTGAACGTCGACCCGCGCACGGTCGCCGTCGACGGCCCGGTCTACGACCGCCCGGTCGCCTACCCGACCTGGATCGACGCGCTGCAGGCCGACACCGCTGCCTCGCTCGACCGTCCGGCCGACGGCCCCGCGCTGAAGGCACAGTTCCTCAGCCTGCTCGGTTCGCCGAACCTGGCGTCGAAGAACTGGGTCACGAACCAGTACGACACCTACGTGCTCGGCAACACCGCACTGTCCTTCCCCGACGACGGCGGCATGATCCGCGTCGACGAGGAAACGGGGCTCGGTGTCGCCATCGCCACCGACGCGAACGGCCGCTACTGCCAGCTCGACCCGAAGCAGGGTGCACGTCTGGCCCTGGCCGAGGCCTACCGCAACGTCGCCGTCACCGGTGCCGTCCCCGCCGCCGTCACCGACTGCCTGAACTTCGGCTCCCCCGAGAACCCCGAGGTCATGTGGCAGTTCTCCGAGGCGGTCGAGGGCCTGGCCGACGGCTGCATGGAGCTCGGCATCCCGGTCACCGGCGGCAACGTGTCGTTCTACAACCAGACCGGCTCGACCCCCATCCACCCGACGCCCGTCGTCGGCGTGCTCGGCATCATCGACGACGTCGCCAAGCGCGTGCCGTCCGGGTGGCAGGACGACGGCCACAACATCTACCTGCTCGGCACCACGAGCCTCGAGCTCGACGGCTCCGCGTGGGCCGGCACCGTGCACGGGCACCTGGGCGGGCGTCCGCCGGCGGTCGACCTCGAGCGCGAGAAGGCCCTCGCCGAGCTGCTGTACGCGGCGTCCGGCGAGCAGCTGCTCACCAGCGCCCACGACCTGGCGGACGGCGGCCTCGGCCAGTCGCTCGCCGAGTCCGTGCTCCGCTTCGGCATCGGCGCCCGCGTGGTCCTCGACGAGCTCGAGACCCGCGACGGCATCGACACCGCGACGGCGCTGTTCTCCGAGTCGACCGGTCGCGTCATCGTGACCGTCCGCCGCGAGGACGACGTGCGGTTCCAGGGCATGTGCGACGGCCGGGGGTTCCCGGTGCTGCGCATCGGCGTGACCGACGCGACGTCGAGCACGCTCGAGGTCCAGGGCGCGTTCGAGGCAACGGTCGACGAGCTGCGGGGCACCCACGCCGCGACGCTGCCGGCCCGCTTCGGCGACGTGATCGTCGAGGACGTCACCGAGGGGTACGTCGGCCGCGGGCCGCTCGACTCCGACGGTGCCTTCTCGCCGCGCACCGACGCCTAGGCCCGGGTCGCGGATGCCGATCGTCACCCTGCCCTTCGCCGAGCTCGTCGACCGGTTCGGCCCCGTGCCGGACGGCATCGAGCTGGACGTCTGGGACGTCGAGTCGCCGTACGGTCGCCCGGACGACGTCGCGATCACGTTCCTGCCGTTCTACTTCGAGGGGCGGCACCGCTGGCAGTTCGTGCACGACCTGCCCGAGCTCCAGCTCCTGCAGCTGCCGAGCGCCGGGTACGAGCACGCCGTCCCGCACGTGCCCGGGCACGCGCAGCTGGCGAACGGTCGCGGCATCCACGACGACGAGACCGCCGAGCTCGCGGTCGGCCTCGCGCTGACGTCGCTCCGTGAGATCTCGGCGTTCCAGGTCGACCGTGCCAACGGCGTCTGGGACGCCCGCGAGACCCGATCGCTCGCCGACCGCCGGGTGACCGTCGTCGGCTACGGGGCGATCGGGTCCGCGATCGCCACCCGGTTCGAGGCGTTCCGGACCGAGGTGACCGTGGTCGCCCGGACCGCTCGTGAGCAGGACGGCCGGCACGTGCACGCGTTCGGCGAGCTGCCCGAGCTGGCTCCGACGACCGACGTGCTCGTTCTCATCGCGCCGCTCACCGCCGAGACCGAACGCCTGGTCGACGCGGAGCTGCTCGCGGCGCTGCCGGACGGTGCCCTCGTGGTGAACGTGGCGCGTGGCAAGGTCGTCGACACCGACGCCCTGGTCGCCGAACTGCGGTCGGAGCGGCTGTTCGCGGCCCTCGACGTCACCGACCCGGAGCCCCTGCCCGCCGGACACCCGCTCTGGACGACGCCGAACACCGTGCTCACCCCGCACGTCGGCGGCAACACCGACCTGAGCGTGCCGCGGTCGATCGAGCTGATGCGCAAGCAGGTCGCGGCGCTGGCCGAGGGTCGCCCGTTCGAGAACCTGATCGAGTTCTAGCCGGCTGTTCCCGGCGTCAGAGCGGGACGACGCAGGTCGGGGTGCCGACCGGGATCTGCGCGACGGCTTCGCCGGGCACGCCCTCGGCGTCGAGCGGCAGCACGGCGACGGCGTCGGACATCTGGTTCGCCACCAGGACGAACCCGGGCACCCGCGCGAAGTGCCGCGGCCAGACCCCACCGCAGGGCACCGACCCGACGACGGCGAGCCCGCCGTCACGCGCGTCGAGCACCACGAGCAGGTCGCGCCCGCGCACGGCCACGTACACGCGGCCGGCCTCGTCGACCTCGATGTGGCTCAGCAGCGACTCCCCCACCGCACCGTCGAACGTCGGCACGGCGGCGATCGTCACGAACGCCCCGGAGTCGTCACGGCGCAGCCGGTGCACACGCCCGTCGAGTTCACCGGCGACGAGCAGGTCACCGTCGATCCAGGCCATGTGCCTCGGGCCGGCGCCGGGTGTCACGTGGTGCACGCGGAGTGCTTCGATGGCGGGGACCCCGTCGGCCGACACCGTGACGCGGAACTCGTGCAGGGCATCGCCGCCGAGGTCGGCGACGAGCACCGTGCCGTCCGGGGTGGCGATCGACTGGTGGGCGTGCGGGCCGTCCTGGCGGTCTTCGTCAGGACCCGTCGCGTCGGGCAGCACGGCGACCGCGACGGCCTCGGTCGGCACGGAGCGCTGGTCGGCGTCCCCGTGCAGCACCACGCCGTCGCTGGCGGTCACCGAGGCGGCGTGCGTCTCGGCCGGCGCGAGGGATATCGCCGTGACCGTGCCCGAGACGTAGTTGGTGACGACGAGCGCGCCCGAGGGGTCGACCCGCACGTGGCACGGGGCGTCTCCGCCGGCGGGGGCGTCCCACAGGTGCTCGAGTGCGCCGCCCTGCAGCCGGAAGGCCGACACGGCGCCGTCGTTCGTCTCGGAGACCGCGTAGACCCGGTCACCCGAGACGGCGAGGAACGAGGGGTCGTCGAGCACCGCGACGGTCCGGGGTGCCGGGACGGCTCCGACCGGTCCGGCGTCGACCAGCGAGATGCCCGTGGCGTTGCCGCCACCAGTCGCCGTGTACGACCCGATGAGCAGCGACGGCAGCTCGGCGCTCATTCGTCGCGGCCCGCGATGCGCTCGTGGTGGTGGATGACCTCGGCGACGATGAAGTTGAGGAACTTCTCGGCGAAGGCGGGGTCGAGGTGGGAGTCGGCGGCGAGCGACCGGAGCCGTGCGACCTGGATCCGTTCGCGGTCCGGGTCGGCGGCGGGCATGCCCGACTCGGCCTTCAGGTGCCCCACGCGCTGCGTGTACTTGAAGCGCTCCGCGAGCATGTGGATGACGGCGGCGTCGATGTTGTCGATGCTCTGCCGGATGCTCCGCAGTTCGGCGACGGCGCTCGCGTCGGCCTCGGACAGGGTGACGTCGTCGTTCATGGTCCGAGCCTACTGGCGGACGTGCAGCGGAACCCGGCCCGCTGCTGCGAGAATGTGCACATGTCGGTCCTGCTGGTGATCTCGGGTGTCTGTGCGGTCCTCGCGGGCCTCATCCACGTGTACATCTTCTTCCTCGAATCGGTCATCTGGACCAGTCCGCAAGCGCGCCGGATCTTCGGCATCGCTTCCGAGACCGAAGCCGTGGCGACCCGTTCGCTCGCCTTCAACCAGGGTTTCTACAACCTGTTCCTGGCGATCGGGGCGATCCTCGGCGTCGTGCTCGTGCTGGCCGGCAACACCGTGAGCGGCTGGACCCTCGTGGTGTTCTCGACCGCGAGCATGCTCGGTGCCGCGGTGATCCTGATCGGCTCGGGTCGCAAGTACGTCAACTCCGCGTTCAAGCAGGGCACGCTCCCCCTGATCGCGCTGCTCTTCGCGCTGCTGGGCTCCACCATCGGCGTCTAGCCCAGCTCACCCTCCCCCGAACTGCGAAAGCGACAGGGTGCCACCGAACATCGGCGGCACCCTGTCGCTTTCGCGTTGCTGACCAGCGGAGCCGGCCAGCAGCGTCGACCAGCCCTAGCCGAGCTTCTCCTCGAACTGCGCCGGCAGCTTGTCGAGCGCCCACTCGATCGCAGCCGTGGTGCCCATCGAGAACGCGGACGAGACGTCCTTGTCGTCGAAGACGATCGAGTGTCCGGCCTCGACCGACGGCACCTTCTGGAACAGCTTGTTCGACGAGGCCTCCGACGCGTCGACGTAGATCGGCAGGATCAGCGTCAGGTCGGCGTCGAGCAGGTCGAGGTTCTCGTCGGACAGGTGCACGGAGAACTCCTTGCCGGCCTGCTCGTCGATGGCCTTCGGGATCTCGAAGCCGAGGTTCCGCATGAAGGTCGAACGGCTGTCCGTGGAGGCGTACGCCCCGAAGCCCTCGGAGCTGTAGGCACCGACGACGGCCGTCTTGCCCTCGAAGTCCGGGTGCGCCTTGCGTGCTGCGGCGTAGGCGTCGTCGAGGCCGGAGAGCAGCTTCTTGCCCTCGGACTCCTTGCCGAGCGCCTTCGCGATCATGGTCGTCTGCTGCTCGGTCGACGCGAGGTAGTTCGCGCCGCCCTTCGGGATCGCCACGGTCGGCGCGATCGCGGAGAGCTTGTCGTACCGCTCCTTGTCGCCCGAGGACTTCACGTCGAGGATGACATCGGGGTTGAGCTTGAGGATGTCCTCGTAGCTCGGTTCGAGCGTCTGGATGATCTTCGGGGACTTGTCGTACGCACCCTTGAGCCACGGACCGACACCGTCGCCGCCGAACGCGAGCCAGTCGCTCGCACCGACCGGCTGCACACCGAGCTCGAGCGCGGTCTCGGCGTCGCCCCACCCGAGCGCGACGACGCGCTTCGGTGCCGACTCGATGGTGGTGGTGCCGAGGCCGGTCGTGATCGAGACCGGGAACGCGGCGTCGGACGACCCCGACGACGCCGAGTCGGTCGAGGAGCCGGAGCCGGACGCGCAGCCGGCGAGGACGAGGGACGCTGCGACGACGGCGCCGGCTGCGGCGAGCACGCGTCGGAGACGCAAGGGAGAACGGTTCACGAAGGGTAGCCTAACCTAACGGGGTGCGCAGGAAAACGGCTGGCTAGGCTGGGTGACCGTGGCGTTCACCGATCCAGGCCGCACGCACCTCGCGGTGCTCGGCTCCCCCATCGCACACTCGCTCTCGCCCACGCTCCACGCTGCGGCCTACGATGCGCTCGACCTGCCCTTCACCTACGGGAGGCACGAGGTCGCGTCCGGCGAGCTCGCCGCGTTCGTCGCGGGGCTGGGTCCGGAATGGCGTGGGCTGAGTCTCACGATGCCGCTCAAGCGCGAGGTCCTGCCGCTGCTCGACCGCACGACCCCGCTCGTCGACGAGCTCGGGGTCGCCAACACGGTCGCGTTCCGCCACGAGGGCTCCACGATCGTCCGAGCCGGCGCGAACACCGACGTGCAGGGACTCGTCCGCCCGGTCGAGGCACTCGGACACCTGCCCGGCGAGGCCACGATCCTGGGCGGCGGAGCCACTGCGGCGAGCGCCCTGACCGCTGCCGTGCGGCTCGGGGCGTCGCTCGTCCGGGTGTTCGTCCGCGACACCGCGAAGACCCGTGCACTGGTCGACCTGGCCGTCCGGCTCGGGGTGACGCTCGAGGTCCACCCCCTGACCGAACTCGCCGGCACGCACCACGGGTTCGTCCTCTCGACGCTGCCGGGTGGTGCCGCCGACCCGCTCGAGTTCGGTCCGTCGGGGCCGGACGCCGTGCTGTTCGACGTCGCCTACGAACCGTGGCCCACCGTGATCGCCAGCCGCTGGACCGACGCAGGGGGCCGCGTGCTGAACGGCCTCGACATGCTCACCGAGCAGGCGATCGGGCAGATCCGGTTCTTCCTGACCGGTGACGAGGACGAACTGCTCCCCGACGAGGCCGGGGTCCGCCGGGCGATGCGCACCGCGGTCGACCTGCCCGCAGTCATCGGCAGCTAGCCGACGACGACACTGGCGCCCTGCGGTCAGCCGCGGGACCGCGCCTCGGCGTCGAGCAGCGCGACGGAGACGTCCCACAGCCGATCGGCCTGGTCCGGATCGAGGGCCCAGGGCAGCACGCCGTGCAGGCCGTCCTCGATCCGCTCGACCACCGCCGCTTCGTGGCAGTCCTCGAAGTACCGGCCCGTGACCCCGTCGAGTTCCGGTGCGGTGGCGAGCAGGACCGAGGTCGCGGCTCCCTGCTCCGGGGTCTTCACGGCATCGGCCGCGGCGATCTTCGTGGCGGCCAGCACCTCCGGGTCCCAGTGCTTCTGCAGCCCGGTCCAGATCCCGCCGGGCATGAGGGCGTTCGCGGTGATGCCGTCGGCGGCCCACCGGCGGCCGGCAGCGACGGCGAACAGCGCGTTGGCGGTCTTCGACTGCCCGTACGCGAGTCCGGGCTCGTAGTGACGCCGGCGGAAGAACAGGTCGTCGAACACGACGGGCGAACCACCGTGTCCGCTCGACGACACCGAGACGATCCGTGCCGAACCCGAGGCGGCCAGGGAGTCGTGCAGCCCGAGCGCGAGGGCGAAGTGCCCGAGGTGGTTGGTCGCGAAGTGTGACTCCCACCCGGCGGACGTGTACGACTCGGGCGCGTCCATGATGCCCGCGTTGGCGACGAGCACGTCGAGCGGCCCCGACCACGCTGCGGTGCAGGCCTCGACGGAAGCCGGACGGTCCAGGTGCAGCTCCAGGACGGCCGGCGCTTCCGTCCCCGTCGTCCGGGCGATGTCGTCCGCCACCCGTCGGCCGGCATCGACGTCCCGCACCGCGAGCGTCACGCGCGCCCCGGCTCCGGCGAGTGCTCGGGAGGTCTCCACGCCGATGCCGGACGCCGCACCGGTGACGATAGCCGTGCGCCCCGTCAGGTCGAGGCCGTCGACGACCTCGGCGGCCGTGGTCCGGTCGCCGAAGCGGGTGAGGTCGCGTGCGGGCATGTGGGCTCCTGTCAGCTGGCGTGGTGCGCAGTCGTCAGGCGACCACGCCGTCCACGTAGAACCATCGTCCCTGCTCGCGGACGAAGTCGCTCGTCTCCTCGAGCGTGCCGCGCTCGTCGTCGGAACGCCACCACGCGCGGAACGTGACGGTGCCGTGGGAGTCGAACGGGCCTCCCGAGGTGGTCGTCAGCACGTCCAACCGGGTCCAGCGCTGGGTCGGGTCCAACTCGAGACCCGCCGGGCGGGTGCGCGGGTGCCAGGTGAGCAGCAGGTACTCCGGCAGGCCCAGCGCGAAGGCGCTGAAGCGGGAGCGCATGAGCCGTTCCGCGGTCGGCGCCACGGCCCCGGCGTGCAGGGGGCCGCAGCACTCGCCGTAGGGGTTGCCGCTCAGGCAGGGGCAGCGCGTCGTGTCGGTGACCACCGGCCGAACGCTAGTCGACGATGGACAGCGTGACGGTGATGTTGCCGCGGGTCGCGTTCGAGTACGGGCAGATCTCGTGTGCGCGCTCGGCCAGGCGCTGCCGCTGCTCCTGCGGGGCGTTCGGGGCGTAGACGTCGAGCTCCACCGCGAGGCCGAAGGCGCCGTCGCCGGTGCCGCCGATGCCGACCTCGGCGGAGACCTCGGCGCCGGCGGTGTCGACCTCGAGCTCCTTGCCGGCGGCGTGCAGGGCACCGAGGAAGCACGCGGCGTACCCGGCGGCGAACAGCTGCTCGGGGTTGCTGCCCTCGCCGCTGCCGCCCATCTCCTTGGGCGGGCGGGTGTCGAGGTCGAGCCGGTCGTCCTCGCTGCGGACGTGCCCGTCGCGGCCGCCTCCGGTGGCGTGGGCAGCGGCGGTGTAGACGATGTCGAGACTCATGGTCCGAGGTCACCGTGCTCGCCTGGACGAATCCTGAGCGGGAGCACCACGTCGCGGGTGCGGCCGCTCCGGGCGCGCAGCGCTCGGGCGTGTCCGGGTGGGGGCGGCGCGGGCCGGCGCGCGGTGCGGATGCGAGCGCGTCGCTTGGTGAGCAGAAGATGTCGAGTCCCCCGCCCGCACCCGACATCTTCTGCTCACGAACGCGAGCGCCCGGGCACCCCGCACCAGCACCGGGTAGACATGATGAGTGTTCAAGATCGGGTGGCAGGTGTTCCGGGAGCGGTTCCCCGCACTCATCGGGCCGCAGTACCGCCGTCGTGTCGTGGTCGTCGCCACCGTCGTCACGGTGGTCGCGTTCATCGGGTTCCAGGGGCTGGCGCTGCTCGTCGACGACGGTTCGGTCCCCCTCGCGGTGTGGCTGGTCGCATCGGCGCTGTTCGCGACCGGGGTCGGCGGCATCGGTTCGTGCTTCGTCCCGATCGGCCCGAAGGGGTGGGCGGTCCCGCCGATCCCCGGCATCGGATGGCGCACACAGGAGGCCGTCGCCCGGTACTACCGCCGCAATCCGCCTCCGGTCGAGCCGGAACACCGCGACGCCGTCCTCGACCGCATGCCCGAGACCCGCGACCTGATCGTCCGCGGCGCGTTCCGGGGCTTCCTGATGCTCGGCGGCTGGGCCCTGGCACTCGTCGGGACCGTGGTGGTCAACGTCGCCACCGTGCCGGCCGGCGACGGGCTCGTCGGGCTGTCCGCCTTCTGGTTCGTCGTGCCCCTGAGCGGAGCCGTCACCGCGATCGGAGGACTGCGCACCCTCGGCCGCCAGGAGCAGCTCCGCGTCGAGGCCGGAGCACTCCCGCCGGTTCCCCCGCCCCTGCCACCCCGCGGCCGTCCCGGCGCACGGAGCGGCAGCAAGCTCGCCCTGCCGGAGGAGTGACCCGTGTTCACGCTCGGCTGGCAGGTCTTCCGCCGGCACGTTACGGACGTGCTGGATCCGGCACGCGTCCGTCGTGCCGCCCTGTGGTCCGGCATCGCGGCGGTCGTCGCGCTGGTCGGCATGGCCGTCCTGGAGGCCCGGGTCGACTGGACGGGGACCACTCCGGTCCGCAGCGTGGTCGCGATGGTGCTGCTGGCGCTCGGCGTCGGACTGCTCGCCTTCGCGTGCATCCCGACGTGGCAACCGCCGGACCCCTCGACGACGATCAACGGTCGGCAGGTGCGGCCCTCGTGGCAGCTCGCCGCCCGGGGAGCCACGCAGCTCTACGTGCAGCGTCGGCCGGTGCCGGTCCTGCCGGAGCACCGCGAGATCGTCCGCACCGACACCGTCCTGCTGCGGCGGGGGCTGATCGGCATGCTCGCCCGCGTCACACCGTTGCTCGGTTCGGGGCTCGTCGCCGTCCTCGGGGCGTTCGTCCTCGGGGCCGCCAGCGGGTTCCACGGGCTCTTGATCGCGGTGTACACGATCGGGCTCTCGGAGTACGTCGTCAAACTCGGCCGCTCCGAACGAGCCCGCCTGGCCGCCGAGTCCCTCGAGCCCGCACCCGAGACGCCCGCACGCCCCACTTCGTGAGCAGGAATGGTCGAGTCACTGTGGGGCACTCGACCATTCCTGCTCACGAAGCGTGAACGGCGCACCCCGACGCGCACCACTGTCGGCGGCGACGGGCACACTGGGCGCATGTGTGGAAGGTTCGTCGTCTCCGACACCACGGCCGATCTGTTGCCCGAGCTCATGGGCGAGCTCGCCGCCCGGACCGAGCACGTCGACGAGGACACCGGCGAGGTGCACCCCGGCCTCGCCCCGAGCTGGAACGTCGCCCCGACCGACCCCGTGTACGCCGTCCGCCAGCGGCACGGCGAACGCGAGCTGCCGCAGATCAGCTGGGGCTTCGTGCCGAGCTGGGCGAAGGACTTCCAGAAGCAGCGCCCGAAGCCGATCAACGCCCGCATCGAGACGGTCGCGACGAGCGGCATGTTCAAGCGGGCCTTCGCCACGAACCGCTGCATCGTCCCGGCGCAGGGGTACTACGAGTGGGTCGTGCGCGAGGACGGCAAGGAACCCCACTTCGTGCACGAACCCGGCGGCGCCCTGGCGATGGCCGGCGTCGTGAGCGCCTGGCCCGACCCCACGAAGCCCGAGGGCGACCCGGACAAGTGGCGCCTGTCGCTCGCGATCATCACCCGTGACGCCCACGTCGCCCCGGGCGAGGTCCACGACCGCATGCCGGCGTTCCTGACGCCCGACGGCTACGACGACTGGCTCGGCGGCGACCTCCGCTCAGACGACCTGCTCGCCCTGCTCGACCACGAGTCGCTGGCGGTGGCCGCGGGCCTGGAGCAGTACGAGGTCTCCCGCACGGTGAACAGCGTGCGGAACGACGGACCGCAGCTCATCGCGCCCGTCGCGTAGACGGTCGCGCCCCGCGCGCGGACTGGAGGCCCGGATCACCGCAGCGGGTCTGCTGCGGTGATCCGGGCCTCCAGTCCGGTGCCCTGTTACGGACGTGCGCTGCGGCGGATGCCCGGCGCGACGCGGACCGCGATCCGTCGTCGGGTCACCAGGAGCACGCCCGCCAGCATGAGCGCGAGTGCCGCGAGCCCGAGGCCGACCAGCCCGGTCACGCCCGTGAAGGCGAGCTCGGTGCCGTGGACGATCGCGGCGAGCCCGGTCGGGAACCTGACCGTGACGGTTGCGCTGACCGTCTGTCCCGCGCTGTCGGAGACCTCGTAACCGACGAAGGTGGTTCCGGTGAACCCGCTCTCAGGGGTGAAGACGACCCGGCCGTCGCGGATGGTCCACGTGCCCTGGTCGGCGACGACCACGCGGTCGGTCGGTGTGCCGGACTCGGGGTGGAGCAGGTGCAGCGTGCCCGGCTCGAACGTGGCGCCGCCGGTGGCGGAGTCGTTGTCGAGCGGATCCACGACGACCCGGTGTCCGACGATCCCGGTGGCGGAGTCGTCGGTGGCGACCGCCGCGGCGACCACGGTCATGGTCGCGGTGGCGGTGGCCGTCTGCCCCGAGGCGTCCGTCACCGTGTAGGTGAAGGTGTCCGTGCCGGTGAAGCCGGCGGCCGGGGTGTAGACGTACGCGCCGTTCCGCTGGATCGTCACGGTGCCGTGGGCGGGCTTCCGGGCCGGGGCGGCGGTGAGGCCGGTGCCCTGGTCGTCGGCGAGCAGGCCGTGGCGGGCGTCGCGGGTGACGGACGTGCCGGACACGGTGTGCCCGGAGTCGTCCGCCGCGGCGATGCCGACCGTGATCGTGACGGTGGCGTCGATCTGCTGCTCCATCGAGTCCTGCGCCCGGTACGTGACGGTGTCGGTGCCCGAGAAGCCCTTCGCCGGGGTGTAGACGAACGTGCCGTCGGCGGCGATGGAGGCCGTGCCGTGACGGGCCTGACCCACCGCGACGACCGTCAGGGCGTCACCGTGGTCGTTGCCGAGCACGCCGTGGCCGGCGACCCGGACCGTCTTGCCCGCCGTGGTCGTGGCCTTGTCGTCCTTCGCGGCCGGGGCGACGTCGATGACGACCCGCGCGAACGCCGCGGTGCCGTCGGCGTCGTTGGCCGAGTAGGTGAACCAGTCACGGCCGGACCAGTTCGACGTGGGCGTGTAGACGTACGAGCCGTCCTTCTCGAGCGACAGTGTGCCGTTGAACGGCTTCGTCTCCATGGCGGCCCAGAGCCCACGACCGGAGTCGCCGACCAGCACGCCCTTGTCGGCGGCCATGCGCATGCTGCGGTTCGTCGACATGGTGTGCCAGTGGTCGACCGCGGCGACGCCGACGACGACCGTGACCGTCGCGGTCGAGGTCCGTCCGGCACCGTCGGTCACCGTGTACTCGAACGTGTCCGCGCCGGAGAAGCCCTTCGCCGGGGTGTAGACGAGCGAGCCGGGCTCGGAGCCCTCCGTCACGGTGCCGTGCTCGGCGCGGCCGTGCGCGGTGACGGCGAGGCTGGTGCCGCGGTCGTTGCCGGTCAGGGTCGCGCCGCTGATCGGCAGCGCGGTGTTCGCCGCGGTGCGCAGGGCGTCGGCGACCGCGGTCGGCGTGACGGTCACGGTGACGGTCGCCGTCGCGGTGCCGCCGGTCGGGTCGGTCACCGTGTAGGTGAACGTGTCCGTGCCGGAGAACCCGTCGGCGGGCGTGTACGTGACCGAGCTGGCACCGGTCGGGCCGGTTGCGCCGCCGCCGGTGCCGCCGGGCGTCGTGCTGCCCGTGATCGTGGCGGTGCCGTGGCCGGGCTTCGAGACCGCGGTGACGGCGAGCTTCGTGCCCGAGTCGTTGCCGGTGACGGCGACGTCGACCGGGGTCGCTGCGCTCGTCGTCGCGGTGTCGGCGGCGGCCTTCGGGGCGACGACGATCGTCACGGTGCCCGTGGTCGTCCCGCCAGAGCCGTCGGTCACCGTGTAGTCGAACTCGTCCGGGCCGGAGTAACCCGGCTCGGGCTTGTACGTGTACGAGCCGTCCTCGTCGACCGTCACGTCGCCGTGCGAGGGCTTGGTGTGGTCGGTGACCGCCAGGTCGGTGCCCTTCGCACCGTCGAGCAGTCCGGTGCCGGCCGGCACGGTGGTGGTGGCGTCGGCCTCGGCCGAGGTCGACCCGCCACCGGCGACCGGGGTGACGGTGACCGTCACGGTGCCGGTGTTCGTGGCGCCCGACGGGTCCGTCACCGTGTAGGTGACGGTGTCCGTGCCGGAGAAGCCGTCCTTCGGCGTGTACGTGATCGTGCCGTCGTCGTTGCGGGTCGCGGTGCCGTTCTTCCCGTCCGTGACGGACACGACCGTCAGGCCGGTGCCGTGGTCGTTGCCCGTCAGGGCACCGGAGGTGACCGTGGTGCTGCCGCCCGCCGCGACGGTGACGGTGTCGGGCTCCGTGCCGGGGCGGATCGTGACCGTCACGGTGCCGGTGGTGGTGCGGCCGGCGGGGTCCGTCGCCGTGTAGGTGAAGGTGTCCGTGCCCGAGAAGCCGTCCTTCGGCGTGTACGTGTACGAGCCGTTCGCGGCGAGCTCGACCGTGCCGTGTGCGGGCTGCTGGTCGACGGCCGCGGTCAGGCCGGTGCCCCGGTCGTTCGCGAGCACGCCGTCGCCCTTCGCGACGGTCAGGGTCGAGCCGGCCGTGGCGGTGGCGGTGTCGGCCGTGGCGCGCGGGCCGACGACGACGGTGACCGTGCCGGTCGTGGAGCGGCCTGCTCCGTCGACCACCGTGTAGGTGAAGGTGTCCGTGCCCGAGAAGCCGTCGGCCGGGGTGTAGACCACGCGGCCGGTGGCTCGGTCGAGGGTGACGGTGCCGCGGGCGGCGCCGGTCTCGCCGGTGCCGGTGCCGGTGCCGGTGCCGGTGCCGGTCTCGCCGGTGCTGTTGCCGCTGCCGGCGGCCCCGCCTGCGGTCACGTCGGTCACGGTCAGCCCCGTGCCCCGGTCGTTGCCGGTCAGGGTGGCGGCATCGATGGTCAGCGCCTCGTCGGCCCGGGTCGACACCGTGTCGGCCGTTGCGACGGGCCGCACGGTGATCGTGACGGTCGCCGCACCGGTGGTGACACCGCTGCCGTCGGTCACCGTGTAGGTGAACGAGTCGTTGCCGGACGCTCCGGCGGTCGGCGTGTACTCGACCGAGCCGTCCGCTGCGACGACGGCCGTGCCGTGGGACGGACCGGTGACGATCGTGGTCTCGAGGTCCGAGCCACGGTCGTTGGCCTGCACGTCGATCGTCACCGGGGTGCCGGAGTCCGTCGACGCGGTGTCGGCACCGATGGTCGGGTTGACCGTGATGGAGACGGTCGCGCTGCTCGGCGAGCCGGAGCCGTCGACCGCCGTGTACGTGAACGCGTCCGGGCCGGAGTACCCCTCGGCCGGCGTGTACGTGAAGGTGCCGGTGGCCTTGTCGAGCGTCAGCGCACCTTGCGAGGGGGACGTGTTCGACGCCACGGTGAGCCCGGTGCCGGAGTCGTTGCCGAGCACGCCGGTCGCCCTGGTGCCGGCGGTGGCGGTGCCGCCCGCGGCGACCTTGACGGTGTCGTCCTGTGCCGCAGGGGCGACCTGCACGGTCACCGTGACGGTGTCGGTCCCGCCGCTGCCGTCGGTCACGGTGTACGTGAAGGAGTCGGTGCCGGAGAACCCGGCTGCCGGGGTGTACGAGTACGAGCCGTCCGGACGCACCGTCGCCGAGCCGTGGGCGGGGGCGCTGCTGCCGGTGACCGTCAGGCCGGCACCCAGGTCGTTGTCGAGCACGTTGCCGGTCGTCGACGACCCGGCCGTCGCGGTGGCGGCGTCTGCCGTCGCCGAGGGCAGCACGGTGAGTCGCACCGTCGCGGTGACGGTCGCGCCGGAGCCGTCCTTCGCGGTGTACGTGAACGCGTCCGGGCCGGAGTACCCCTTGTCGGCGCCGTAGGAGAACGACCCGTCGGCGGCGATCTTCACCAGACCGTGCGACGGCTGACCATGACCCGTGATGGTCAGGTCCGACCCGCGGTCGTTCGTCAGGACGCCCTCCGCGGCGTTCACCGTGAGCACGGTGCCCGCGTGCACGCTGTACGCGTCGTCGGAGCCCTTCGGTGCGACGGTGACGGTCACGGTGCTGGTCGAGGTCTGCCCCGACGAGTCCTTCGCCGTGTACTGGAACGTGTCCGAGCCCGAGAACCCGCCGGCCGGGGTGTACGTGTACGAGCCGTCGGCAGCGACCGTGGCGGCGCCGTGCGCCGGCGTGGTGTTCGAGACGACGGACAGGCCGGTGCCGCGGTCGTTCGCGAGCACGCCCGAGGCGGCCGGCACCGAGAGCGCCGTGCCGGTGGGTGTCGTGGCGGTGTCGCTGCTGGTGGTGACGTGCGTGGCCTTCAGCGTGTTCGTGAAGGTGACCAGGACGTCCGTGCCGTCCGCGGTGGTGGCCGCCGGGAACGTGAAGGTCCCCGTGGTGCCGGTGCCGCTGGCGACGACCGCGTCGCTGTTCAGGTTCACGGCCTTCCACGTGGTCGTGTAGTTCGACAGGTCGGTGGTGCCCACCGCCGTCTGGCGGGCGGTGTACGTCTTGTTCGGAGTCGACAGGACCGCGCCCGCCTTCTGGGGCTGGGTGCCGGCAGCCGTGCCGTTGGTGGTCGCCGTGTTGCCGGTCGAGACGCCGCCGCCGGTCACCGCCAGACCGAACTGGTCGGACGGACTCCACCGCTGGTCGACGCTCGACTGCGCCGCCAGGGTGTTGGCGTAGTTGCAGGACGCCAGGTCGCTCGGCGAGTAGCCGTTCGCGATCGTGAACGTGCTGACCTGCGCGCCCGAACCCGGATCGATCTTGTACATGGTGGAGCCGACCGAGGCGAACAGGTAGCCGTCGGACGAGAACGCGATGCCGGGGCTGCCGCTCGTGCTCGCGTCGATCGGAAGGGTCGCGACCTTCGAGGTGGTCAGAGCCGTGGTGCCCGCGGTCGTCGGGACCGTCTCGGTGTCGACGCGACGGATCTCGTTGCCGGTGACGACGAACAGCAGCCCGCGGGTGCTGAACGCCATGTCACCGTTCTTGTTGGTGAGCAGGTTGCCGATGGTGCCGACCTGGCCGATCTTCGCGCCGGTCTTCGTGTCGTACGCACCGAGGTACGCGGGGTTCGCGCCGCTCGCGTAGTAGTAGATGCCGGTCGCCGGGTTGATCGCACCACGGAGCAGCTGGTGGCTGCCGTTCGGGTCCGCGGCGGTCACGTCGGCAATCCGGGCATCGTTCACCGCGTCGTACCCGGTGATCGTGTTGCCGTTGTTGATCGACGCGTACGCGGCGACACCGTTGCGGGCGACCGCGAGGGCGTTGTCGCCCGGCGCCATGCTCGTGACGTTCGTGACGGCACCGGTGGTGGCGTCGATGGCGGCGAGCTGGTTCGCGGCGGTGTTGATGCCGTACAGCGTGTTCTGGTCGCAGGACAACGCGCCGGCTGCAGCGGCGGGGTCGGCCACGACGGCCTGGGTCAGACCGACGCCGGCGAGGAGCGCGGCGCCGAGCATGGCGACGGCGCGCAGGCCGGGACGGCTTCTGGGCACAGCGGTGCCCGGGTTCGTACGCTGCATGATCACTTTCGGGTCGAGACGATGCGGGCACCGAGACCGACCGGAGGATCAGGGAGAACGGTCGTTGGCGCCAGGTTGATCCTGGCAGTTCCTCGTGTTCGGGTGGGGACAATCGGGGTCCCCAATAGGGGGGACCACTCGTTCAGGGGGTACGCGGCAGGCCGGCACGTCTCGGTCCGCCGTCGCGGTCCATTCGCACCCCGGGCACACGGAAGAACCCCCGCCGGCAGGCCGGCGGGGGTTCGAGGATCAGCGAGCGATCAGCAGTGGATCACGCGGTCGGACGGATCACGTCCGGCAGCAGCACGTGCAGGCGCTCGGCCAGACGTGCCTTCGCCTCGTCGAGGGACCGGAAGTCCCCGACGTACTCACCGAAGGTGTCGGAGACGAAGAAGTGGGTGCCCTGGCGGTCGACGGTGCCGCCGTAGTAGCCGCCGTAGTTCGCGACCCACAGGCCGGTGTCGGCCTGGGCCCACGAGATGCGGACGGGGGCTGCCTGCACGGGAGCCACGACCTGGGCCTCGATCTCGGCGATGACCTCGATCGTCTGGGTGTCCAGGGTCACCTCGGCCTGCTGGCGGTGGGCGACGGTCGTGCTCATGGTGCTGCTCCTTCGTGCTGTGCTGCGTACTGGGTGGTGCCGGTGGTTCCGGGTGGTGCGGGCGTCGCGATCGACGCCGGTGGAGCTGGTGTCCGTCGTCGTCACTCGACCGGCCGGATGACCGGCGGGAGCATGACGTGCAGCTGGTCCTCGAGCTTGGTCTGTGCCTCTTCGAGGGAGGAGAACTCGCCCACGACGAGCCCGAAGGTGTCGGAGGCCACGTAACGGTCGTCGCGCTTGTCGACGCTGCCGCCGAAGTACCCGCCGTAGCCGGCGATCCACTCGCCCTGGTCTTCCTGCACCCAGGTGACCTTGGCGCGCTTGGGGCGCGAGGAGAGCGCTGCATCGGCCTCGAGGATCGCGATGGTGTCCACGGTGTCGGTGTCGAGGGTGACCTCGGCCTGCGTCGCGTTGTTCACGGTGATGCTCATGTCGCTCTCCTTCACGATCCGGGGTACATCTGCTGACACCAGAACGCTACGAGAAGTGCCGAGGGGATCGCCAGCCAGGCCCGTCGATTCACGGGTTTCGTCAATGCCATCCATCGGGCAGCCCCGGATTTCCGGGCAGGTGCGTCGCACTTCCGGGGTACAGCGCCAGGATCGGGGTACTCGTTTTCCGGATCGCCGGGATCGGGGGACGAGATGGTGCGGACACCTGCCTGGAGGCGCGACTCGCTAGCGTCGGCACGTGACCTCCGACAAGCCCCGCGTCGACGACCGCGCCCCGGCCACCTGGCGCAGCCGTCGGTTCGCGACGGGGCTGGCGATCGCCTACGGCGTCGCCCTGGCGCTCGTCGGGTTCTGGGGCTCCCCCGTCGACGCCGCAGGAGGCCCGTGGCTCACCCGCGCGCTCGCAGCCGCGCACCGTCACGGCCTGCCGGAGCGCATCGACTACGCCGCCGTGGAGTCCCTGGCGAACGTGGTCTACTTCGTGCCGCTCGGCCTGCTCGTGGTGCTGCTCGCCGGGGCGCGGTGGTGGTGGGCCGCCATTGCCGCGGGGCTCG
Source organism: Curtobacterium sp. MCLR17_042 (assembly GCF_003234695.1). Taxonomy (NCBI): domain Bacteria; kingdom Bacillati; phylum Actinomycetota; class Actinomycetes; order Micrococcales; family Microbacteriaceae; genus Curtobacterium; species Curtobacterium sp. MCLR17_042. The sequence continues at coordinate 56,565 of NZ_QKTD01000017.1, forward strand.
TCGTCAGCACGTGCATCGAGACCGGTCAGGCGCTGTTCCTGCCCGCCCGCACCGCGACCGTCGACGACGTCGTCGCCAACGGCGTGGGGGCGCTCCTGGGGGCCGTGGTGGGTGTGCTGCTGCTCAGCCGTGCGGCCCGGCGTCGCTGAGGACGATCTCCGGACACGACGAAGCCCCCGGAGCAGATGCTCCGGGGGCTTCGTTCAGTGTGTCGAGACTCAGACGGACTCGCGCTGGCGGCGGACCGAGCCGCGGACCAGCAGGAGGCCACCACCGAGGACGACTGCGCCGCCGGCGACCCAGAGGGCCAGGGCGGAGACGGTCGAACCCGTGAAGGCCAGCGTGCCGTCGGTGCCGTTGCCAGCGCCGGCTGCGGGAACCGCAGCAGCGTCAGCCGGGGCGACGGTGAAGGCCGCGAAGCCGACGACGCCCGAGGTGGCGCCGGTGGCGGTCAGGTTGTAGGTGCCCGAGGCGCCCTGGGGGAACGTGACCTTGACGACGAGCGAGCCGTCCGAAGCAGCCGTGTAGGTCTTCGAGACGGTCGTGGTCGGCAGCGCGCCGAGCGTGACCGCACCGGCACCGGTGACCTGGACGTTGACGGTCTCGTTGTCCTGGAACGCACCCTCGGTGAAGTTCACCGAAGCGGTGCCACCGGCGACGGCGGTGCCGGAGACGGAGACGTCGGAGTCAGGCGTGTAACCGGCGGCGTTGGCGACGGCCGGAGTGGCGAGCAGTGCGGCGCCAGCCAGCACCACCGCTGCGATGAGCTTCTTCATGAATGGTTCCCCTAAAGATCTGAAAATCCAGACCCTGACACCCAGAGCCCGCTGTTCGCCGGTGGTTGACCCCAGCCACAGAAATGGCGGTTGTTATGGCGAAGTTGTCTCAATCTAGCGGACTTTCCCAGCTTGGTACCAGATCGCGTGGATTTTGTTCATTGGTCGACGTGTGTTCATCCGCGCCAAGTACCCGTCACACGGCCCTACCGTCGGTCCATCGAGGCTTCACACAACAGAAACCCCAGGTGAGAGGCCTCAACGGCGCAAACTAGAGCACGCTGAACGTCCGATCAGCGACCTTTGCGCCCGGACAGGTTGGTGCGTTGCCCCTCGGAGTGGGGGCACACTCGCGGTTCGCTTTGCGGAGGTTCCGTTGTCAGCCCGCGGTGAGCGGCCGCTCGCAGTCGAACGTGAGGGGCTTCGTCTCGGTCTGCCGGACGCCAGGAGTCGAGTCCGCCTGCACCGCCGCCTTCGCGTACTTCGCCTCGCCGAGGAACGCGACGCGGTAGGTCAGGCTCTCGCCGGGGGCGAGCAGGGTCTGCAACTGGGCCACCGGATGCCCGCCGTCGGTCGCTGTCTGCACCGGAGTGGTCTTGCCGTCCTTCGTGGCGCCGAGGAAGATCGCGTTCTCGGGCGCGTACGCAGCGAGCAAGGTCTTGATCTTGCCGGGCTCCACGCCGAAGTCACCGCCCCCGGTGACGTAGCGCGGCAGGGTCGTCGCGGCATCGGCTGGTGCCGCGTTCTTCAAGGTGATCTCGACGACCGACGTCGGTCGTCCGTCCTTCCGGCACACCGAACTGCCAACGGAGACGCGCTTCTGGAGGTAGTAGTCCATCTTCGCTCCGGTGCCGTCGTTCAGGTAGACGGCGAACTGGCTCGAGTCGACGTTCGCCGTCGGCAGCTCGCCCGCGACCGGAGTCCCGCTGATGCGGCGCTGCTCCGCCTTGTCGGCGCTCCAGAGCCGCAGACGGCCCTCGTCCGAGCTCTCTGTCAGCGCCGACACGAATGCCTTCGCGTCGAACCCGCCGGAAGAGACCTTGGCGAACACCGCGCTGGCGGCGGACGCGAAGAAGGCGTCCTGCACCGCCGGGTCGGGGTACTTGGCGTAGACGTCGCTGAGCAGCAGCTGCACCGCGTTGTCGGAGGTCAGGGTGTCTCCGGTCGGCAACTGCACGGGGCCGGTCGCCTTGAGGATGAAGCTGAGCGTCACCGGGTCCATGGCGAGCACGCCATCCACCTGCTGGCCGAAATTCTGCTTCCACATCTCCCGCGCGAGCTTCGCCGACACGTCGAAGCGCGGCGTGAGGGTGACATCCTGCATGTACTCTCCGGTGATCTCCCCGTAGAGCCCACGCGTGTCAGCCGTCAGTGGCAGGACCGGTTCGTCGTACGGCCCGAAGTCCCCGCTCGAGGCCTGGGCCGACAGACGGAGCGAACCGTCCTTCGCGTCGAGCGCCGCCACCGCACCGGGGATACCTCCCCCGGCTCGCAGTTCGGCGTTGTTCTGGAAGAGCAGCAGATACCGCCGCTGCCCGTCGTGACCGAGCATGGCCGGCGCGAGCTGCACGATGCGGTTCGCAGCGACCGCCTGCTCGGACGCTGACGACAGCGCGTTCCGCAGCTGTCCCACGGCGGTGGTGACCGGCGACAGCGTTCCACTGGTGTCGATCCGCGCCGCGTCGGTGCGTGCCTGCTGGAGTGTCTTCGTGGCCTGGGCGACCGCCGGCTGCGCGTCCTCGATCGGCTGGAGGTCGATCTTGCCGTTCTTTGGCGCGAACGAATCCGACCCGAGGCCGTCGATGACGCCGGCGACGGGACTGACGGCATCGCTGGCGACGCCGTCGACGATCACCGAGATGTCGCGCACGGCCCGCAGGTTGGTCCCGAAGAAGGGTACGGACTGTGCCGCGCCCCAGACGGGGTCGCCGGTCAGTGATCGAGCCGACGCTGCTTCGTCCTCGAGGTGCCTCGCGGTCTTCTGCGCGGCACCGGTATCACCACTGGTCAGCTGCGACCGGAGCGTGTCGACGTCCCCGACGGCCCGCTCCAGGTGCCCCTTTGCGAGCATGCCGCGGACACCGACCCAGGCGACAGCGAGGATGAGCAGCAGGACAAGGGCGAGGACGACCCACAGAACGATCCGGGCCCTGGACCCCCGGTGAACTGCAGTGCGTCGCGACTCGGGCGCGTCGGACATGAGGCGATCCTACGGTTCCGTGGGTCCAGCACCCATCACTGACGGACGGAATCCGCGTGTTCGCGGTACCAGTCAATGGTGCTGCGAAGCCCGTCTTCGAGGCCGATCTGTGCCGTCCAACCGGCACCCGCCAGCTTCGACACGTCGAGCAGCTTCTGCGGGGTCCCGTCCGGCTTGGTGGTGTCCCAGACCGTCTCGCCCTCGAACCCGACGATCTTGCCGATCGTCTCGGCGATCTCCTTGATCGTGACGTCCGACCCGGTACCGACGTTGACCTGGTCAGGACCGTCGTAGTGCTCCATGAGATGGAACACCGCTGCCGCCATGTCGTCGACGTGCAGGAACTCACGACGGGGCGACCCGGTCCCCCAGTTCTCAACGGTTGATGCACCGCTGCGAGCGGCTTCGTCGTACCGGCGGATGAGCGCCGGCAGGACGTGGGACCCGGTCGGCGAGAAGTTGTCGCCGGGACCGTAGAGGTTGGTCGGCATCGCCGAGATCCACGGGCGGCCGAACTGCCGACGGACGGCCTGCACCTGCAGGATGCCGGCGATCTTGGCGATGGCGTAGGCGTCGTTGGTGGGCTCCAGGTGGCCCGTGAGCAGTGCGTCCTCGTGGATCGGCTGCTCGGCCATCTTCGGGTAGATGCAGGACGAGCCGAGGAACACGAGCCGTTCGACACCGTGCTCCACCGCGGCGTCCATCACGTTGACCTGGATCTGCAGGTTCTCGCTCAGGAAGTCGTGCGGGTAGGTGTTGTTCGCCATGATCCCGCCGACCTTCGCGGCGGCGAGGACGACGTGCTTCGGCTGCTGCTCGGCGAAGAAGGCGAAGACCGCGCCGCGGTCCTTCAGGTCGAGCTCGGACGAGGTCCGTCCGACCACGTCGGTGAAGCCCTCCGACTCGAGCTTGCGCCAGACCGCGGAACCCACCAGGCCGCGGTGCCCCGCGACGTAGACGCGGTCAGCTCGGTCGATCGGACCGGGGGTGAAGTCGGTCGCGGCCATCAGGAACCCCAGCTCTCAAGTCGGACTGTGTCGATCCACGGACGGCCCTCGTGCTCGAGCGCCGAGACGTCGGCGTCGACCATGATCCTCGCCAGCTCGGCGGTGTCGACGGTCGCCTCCCAACCGAGCTTCTCCTTGGCCTTCGAGGCGTCGCCGACCAGGGCGTCGACCTCGCTCGGTCGCAGGTATCGCTCGTCGAACCGAACGTGGTCTTCCCAGTTCAGGCCGGCGTGCGAGAAGGCGGTGGTGAGGAAGTCCTTGACCGTGAAGTCGCCACCGGTCGCCAGCACGAAGTCGTCCGGCTCGTCGACCTGCAGCATCCGCCACATCCCCTCGACGTACTCGGCGGCGTACCCCCAGTCGCGGACGGAGTCGAGGTTGCCGAGGTACACGTGGTCCTCGAGGCCGGCCTTGATCCGAGCGACCGCACGGGTGATCTTCCGGGTGACGAATGTCTCACCCCGACGCGGCGACTCGTGGTTGAACAGGATGCCGTTGACCGCGAACATCCCGTATGCCTCGCGGTAGTTCCGGGTCACCCAGTAGCTGTAGACCTTCGCGGCGCCGTACGGAGAACGCGGCCAGAACGGCGTCTCCTCGTTCTGCGGCGGCGGGGTGGCTCCGAACATCTCAGAGGAGGACGCCTGGTAGAAGCGCGTGTGGATCCCGGACACCCGGACCGCCTCGAGCATGCGCATCGTGCCCACACCCGTGACATCGCCGGTGTGCTCCGGCTCGTCGAACGACACCCGCACATGCGACTGCGCCGCGAGGTTGTAGACCTCGTCGGGCTTCAGCTCGCTGAGGAGACTGACGAGCCGCGCACCGTCGCCGAGGTCCCCGTAGTGCAGGAAGAGCTTGGCGTCGGGGTTGTGCGGGTCCACGTACAGGTGGTCGATCCGCGAGGTGTTGAACGTGGACGCACGACGGATGAGTCCGTGCACCTCGTATCCCTTTCGGAGCAGCAACTCGGCCAGGTACGAGCCGTCCTGTCCGGTGATGCCTGTGATCAAGGCCTTCTTGGGCAACTGGTTCCCGTCCTCACGTCGTTAGTTGGAGCGCGCGGCGGTCAGCCGCTCGGTCTTGATCTTGGTGCGAAGACCAGTGCTTGGTCCGGTCACGATCTTCCGGATGAAGAAGGCATCGGAGGACGCCACTTCCGGCCAATCCTCTTCGGTGAACACCCGGATGAGAGTCGGGTCGATCAGGTGAAGGTTGGCGTATCGCCAGTTCCCCGGGCCGACGTAGTCCTCGAAGCCGCCTGCTGGCGTCGCCGAAGCGAAGCGGGTGCACATGACCAGGGATTGGTAGAACTTCTCCTCCGGGCAGAATATCGCTGCGAAGTAGCGCTCGATCTCCGGCGTCACCAGGGCTTCCATCTCGCGGAGACACGATGCTGTCACCGCGAAGTGCGTACCGCCGTGACCAACGCGCAGCCCGCGCGGGAGAGCCGGAGGTCGCTTCACGCTGAAGGGGCCGTCGATGAGCCGGATGATCCCGTTACGGAGCTTTCGGAGAGCTTTGTTACCGGTCCGGGTCGACAAGAGACGCATGTCACGGTGGTGATGCCGGTCGACTTGACTACGGTACTTCTCTTCACTCGCCGAGATTTCGAATGCGCGGAGGAACTGCCGACCCTGGTGCTCCTCCAGGTGGGCAATCAAGTGGTCGACGGTACGGAGTGGGTAGTCAGACCCGGAGAGCAGGACGAGGTAGTCGTCGTCGTCCGCGAACTCGAGTCCGTGCCGAACGAGGGCTCGGATCGCACGGACCTGCGAGTAGCCACCCCAGTTGACCTGCACCCTGTCCCTCACCATCCGGACGTTGGCACAGTCCTCGACAGCGACTGCGAACGGGGACAGATCGACCTTCGCGTCAACGTGCACGATCACTTCGTGCGGTGACAGCGCTTCGACGAGTTCCCGGAGGTGTTCCGCGTCCTGGAAGGTGTAGACGAGGAAGATCGGTTTCACAGCCGCCCCTTCGTGATCGAGAGGGATCAACCGGAACATCCGACCTCTCGGCCCCCTGATCGGCTGAATCTACCGTACGAGCGTCAGCGAAGACCGCCAGACCGAACTCCTTTGCGTCCCGTGGAGGTTCCGAGCCTCACGGCGCACCTTCGCCGCGACGACCGAGAATCCCCCGGCGGTGGAGGATCTCCAGTGGCGGGAAGGATCGACGCGTCAAGCCCACCCATGCAGCGAGGGCAGCAAGGCCGATGAGTCCTACCGCCACGCGGACGGGGCCGACGCCGAAATCGTGGAACAGCACCACGAGTGAGCCGTAGAGAACCAGGGCGAATCCCGCTGGCTGTGCGTACCCGAGCGCGAGTTGCCGGAAGCCGAGCGCTCGGACGCGTTGCGCCTGGATGATGTGGACCACGTGCCGACCGATCATCGCCGCGATGAGTGCTAAGAGGGCGAAGACGTACTGCTGATGGACCACGACCATCGCGACGCCGACAGCACTGATGACGAAGGCGACGGCCTCGGACAGCCAGATCGCTTTGAACAGCGCCGCGGACTCGAGGGCGCCGGCGAGGAGGATCATCAACGGTTGCACGGCTCCCAGCACCGCGAGCAGCGGCAGGATTTGGCCTGCGAGTTCCCACCCCGGCCCGAGCGCGAGGTGGACGACTTCCGGTCCTACTCCAGCGATGACGGCACCGATTGGCAGGGTGAGCCATGCGACCAGGGTCAGCATGTCCAGCCACACGGCTTTCGCATCCGACGTGCCGACCTCGTAGCGACGGAATTCCGGGTAGATCACCTGCATCAGCGCGTTCTGCAGCTGCGAGAACGGGACCGTTGACAGGACATCTGCCCGGTTCCATGCCCCGAGCACGCCGGCTCCGACGAACTGGCTCACGCTCCACCGCGGAGCGTTGCCGGAGATGTACTGGAAGACAGATACTGCGACGAGCTTGGTGCTGAACCGAACGTTGTCCGATCGGAGGGCGAGCCGCCCCGGAACCAGAGCGCCGCGGAGCCGGGTGGCCGCCCAGAGCAGGGTGCCCCACTGTCCGATGATTGCGGACACGGCGAGTGATTCCGGGCTTCGGAAGAGGAGCACGGCTCCGGCACCCGCGACCATTCCGACGACGTTGGAACAGAAGGTGGCGATCGCCATCTCACGAAAAGCGCCTTGGCGGCGCAGAAGGCCCGTACTCAGGCTGAGGAACGGCATCACCAGCGCGCTCACGGCGAGGAGACGAACAGCACCGGCGGCCTGCGGAGCGCCCCAGAATGCGCTCCAGAGATCGGCTGTGACCAAGGTGAAGAGGGCAGCCGCCACTCCGAGGAGCAGGGCGTAGGTCGCGAGGGGCCGTGTCGACGAACGTTCCGCATCAGGTGCACGAGCGGCCGTCTGCGACAGTCCACCGGACCCCAGGAGGTTGACGAGCGCCGCGATGGAGAGCGCAACGCTGTACGCACCGAAGACGCCCGGAGCAGCGAGCCTCGACGTCAGGGCCGCGTAGCCGAGTTGCACGACGACGGTGAGGAGTTGCAGCCCGTAGACCCATGACGCCCCCGCCATGAGGCGTCGCCCGTTCGAGGTCACGAAGGGGCACCGGCGACCAGACGGCCGAGACGAGCGATGTCGAGGCCTTCGTCAGCCTGGTACGCAAGCCAGCGGCCGGAGTCGGGCACATGGTGCCACCAGGGGGTCCGGGCGATGACAGGTGCACGCGACACGAGCGCGGCGAGGAAACCGAACGAACTCGGTGCCGCTACGACCACCCGAGCTGCCGCGATCTCGATGAAGTCCTGATCGCGCTGCCCTCCGTCACTGATCGACACTCCGACGCGCTCCAGGTCGCGCAGGTCCGCAGCATCTCCCGACGTGAAGAGCCTGATCGGCATGCTGCTGAGTGCTGGCACGCCCCTGATCTCGTTGATCAGGCCTTGGTAGTAGTCGAGACCGATCCAGCGGTCGGGATGCGACTGAGGACCGATGTCGCCGCGGCGGGCGTGGACAGCGATGTAGTCCGCCTCCGACTCGAGGCTCCGGAGTTGATCGCCGAGGTATCCTCCGAGGACTGCACGTCGGAGCGGTTCTGCAGCCGGCGTTTGGTCCCAGCGACGCTGGTCCAAGGCCAGGCGCCCGATCCACGGACGGCTCGAACGAGGTGCTGCACGGCTCGTCGATTCTTGGAGAGCGTGAAGCGACCAATCGTCGGTCTCGAACCCAGTCGCGGCGAGGCGCTGCTCGAGCACGTTCCCGGACGGTGCGGCAGCGGTCAGCTGCGCCAGGTCGAAGAGCCCCTTCGTGTCCTTCGTCACTTCCCCACCGAGGTACGGCACCCCGAGATCGGCGGACCAGAGGTACCCCGCAATCCACGTCGACAGCTGATGGCCGAGATCGGGGTACGGATCGATGCGCACACGGAGTCCGAGCAAGTTTCGCGGAGGTGTCCAGCCCCCGGGCGCAGTTCGGCCATCACTCTTCCTGCGGAGCTCCTTGGCGTTCTTGCCCCGCTCGATCCGAAGCGAAGCACGCAGGGGAAGCGTACTGATCGGTCCGATCCTCACAGCCGTCCTCCCGTCGTCCGGTCCCAGACTGCGCGGGCGTCCGCTGGGTCGATCCACCGCGTGCGCCAGTTCAGCATCTGGACCATGAGATCGTCCTGCCGAAAGTTCTCGTCAGCGAAGCGACGACCCGCGGCGATCGAGTCGAGGCGGTCGTTCGTGGTGGTCTCGGCCAGCACCTGCTCGATGGAACCGATGAGGGCCTCCGGCGTCCGTCCGCGCAACAGGAATCTGCTGCTGCTCGCGGGGAAGATCTCGCCGTATCCGGGGTGTTCGGTCGTCGCATGGATCGACCCTGCAGCCAACGAGATGGGCAGCCTGTTCGAGAAGTAGGACGCTTCGCCCGCGAAGTGATCCCAGTTGGCGCTGACCCAGCCTGAGGTGATGGCCTCGTCTTGCGCTTCGAAGGGCACGGGCCCCTTGGCCGTCGTTCCCTCCCAGCCTCTCCCGAAGACAGCGAGCCGGTCTCCGAAGTGCTGCTGCATCAACTCGACGAATCGAATGCGTTCCCGCCAGTCCGGCAGACCTCGGAGCCGAGGACGATTCCGATTGGCGACGATGACGACGTCGTACGGGCGGTCCTTCCGGATCGGTCGGTCGAAGTTGGCGCTCCTCGTCGGTTCGTAGGCCGAGGGGATCCAGCGGACGTCGGCGCTCCCCGCCCTCCGGAAGTTCTCGCTGAACCCGCTGCTCCCCACGGTGAATACGACGTCCGCGGCCCTGCCTGCCGCCTTCGCTTCGGGAGGGATCGGATGGAGGTACCTCGAGTAGGGATCAGCCTCGTGGTAGATGAAATCACCAGGACAGGCTGCGCGCAGGGCCGCGAAGTGCTGCCGACGCAGTCCGGTGTGTCCGAGGTGCTGCATGAGCAGGATGTCCGGGCGGAAATCCGACACCCGTCGCACGAGCTCCTCCCGGTGACGCTCGGCATCTCCACCGTTCCGGATCGCGTCCAGGACGCTGAAGGTCGCGAGTGAAGCGACGCGACCGGCCCTGACCAGGGCTTCCAGCGGATCACGGAAGCCGAGCTGGCGGAAACCGCCGAACTCGTTCGGCACGTAGAAGATCCGTGGAGACGATTCAGACATCGGGTGCACCTGCCGCCTCGTCAACGGCGAGCCGGACACCCTGTCCTCGCAAGGCGTCCCAGTGCGCGCTCAGTTCTCCTTCGCGGAATCGAGGCCTGAGGACCTTCGCCGGGTTGCCGGCGACGACCGTGTTCGCCTCGACGTCCTGCGTGACGACTGAGCCAGCCGCGATGACGGAGCTGTCCCCGACCGTGACGCCGGACAAGATGATCGCTCCGAACCCGATCCAGACGTCACTTCCGATCGTCGTGACGGCGCTGAGGGCCGGAGTGTCACCCACCCAAGGACTCGCGGTGATGGGGACCCCCACGACAGTCATGTCGTGATCACGTCGACCGATGATGGCCGCCCGATTGGCGATGAGAACCGCGTCGCCGATGCTGCCGTCGACTTCGATACGGACGTCGGACCCGAGATGGACATCCGAGCCGATGGTCAGCGACGTCGGCGCCCAGAGACGGACGCGTGCGCCGAAGCGCAGGCCGCGCTCGCACGCCACGGTCGTCGGCAGCGCCCGGAACCACCGCCGCCGCCGGATGCCTGTCAGCACTCCTCGGATCACGGGGCAGCCCTTCTTCGTCGTCTGGTGGTGGTGGTGGTGGCTCGGTACACCGCCGTGTACTCGGCGACTCCCCTGGAGGCATGGAAGTCGATCGTCGGACCGCTACTCGCCACGGCTCCCGCGCGGAGACGTTCGCTCCACTTCGCCGGTTCCCGGTCTGCGAGTGCGACGACACCACTCTGCCCCACGGCCCACCGGAGCCCCGGAACGTCCGAAACGATCGCGGGCAGGCCGACGACCAACGCTTCAGCAAGCGCAACAGGCATGCCCTCGTGACGGCTGGGCATCGCGAACACGCGCCCAGCGACGAGCGCTGCTCCCGGATCCGCTACCCCGCGAGCGACGAGGAGTCCCGCTCGCTCGAGTCGTTCGAGGAGTTCCCCTTCAACGGGCCCGGCATCTTCTTCGGAACCGACGTGGGCAACGCGGAGGTTCCCGAGGAGCGCTGCCTCGAGTGCCACTTCGTGGTTCTTGATCCTCGAGCAGTTCCCGACGATGACGATCGGGGCCGAGGGCGCCACCGCCGCTTCGGCACGCTGCCTCGCCAGATCGAAGAACCGGTCCTCCACCCAGTTGTAGATCACCTGGGGCCGACGGCCGAAGCGCGTCTCATTCTCCGCCACGTCAGGGCTCGGAGCGATGAGAGCGCTGACCAACCGGTCAGCGACGAGCGCCTGCGCGGCACGACGGACAAACCACCGACCGCGCGCGTCGAACACGTTGTGGATGGTCCTCACGACGGGCAGTCGCCGGTTCAGCCTCCGGAAAGCGAGCACCGTCTGCAAGTACCGGCCCTCGGTGTGGATGTGGACGACATCCGGTTCGACGTCAGCGAGGAGGCGTCGCAGCACCTCGCGCCCAGCGGCGGTGTGCAACGCGCGGTCGGTGGTGGTCACCGAGTAGCCAGCGTCCCGGATCGCGCTCTCGAACGGGTGATGGAGGCCCACGCCGAGGACATGACCGTCGACACCCGCCGCTTCGAACTCCTGTGCTCCGGAGACGAGCATTCGCTCCATGCCACTCGGTTTGAGTTCCCCGAGGACGTGCAGGACCCGAATCCCGGGCTTCACCTGTGCACCTCAAGCCGCCGGGAGCCATGGAGCGCGGGCTTCTGCGGGGAGATCGCCTCGGGGAAGTCTCGGTCGAGGAACGCCAGGGCGAGGGGCAGACAGGTCCACCACTGCCACGAGTACGTCCATCCGTAGACGAGGAAGCACACGAGAACGGCAGTCAGGAAGACATCTCGCTTGGCCCTGAACCCGGCGAAGAACCGGGGCAGGAAGATGACCAACATCGCGCCGAGCCCGATCAGCCCCTCCCGCAGGTACACCGTGACGTACCAATTGTGTGGAGCGAAGACCACCCATCGGCCGACACCCTCGAACCTGCCGAACCCGTGGCCGAAGGGTGCTCCGAACAGGACGGTCAGCACGCCCTCGCCCACCGATTGCACGATGAGCCCGATCCAGCTCGTGAGTCGCGCGGAGTACGTTCCGGTGTTCGATGCTGAGCCGGCGAACTCAGCCACGATGCTGCTCGTCGACGACTGGGCTGCCGACACCAGGACGCCCCCGACGAGGAGCACACCGAAGAGCAGCACGAGCTTCTGGCGAAGAGCACGAGGTCCGCGGACCAGGAGGACGAGTGCGACTGCAAGGGCCGTCAACCAGACAGTCCGCTGCTGACTGACGATCACGAACACCATGAACAAGCCGAACAACCAGACCCAGCGCGATTGCGCATTGCGCTGCCAGAGCCGGAGAGCAAGAACCGCACAGAGCGTGAGGAGCAGGGCTTGCCCCGAGACCAGAGGCCGGCCAGTCTGGCTGAGTTCTCCGCTGACGAGAACGAAGTCGGCGGTCCCGCCCAACCCGTACCGCGCGACGTGGTACAGGCCCACGACGCACAGTCCGACGCCCTGCACGATGACGAGGAACTTCTCCGCGTAGACGACCTCGGATTGCGGCCAGGGACGCGTCACCGCCCAGAACACGATGCCGAGGACGTACAAGAAGCCACGTGCTTCGTTCACGGCGACGCCGAGGCCGAAGGTCGCGATCCCCTGAACGAGCGAGATGGCGAGCAGTGCGACGAGCACCGCACCAGCGATGACAGCAACAGGTGGGAAACGCCGGACCACCGCCCGAGCGTCCAGGAGTCCCGCGACGATCAGGCTCACCGCTAGCCCGTCGCCAAGGGTGATGGTCGTACCTCCGAAAGTGCCGATCGTTCCGAAGTTCGGGTACTCCCATGCCGTCACGGCGTACAAGGACGCGACCCAGTAGACGACGCGCGGCTGCATCCGCACCAGACCGATCGCGAGGACCATGAAGATGATCGCCACGACGAGGAAGAGCAAGGTCGTCATCGGCTTGCTCCTTCGCCGCGCGCTGTCCGACGGAGGGCCCGAATCCACCAGAGCGCGTAGGACGCTGTGTAGAAGAACCACCACGAGCGTGCACTGTGCCGGCGCAGGTAACGCCGCAGCGAGCGCGGATTGCCCGCCCCTTTCTGACTGGTGAAGGACCGCCAGGCGGTGATGAGGGATCGGTGCGAGACGGTCGGGTTCCGGCTGCAGTAACCGACGGTGCCCCCGGTCACCCAGATCGGCACACCTGCCGAGGTCGCCCGCATCCCGTAATCGACATCCGCGTACGCGTGACTGAATCCTCCGTCGATCGATCCGACCGCCCGAGCGACATGGACGGGTAGGAGCACGATGTTGCCGTTGAACGCGTCGACTCGCTTCGCTTCCTCGACGAGTCCTGACGGCTCGACGAGAGCGAACGAGAGCGGGTGGACACCCGCGCGCCGGAGACCTCCGTAGGTCAGCTCGCCCGAAACAGCGTCGACGGTACTCCCGATGAGGATGCCATCCGGGAGGCGTGATGCTGCTTCGAACAGTGCCCGGAGCCCCGAGCGCTCGAGCTGGACATCGTCGTTGAACCAGAGCAACCAGTCGTCGTCCCGGACGTCGTCCCGTGCCAGCACCGCTGCCTCTGCAGTGGCCATGGACAGCGCCCAGAAAGCCGAGCCGTCACCTTGCAGCACCGTCAGTCGATCCACGGCGGCGGTGGCTTGCGCGATGGTGTCGTCTGACGAACCGTCGTCGAACAACGTCACGTCGTACTCGACACCCGCACCGGAAGCCGCCTCGTGGAGCGACCGCAACGCGTTTCCGGTGGTCTCAGCGCGGTTGTGGCTGGCCACGATCACGTGCAACTTACTCATCGTCGTCCTTGATCGCTTCCTTCAGCCCGCCGTGGAAATACTGCGCCATGTTCTCGATGGAGTACTTCTGAGATGCCCGGCGGCAGCTGTCTTGCATTGTCGCAAGTGCCTGTCGATCGCGAAGGAGCGTCACGATAGACCGGGCGGCGTCCTCCACACCATCAGACACGACGCAGGTCCGGCCTGGCTCGAGGTACCCGAACTCCGGTCCGTGCAGGGAAGAGGCGAGCGTGACGATCGGCCGGCCTGCTGCGAGGCTGTCGATTGCTGTCAAGCCGACTCGACCTGGAAGCAGGAGCAACTCGCTTTCGAAGAGCATCGACGCTTTCGCGCGTCCTGACACGGGGCCACGATAGTCGAGCCACGGAAAACGGTCAGCAGCGGACTGGACCGCACCTCGAAGCCGTCCGTCGCCCCCGACCGCCAGGCGGAAGGCAGGATCCGCACGGTGTGCGGCCTCTCCGATCGCGATCAGCTCGGATATCTTCTTGCTGGCGTCGAGCCCGCCGATGAAGCAGACCAGGTGCGCCGACGTCGTTGTCTGAACGGATCGAAGGTCCTCCTGTAGCTGCCCCACGTCGATGCTGTTGTACAAGATCGTGGTACGCCGTGGATCCCTACCGATCTCGGCTGCCCACTCGGCACCGGAAGGCGTGTACGCAAAGAACCAGGCGGCCTTTCGCGTGATCAGGCGGCTGTACAGGCGTTCGAAGCGGGACGGCACCTTCACGACGTCAGCACCGTGACCCCACAGCGCTGTCTTCCGCGCGGTGCGGGGCCAGAGGAGCAACACTGGGACGTCGAGATTCCGTCGGGCCTGCTCCACGACGATGAGGTCTGCTCGCCAGACGTCGCGAGGCAGAGCGCGGATGGTCAGTCGCTTCCCGAGCAAGTTCAGCTCCCGCTGCCGGATCTTCCGCAACCACGGGCGGGTGCGAATGCCGTCTCGTCGTTGTGCGAGAGTGCCCGCTGGTTCTCCTGCGAAGACAGTGAGCTCATCGCCCTCCGCCGACAGCGCCGCCGCCAACCTGTCGAAGAGTGGCGCACGGTATTCCGGGACGTACTCCTGCACGATCGCGAATCGTCGGCCCGCCACGTCACACACCTCGCTCGAGGAGCGCGACCCATGCGGCGCTGTACTGGGCGAGTCCGAAGCGCTCACGCGAGGTTGCGAGGGCTCCGGCTGCGAGGCGTTCGCGATCACGCTGTGACGACAGGATCTCCCGACAACGTTCGGACGCCGCATCCCAGTCACCCAAGCCGACGAGGAATCCGTTCTTGCCGTCTTCGATGACATCGCGAAGGCCTCCGACGTCGTAGGCGACGACCGGAACACCCAACCGCATCGCTTCCAACACGGTCAACGGTTGTGCCTCGTAGCGGTAGGTGCTGGGGAAGACGAGCACGGCTGCTGTCGAGAGAACATCGTCGCGGTCCTCATCGAACCGAGCACCCGTGAAGTCCACTCGATGGCGAACGTGCGGGTCGAGGAGCGCACGGAGACCGTCGAGGTACTCGTCCGACGAAGCACGCCCGATCACGACCGCGCGCGATCCCGGCGTGCTGTCCAGGCATCGGTTCGCGATGCGCATGAAGTCCTCCGCACCCTTGCCGGGGATGAGGTTCGACAGAAAGACGATTGACGATGCTTCGGCCACAGGTGTGGCTTTCCGCTGCCGCTCCGGCACGGCGTTGGGGATCGTGCGGATCGAGTCGTTGAACCGCCGTACGTCAGCGACCATCGACTCCCCGAGGACGACCACGGACGCAGCACCGCCGAGGAGGAGAGCGACCCCGCGGCGTTGTCCTGCGCCTCGGTCAGCGAGTTCCTGGTACCCCGACGTGTGCACGTACGCGATGTAGGGACGGCGCAGCACCTGGAGCGTTGCGCTCATCATCACATCCACCCAGAACGATGGCGGCCGGTTGGTGGTGAAGAACACCACCGCCGCTCCTCGGTTGCGTCGGAGGGCGTTCCCGAGTCGCAACAGAAGCGAGAAAGCGCTGAGGATCTTCTTGAGGCTCGTACCGCCGATCTCGTCGACTGACTTGCTGAAGCGACGATCCACGAGGACCGCCCGCAGGCCGGAGCGGTGAAGTACCTCCAGGAACGTCCGCGTCATGATGGTCGATCCGTGCACCGGTGGAGGAAGCTGGCTGATCACCACGACGTCCGCGCTTGCCTCAGCCACGTCGTCTCCGAAGGGCGAGGAGCAGGAACTTCACGTTGCCCAGCAAGTACCGTCGCCAGAGGCGTCGTGGCTCACGGAAGAGCCGGTACAACCATTCCAGGCCCGTCCGGCGCCACAGTCTCGGAGCTTCGACCACGTCTCCGGACACGAAGTTGAAGGCGGCTCCAACCGCCAACACGACTGCGGGGTGCCGCTCGGCGAGTCGCTGGACCTCGTAGTCCTGCTTGGGAGTCCCGATACCGACCCACAGCATGTTCGCCCCCGACTCCCGGATCAACGAGTCGATCAGTTCTCGATCGCTCGTTCCGAAGTCAGTGAACGGCGGGCTGAACGACCCCACCACCACTGCGTCGGGGTAGTCCCGCGCGATCGCGCTTTCGAGACGGGCCAGCGAAGCATCACTTCCGCCGAGAAGGAAGTGCCGGATGCCGTGCGACGGGTTCGACGAAAGCAGCTCACGGAACGCATCTGGACCACGCAGATGTGCCACCTGGCCACTCGTCCGACGGGCAATCCAAGCGAGGGGCGTCCCATCGGCGATGTTCAGCCCGTCCGACTGGAACAAGCGCAAGTAGCGCTCGTCAGCGGTCAACGAGACGGTGTAGGCGTTGACGAAATGGACCGGCACGCCTGCGTCGTCCAGGTGATCGGCGATGAGTCTGAGCTCGTCGAGGATCTTCGAGCCGGGTATCGCGACCAGTGGTACGCCCGCGGCACGCACCGTGGGAAGAGCCAGCAGGGTGTCGCGGGGAGTGGCTTCGTCCCCGCCGTCGGGCCGGACGTCGTTGTGATCAACCATCTAGTACGCACCCCGGCTGTTGGCGATTGCCTTGAAGGTCTTCCAGAGGATCAGGAGGTCGGCCACGATCGACCAGTTCTCCACGTAGTACAGATCGAGCCGCACCGAATCCTCCCATGACAGGTCGGATCGACCGCTCACCTGCCACAGGCCGGTCATGCCGGGCTTCACCAGGAAGCGGCGGTGGACGTGCGTGTCGTAGCGGGCGACCTCACGCGCCAGCGGCGGTCGGGGTCCGACGAGGGACATGCTGCCGGCCAGGACGTTGAACAGCTGCGGCACCTCGTCAAGGCTGTAGCGGCGCATGAACCCGCCGACCCGGGTGACCCGGGGGTCGTTCCGCATCTTGAACAGGACGTCGTTGCCCTCGGCCCGGTCGAGTGCGCTGAGCTCCTGCAGGCGTTCCTCGGCGTCGACGACCATCGATCGGAACTTGATCATCCGGAAGGTGCTGCCGTTCAGCCCGACGCGCTCCTGCCGGAAGAAGACCGGACCGGTCGAGGTCGTCTTCACCAGCACGGCGAGCACGAGCAGCAGCGGCGACAGGACGACGACGAGCAGCGCTGCGCCGACCAGGTCGAAGGCGCGCTTCGTGTAGAGCTTGCGCCCCGAGTAGGTCGGCGTCTCGACGTGGATGAGTGGCAGGCCCTGCACCGGCCGGGTGTGGATGCGGGGACCACCGATGTCGGTCAGGCTCGGCGCGACCACCAGGTGCTGCCTGCCCGGCTCGAGCGACCAGCTGAGCTCGCGGACGCGCTCCGGCGGCAGGTCGTCGGAACTCGTGATCACGACGGTGTCGGCGCCGGTCTCGCGCAGCGCGGAGCCGACGTCGTCGAAGCCGCCGTGGCTCTGGATGGTCGAACCCGCCAGCAGACCTCGGTGGTTCGTCGACACGACCGCCCCGACCACGCGGTAGCCGGCTTCGGGGGAACGCGCGAGTTCGCGGCCGATGTGCAGCACACTGGCCGGAGACCCGACGAGCAGCACGGTCGCCGAGTACGCGCCCTGCTGACGCTGGGCCACGAGCCACTGGCGCCAGATCCACCGCGACAGCAGGAGGACGAGGATCCCGATCGGGAACGCGATGAGCACGTACCCGCGAGCCAGGTCGACGTGCAGCAGGAACGCCGCGATCGCGAGCAGGCCGAACACGCGGACGCTGGAGTCAGCGACCAGGCGGTACTCGGTACTGCCGACGCCGATCACCCGCGCACCGCGGGTGTCGTACAGGGCGAGCGCGCTCATCCACACGACGATCACGACGATGGAGATCGCGGAGTAGCTGAGCCGCAGGTCGGCGGTGTTGGTCGCCAGGTTCGATTCGAGCCCGAGCCAGGCGATCTGCACACCGAAGACCACCCAGATCAGCGCCAGCAGGTCGGTGAACAGCACGCGGCGCGAGTACGTGCGGCTCCACTCGTCGGTGGCGCCGACGGCGCGCGGTGCGCGGAGCGCATCCGTCGTCACGAGGACGACCCGGTCACCACGTCGCGCCGCCGTCCGACGAGACCCGGACGGTCTTGCCGTCCCACAGCCACACGTCCTGGCCGGCACGGTCGATGGTGACGGTGTTGTCGGTGTCCGCACCGTCGGCACAGCCGATCGGTGTGGTCGACGACGAGGGCGTCACGTCCGACGCGGACATGGTCTCGATCTGCACGCCGTCGCACGCTGCTGCACCGACGCGGGCGAGCGTGTAGTTGCCACCGTCGACGCCGATCGAACGGACGCCTCCCATCGGCACGTCGACCCAGGCGGCATCGCCGGTGCGCCACTCGAGCTGGCCGTCGCAGATGACGACCGCGGTCTTCTCGCCCTGGAACGCGTCGATCGGGTCGCCGCACGGCGCCTGCTCCGTCCCGCTCGCGAGCACGACACCGTCGGTGCTGATGCCGGCGCCGGCGGCGCCGGGCGCCCCGGCTTCCCACGTCACGCCGGCGTCGGTGCTGGTCCGCGCCGTCGTGGTGCAGTCGTCGCCGACACTCACCAGGACCGAGAGCTCCGCACTGGAGGCCCGGATCGCCATGAGCGATCCGACATCCGTCCCGAGTCCCACCGGGACCCACGTCGCCCCACCGTCCACGGAGTGTTCCAGCACCGGCCGCGGGCCGCCGCACGACCCACCGGACGCGCGCCACGCCTCCTGGCCGTCGACCGCTGCCAGCAGGCGGCGACCCTGCTGCTTGATGGAGGCGGCGTCTGCGTCGGCAGACGCACTCGGTCGCGGTGTCTCGCGCCGGTCGGGCGTTCCCGAGAAGGTGGGGATGGGGCCGGCGGGTCCGTTCTCCTCGGGCGCTGTCCGGCCCAGGGCGAGCGCGACGAGCACGACGTCGACGACGATCAGCGCCACCACCACGACGGCCACCAGGATGAACGTGGTCCGGGGCAGTGCGCGGCCGAGGCTTCGGGTCCCCCGGCGATTCTTCATCTGATCGGCCCCGTTCAGCGCCCGGCGCGGCGGAGCACGCCCAGCTTCTTGCCGGAACGCTTCGGCGGGTGCGTCGACGTGGTCACGGTGTTGTCGTCCTCGTCGTGGCCGTAGCTGTAGCCGTAGCCGTAGCGGCCGTGGCCGTAGGCGCCCGGGCCCTTCAGCGGCATCTTCGTCAGGACGAAGCCGGAGACCGGGGCCCCGACGTTCTCGAGGGTGGCGACGGCCGCGGCGAGCTGACCCTTCAGCGTCTGTCCCGAGGCGACCGCGACGATCGCGCCGGAGGCCTTCTTGGCCAGGATCGCCGCGTCGGTGACGGGCAGCAGCGGCGGGGCGTCGAACAGGACGTAGTCGAACTGCTGCTCGAGCAGGTCGATCAGGTCCTGCATCGCGCGCGAGCCGAGCAGCTCGGACGGGTTCGGCGGGATCTGACCCGCGGGCAGGACGACGAGCTTGCCGCGGCCCCACGGGTGGGCGACGTCCTCCAGGTCGGCGCGGCCGATCAGCACGTCGGTCAGGCCGGCGTTGCTCTCGACGTCCATGTACTCGGCGACACGGGGGCGGCGCAGGTCGGCGTCGATCAGGATGACGCGGAACCCGGCGCTGTCCAGGGCGATCGCCAGGTTCGCGACGGTGGTGCTCTTGCCCTCGGACTGCATCGACGACGTCATGACGAAGGTGCGGGCACCGGTTCCGATGTCGAGGAACTGCAGGTTGGTGCGGAGCGTGCGGAACGACTCGGCACGGGGGCTGCGCGGGTCGACCTGCACGATGAGCGGACGTTCGGCGGCCTTCGCGTCGAAGGCGATCCCGCCGACGACCGGCTTGTCGCTGATCTTCTCGACGTCGAGTTCGGTGCGGATCCGGTTGTCCAGGGTCTGGCGCAGCACGGCGATGCCGATGCCCAGGGCGAGCCCGACGAGCAGACCGAGCGCCACGTTGACGGGCACGTTCGGGCTGACGGGGACGCTCGGCACGTCGGCCTGCTTCACGCGGGTGAGCTTGACGGTGCTCTTGCCGCTCGCGTCGGTGGCCTCGATGTCCTGCACGACGTTGGTCAGGCTCTGCGAGGTCGCGTTCGCGATGTCGGCGGCCTGCACCGGGTCGGTGCCCTCCACCGAGATGGAGATGAGGGTCGTGCTCGTCGGCGCCGTCGCCGACACCATCGTCGCGAGCTGGTCCGCGTTCATGTCGAGCTTGAGCGACGAGATGACCGGCAGCAGCACGATCGGCGTCGACACCAGGTTCGAGTACGTCAGCACCCGCTGCTGGGTGAACGTGTTGCCCTGCGCCAGGTCACTGGCGCTGCCGGACGTCTCCGTGGAGACGAAGACCTGCGCCGATGCCGAGTAGACCGGCTTCTTCAGCAGGGAGAACCCTGCGGCTGCGGCCACTCCCACCAGGGCGAGTACGACGATCAGCACCCATCCCTTGCGGAGCACCGTGATGTAGTCGCGGAGTTCCACGCCTTTGCCTTCCCCGATCATGGCCGTCCCCGTGGTCCCGACACAGGCACGCCGGGGTACTCCCAGCGCACGGCATACAAATAGTGCCACAGGAACGAGTACTGCTCGCGGGAAGTCGCCATCCGCCGCGCGGTGTCCTCTACGGTGGCCCCATGCGCTCCGAGCCGGCCACGACCACCACCGAGCCCAGCGTGCGGCGACAGCGGGACCTCATCGTCATCCTCGTCGCACTCGGCGTCGCCGTGATCCTGACCCGGATCGTCGGACAGGTCACCCGGACTGGGGGCATCCCCTCGCCGGTCCTGCAGGTGCTCGCCGCGGACGCAGCCGTGTGGGTGCCGCTCGTCGTCGCGGCCGCCGTGGTGCTCCGTCGGACCCCGCGATCGGCGATGGTGTCGCGGCTCCGGCTCGACCTGGGGATCGTGGTCTTCGCGATCGGCATCGTGATCGTGTGCCGCGCAGTGGACGTCGTCATGTCGCTCGCGTTCACCGGGTCGACCGGGCTGGTCCCCGCACCGTCCCTCGGCACGCCGGACGTCGGGCTGCTGCTCGTGTCCGCGATCGGCATCGTCATCGTGAGCCCGGTGCTCGAAGAAGTGGTGTTCCGCGGGCTGTTCCAGCGCCGGCTCGCCGCCGAGCTCACGCCCCGCACCCGGTTCCTCGCGGTGCTGGTCACGGCGTTCCTGTTCGCGCTGCTCCACCTGCTGCTCGGTGCGGGCGGCACGTCGCTCGGCGGGTTCCAGGTGTTCGTGACCACGTTCTTGCTCGGCCTGCTCACCGGCACGCTCGTCGCGATGACCGACCGCATCGGCGGTGCGATCCTGGCGCACGTGTTGTTCAACGCGGTCGCGGTCGTCGCCACCTGGCCGCGCTGAGCGGCCAGGGCCGCGTCCCCAGATCGGGTCAGGGGCGGTCGCTCAGCCGCGCGGACCACTAGCCTGCACTGAGCATGACTCGCCCAACCAGCATCGTCGACAACCCTCTCGTCCGTCAGGCTCCGATCAGCAGCCTGTTGGCGCTGTCGGCGTTCCTGAGCGTCGTGATGCCGACGCTGGCGATCACCCAGCACCACCTGTTCGTCGCGAGCGTGGTGGGCGTGGTGGTCGCGACGCTGATGAGCGCGATCCCCACGCTGGTGCGCCGCGCGGCCTGGGTGGTGCCGGTCCTGCTCACCGTCGACTTCCTGACGATCGCGCTGCTGCGCACCGGAACGGGCTCCGGCTCCTCGCTGTTCACGGCGATCGTGGTGCTCCCGGTGGTCTGGTGGGCCTCGCTCGAGGGCCGTCGCACCGTGTTCTTCGCGATCGCGGGCATCGTGGTCGTGATCCTCGCCCCGTACGTCCTGACCCCGTCCGACGCGCCCGGCGCGAGTGAACTCGTCCGTCTGGGCATCCTCGTCGTCGTGTTCGGCACCGTCGCCGTCGTCGTGCACGAGCTCTCCCGCCGGGACCGACGGAGTCTGCGGTCCGCCGAGGCGCGCGAGGGCAAGGTCCGCGCCGAGATCGACCGGGCAGCAGCGGTGCAGCGCTCCCTGCTCCCGACGACGACCGGCCGCATCACCGAGGACGTCGTCGTCGCCGGCGCCTGCCTGCCGGCCCGGAGCGTCGGTGGCGACTTCTTCGACTGGTACCCGACGCCGACCGGCGTGGCGGTGAGCCTCGGTGACGTCATGGGCAAGGGCGTCGGTGCGGGGCTGATCGCGGCCGCGGTGCGCGCGACACTGCGCAGCGCCCGGACCGTCGAGGACCCCGGCGAGGCGCTGAAGCGGGCCTCCGACGGGCTGACCGCAGAGGGTGTCGGACCCGACCTCGCCTTCACCACGCTGTTCCACGCCCGGATCTCCGACGACGGCACCCTCCAGTGGGCCGATGCCGGGCACGGGCTGAGCTTCGTCCTGCGGGCCGACGGACACGTCGACCGGCTGCGCTCCGGCGACATGCCGCTCGGGCTCGGCATCCGCGAGGAGTGGGCGACGACCGACGGCACTCTCGAACCGGGCGACCTGCTCGTCTCGTTCAGCGACGGTGTGCTCGACCTGTACGACGACCTGGACGACACGATCGACTCCGTCGCCGCGATCGCCCGCGCCGGCCGCGACCCGCACGCGGTCGTCCTCGCGCTGTCGGCCCGCGCCGACGAGGTGCCGCACGACGACGACGTCACGGTGATCGCGATCCGCCGGCAGCCGGTCGAGGTGGACACCGAGCGACCGCTCGCGATGCACGCGGACTGACGGCGCGGAACAAGCGCACGGCGCACGGTGCGGAACCCACGTCCGTCGCGCAGAGGTTGGTACGCGCCGCCGCTCGAACCCGAATCGTGCGGCGACGCGTGCAGACGGTGAGCGTCTGCCCTCGGACGCCCTAGCGTCCTCGGTCTGTGGGGGCGGCCCGACGAGCCACCCGGAGGGTCAACCGACCCGGGCGAGGTCCCAGACGGGCGGCACGTACGCGCGGGACCAGCCCTCGCGCAGGCGCGTCACGGCGCGGTCGAAGGCCTCGAGCAGGTCCATCTCCGGTCGCACCATGGACTGCAGCTGCAGCCCCTCGTAGGTCGCGAGCAGCTGCTCCGAGCCGCGGGCCGGTTCCATCGTGCTCGGCTCACGCCCGAGCAGGACGTCCCGCTCCAGCGCGTGCTGCACGAAGGCGTGGAACCGTCGCCACCGGGCGTGCAGCATCGGTGCGAGCGGGTGCTCAGGCGATGCCGCGATGTTCAGCGTCGCCGTCAGGAACCGCATGAGCGACGGGTCGGCCACGTTCGCGGTGACGATCGCGCGAAGGAACCGGATGGTGCCGTGCTGCTCGGCCAGGGGCATGAGCGGCACGGTGCGCTCCTCGTTCCACCGGTCGATGGTCGCCAGCAGCAGGCCGTCCCAGCTCGGGAACGTCCGGCCGACGACGTCGGTGTCCACCCCGGCCGCAGCCGCGACGACCTCGGGGGTCACCTCGTGCAGCGGACGGGAACGCAGCGCCGTGATCATCCCGTGGATGACCTCACCCCGCAGGGCGGGGTCGTCGGGGGTGGTCACCGGCGGCGTTTCGATGTGCATGCATACACTGCACCAGCCCGACGCGTCCGCGCACAGTCCCCCGAACGGGAACGTGCGTTCCCCGGACAGGATCCGGCGTCGTGTAGCACAGGGAACGATCTGTCTGTCCGCGCAGCGCGAGCCGTCAGCGCCCCCAGACCTGGGGGACGATGACATGTCACGGAACTTCTAGGGTGGTGAAGTTCGCACCCGAAACGAAAGCTCACGTTGCCTCACCACCAGCGCTCCTCCCGCCTGCCCTTCATCGCCGCAGCCGCATCCGTCGCCGTCTTCGCCGGCACCCTGCTCGCCGCAGTCCCGAACACCGCGACCGCCGTGGAGGGAACCGGGACGAGCGCCCCCACCCCCGCGCCGACCGACGTTCCGGCACCATCCCCGACCACGGAGCCGACGAGCCAGCCGAGCCAGCCCACGCCCGTTCCGACCAGCGCCCCGACGCCGAGCACCGCCCCGACGGCCACGCCGAAACCGGTGCCGACCCCGACGCCTGCGCCGACACCGAGCAAGCTGACGTTCACCTACGCCGGCGACTCGCTCACGGCCATGGACGCCTCGTGGATGCGGCAGCTGAAGGACCCGACGATGGCCAACGTCGGGGGCACCTCGATCGGAGGAGCCACCTCGACGCGGATCCTCGAACGGAGCTCGGCGCACGATGCCGACGTCCTCGTCGTGATGGCCGGCACGAACGACCTGCGCTACGGGTACAGCACGAAGTCGATCCTGAACAACATCGACAAGATCACGAAGAAGGTCGGCGCGCGCCACGTCGTGATCGCCGCGATCGCCCCGTCGAACATCACGAACTACAGCAAGAAGCACATCGACCGCCGCAAGCAGGGCGAGATCCTGAACCGCGACCTGCAGAACCACGCACTCACCCGCGGCTGGATGTTCGTCGACCCGTGGGCAGCCGACCGCCGGCTCGACGGCGGCTGGCCGTCCTCGCGCACGTACGACGGCGTCCACCCGACGGTCGCGATGTCGAAGAAGGTCTCGGTCCGGATGCAGCAGGCGATCCACATCGCCGCAGAGGGCGCCAAGGGCGCAGCGGGCTAGCCCCCGGTCGCGTCGTGAGCCATACTCGCCCCATGCAGTGGGGACGGATCGCACCGGTCGTGGCACTCGTCGTGGTGCTCGGCGGCACCCTGGCGGGCTGCGCCCCCGAAGTCGGCAGCGGCACCGGCGCCCCCACGAACTCGAGCAACGACGACAACGTGCAGAGCACCGGGTGCACCGACTACGTCCAGCTGAAGACCCCGGCCGAACGCCGCGACGCCGCTGAACTCGTCGTCGACGCCGACGTCACCAAGACCGACCGCACCGTGGAACCGCAGGGCATCTACGAGGTGTACGAGGCGACGGTCACCGACGTCACGAAGGGTGACGCCGTCGCCCCCGGCGACACGATCCAGGTGATCAGCACGTCGGACCAGTGCGAGACGAGCGGCGAACCGGTCGAGTACCTCTCGGGCGACCCCCTCGCCGACGAGGGCGCCTTCCGCCTGTACCTGTCCCACGACGGAGACGACGACGTCTGGCAGCTCGTCGTCCCCGGCGCCACCGAGCCGCAGCCCGCCGGCTGACGCCGGAGCCCGCCGGCTGACACCTGGGCCGCTACGGCTGCTTCGGCACCGTCACGATCCGGTTCTGGTACGCCCACACCACGGCCTGCAGCCGCGACCGCACCCCGAGCTTCGGCAGCATCCGCGCCAGGTGCGACTTGACGGTCGACACCTCGAGCACCAGGGCTGCCGCGATCTCCTCGTTCGACATCCCCTGCGCCAGCAGCAGGAGCACCTCGCGCTCGCGAGCGGTCAGCACGCCGTCGGCCCGGTCGCCGGACACCGGCTGCAGGCTCCGCCGTGACACGAACTCCCGCAGCACCCGCCGGGTCAGGGCCTGGTCGAGCGTGCCGTTGCCGGCGGCGACCTGCCGCACGGCGTCGACGATGGTGTCCGGCTCGGCGTCCTTGAGCAGGAACCCGGAGGCCCCGGCCTCGAGCGCCCCGAACACGTAGTCGTCCAGGTCGAACGTCGTCAGCATGAGCGCGGGGATCGCCGGATCGGCGTCCGGTGCGCAGAAGATCCGGGCGAGTTCGATGCCGTTCATCACCGGCATCCGGATGTCGAGGCAGGCGACGTCGGGTCGCGTCTCGCGCGCCAGCGCGAGCGCCTCGCCGCCGTCGGCGGCCACGCCGACCACCTCGATGTCCGGCTCCGCACCGAGGAGCGCGGACACCCCGGCGCGGACCAGGGGCTGGTCGTCCGCGACCAGCACGCGGATCACGCGACCACCCCGGGGCCGTCGGCGGCCTGCGCGGGTGCGGCAGGTGCCTCCCGGCCGAGCGCCAGCTCCACCAGCCATCCGCCGGTCGCGGTC
This sequence comes from Curtobacterium sp. MCLR17_042, assembly GCF_003234695.1. NCBI lineage: Bacteria > Bacillati > Actinomycetota > Actinomycetes > Micrococcales > Microbacteriaceae > Curtobacterium > Curtobacterium sp. MCLR17_042. The sequence goes on from NZ_QKTD01000017.1 coordinate 82,277, forward strand.
GGGCCGGTCTGGAGGCGCGCCCCGACCAGGTCCGCCCGCTCGCGCATCCCCCGCAGGCCGTTGCCGCCCGAGGGAGAGGTCCCCGCTGCCGGCACGGTGGCCGGTGCGTTCTCCACCCGGATCACCACGCGGGTCGCGTCGCGGTCGTCGATGGTGACGGTGCACGGGGCGGACGGGGCGTGCAGGGCGGCGTTGGCCAGCGCCTCCTGGACGGTGCGGTAGGCGGCGAGCTGGGCGAGCGGGCCGACGCCGTCGGCCAGCGGACGGTCCCCCGGCAGCACGTCGAGCCGGACGTCGCTGCGGAACCGGGCACGTTCGGCCAGGTCGACGATCCCGGCGACCGTCTCGACGGCGCGCTCGGCAGGGGCGTCGTCGCGGAGCAGGCCGACCAGGCGGCGGAGGTCCTCGAGCACGGCGGTGCTCTGCTCCCGGACCTGGCGGGCACCCTCGTGGGCACGCTCCGGGTCCGCGTCGATCTGCCGGTCGATGACGGCGGCCATCAGTGCGATGCCGGACAGGTGGTGCGCGGCGATGTCGTGGAGCTCACGGGCCATCGCGGCACGTTCGCGGGACACCGCGGCGTCGACCAGGGCGTCCTGCTCACGGTTCACGGCGCTGGCCTCGGCGGTGCGGGCGACGCGGACCTCGCGGCGGGACTGCACGAGCAGGGTGACCAGCAGGGGCAGGCCGACCGCGCCGATCGCCTGCAGCACGCCCTGCCCGAGCGAGCCGGACACGGCGGCTGTGGTGTCACCGGCGACCGCCAGCACCACATTGCCGGCTGCCACCAGGGCAGCGGCGACCACGAGTGTCGGCCACAGGCGGGCCAGCGGGACGCGGAGCGCGGCGAGGACGACGGCGACGACCACGGGCAGTGCGGTGAGGCCGAACAGGTCGGACGACTGCGGGGCGAGCGCCGCGACCACCACCGGCAGGGCGGCGACCACGATCAGCACGGTGCGCGGTGCGCGACGGGCGGCGAGCAGGGCGGCCGACTGGGCAAGCAGGCCGAGGGCCAAGACGGTCCAGGCGCCCGAGAACATTGCAGGGACCCCCAGTGCCAGGGCGGGGCCGTCCGGTTCGAGGCTGTCCAGGGGCGGCAGGCCGAGCAGCAGTCCGAGGGCGACGACGGCCGTGCCGAGGGCGACGAAGACGTCGACGCGGCGGGCGCGCAGCGCTGCCGGCTCGCGCTGCGCTGCCGGCTCGCGCTGCGCTGCCGGCTCGGCCGGTGCGCGCAGCGCGTCGTGCTCAGCGGGTGCCATCGTTGGATCCTACGAGGCGGGCGCGGGTGGGGACCGGTGCGTCGAGGGGCAGGGCGCGTCGGGCGGGGTCGTAGCCCAGGCGGCCGCGGGTCACGGCGAGCAGCACCACGGCGGCGATCGTCGACATGATCGTCAGGCCGATCATCAGCGTGCCGGCGGTCATGCTCGGGTACATCTCGGGGAACAGCGTCGAGATCGTGTTGTTCACGCCGACGTGCAGCAGCAGGGCCAGGGGCAGGCTCTCGCGGGTCTTGTTGAAGACCTGGATCATCACGACGTTGAAGGTGATGGTGAACAGGGCGAACACGACGGGCTCGCTCCAGTGCGCGTTCGGCCAGCCACCCCAGTCGCTGAAGTACAGCGGCATGTGCCAGAGCGCCCAGATCGGGCCGAGGATCGCTGCGGCGCCGAGGCCTCCGAAGCGGTGCTGCAGGCGGGGCAGGGCGAAGTCGCGCCAGCCGGGCTCCTCGCTCAGGCCGGTCGAGAACAGCTGGATGACCAGCCCGGGCACGAGCATGGCGAAGGCCAGGGCCGAGGGGGCCCGCACGTCACCACCGGCGAACGGCAGCGCGGACACGACGATCAGGGCCGGCACGACGACGAGCGCCAGCGCGTACCAGTACCAGGCGACCCGCCAGCGGAACAGCCGTCCCACCCAGCGGCGGAGCCCCGCGCGACCGTCGGCGACCGCGGTGACGATGAACGCGCTGCCCAACGGGCCGAGGAGCGCCCCGGGCAGGACGCCCGTGAACTGTCCGCTGCCCAGGACCTCGGGGAAGTGGATGTCCCACACGCCCATGCCGTGCGGCGACAGGATGTACGGCACCCACGCGAGCCAGCTCAGGCCGAGTGCCATGGTGAAGAAGGACACGAGCGGGTGCCGGGCGATGAGGCCGCGGACACCCCCTCGGTCGCGGGCTGCGGTGCCGGCGGTGGGCCGGACTTCGGTGGTGTTCGTCATGCAGACGACGCTAGGAAACCGGGCGCTCGGGGACGACCGGCTTCGGGATGCACCTGCGGGAGTTCCATCGAAGGATGCAAGTGCCGGTCGGCCGGTTCGGCACTCCTGAACGCGCCGTCGTCGTGCGCAGACGCCGGCGTCTCGCGGGTCCGGTCAGGCAGCGCGCTGTGCGGCCACGTGGGCCAGGACGACGGGGTCCTCGCAGCCGCGGGCGAACCCCAGGATGCGCCGGTCGATGTCCCGCTGCAGCACCAGCACGCCGATGCGCTCGGCGATAGGCGCGAGCCACTTCGGCCGGCACGTGAAGTTGTAGCGCCAGACCGCGAGCGTGTGTCCGGGCTGCCCCTCGGCCGCCGTGAAGCGCCAGCCCCCGCCCATGCGCTCGAAGAACCACGAGCCCTTCGTCATCTTCATCCCCACGTTCGACGGCGGGTGGTACGAGACGTACTCGCTCTCCATCGCCAGCCCGAACCGCTGCACCGTGTACGTGCGGACGCCCTTCGCCGGCACGGTCGCGCCGTCCATCAGGTGCTGGCGGCGGATGAAGGGGTCCCACCGCTTGCGGATCGCTCCCTGTGTCTGCGAGACGGCGAACGCCACGTCGGGCTCGACCGGGATGACGCAGCGGGACTCGACGACGGGCATGAGTCATCCTCGCACGTGGCGGTCGCGCGGGCCTCCCCCACGCGGCGGACGTCAGGCCCGGTGCCGACCGGCACCGGGCCTGACGTCCCGCGATCCCGCGGGCCTGCGGTCAGCGCACGCGCCGTCGACGCCGCAGCGCCACCATCGCGGTACCCGCACCGAGCAGGAGCACCGCCGCGATGAGGCCCGGCAGGAGCGAGGCACCGGTGAACGCGAGGTCTCCGCTGCCCGTCCCGATGCCGTTCGTACCGCTCGTACCGGCCGGGCTCGTGCCGTCCGGCGTCAGGGCACCGGGAGCCGCTTCGTTGCCCGGGCCTCCGGCTGCGCTGCCGCCGCCCTGCCCGCCATTCCCGCCGTTCGCGGGCGGATCGACCTTTGCCGTGGTGACCACCGCTGCCGACACGTCGGCTGCCAACCCGGCGGGGTCGCTCAGGTGCAGCGCGGTGACTGTCCGGTCCCGCCCGCGGGTCCGCTGCTCGTTGAGCACGACCTTCCCCAGCCCGCCGGGCAGGGCGATCCGGGTGTTCGACCGGATCGTGCCCGCCGGGATGGTGGTGCCCGCGATCCGCCCACCCGCGGTCGTCACGGTGGCACCGCCGTGGGTCACCCGGACACGGACGTCACGGAGCTCGCCGGCGATGCTCGTGCCCGGGTAGAGGACGACCCGTTCGAGTCGGACCTCGCCGCGGTCACTCGCCGACCGCACCGTGACCCCGTCGACACGCAGCTGTCCGGTGGCGCCGTCCCCGACCTCGTCCGCCCGCTCGGTCACGGTGGTGCCGTCGGCGGCGGGCGCAGCGACGGGTTGTGCCGGGACGTCGCTCGGTCCGGATGCCCGGAGCGCGAAGGCGTGCCAGCGTGCGATGGCCGGGTCGTGCGGCTCCGGTGTCGGCGTGGTGCCGCCCCCTCCCGGGGTCGGGTCCGGGGCGGGCTGCGCCGCCGCCAACGTCACCTGGCCGAGCAGCACGTCGGGGTGCGTCCCGGTCAGGTCCTCGTAGCGGAGCGCCGTGAGCGTGACGGTCCCGTCCGGGTTCTCGGTCCGTTCGCCGATGTGGACGCGAACCCGTTCGGTCCCGTCCGGGGCGAGCCCCGTGTACAGGTCGGTGGCGGTGTTGATCCACACCCCGTTGACGAACACGGCGTTCGACTCGTCGTCGAAGGAGACCGTCATCGTGCCGGCCGCCGTCACCTCGGCGTGCAGCCCGTTCACGCGGAGTACCGGCCAGCGGTAGGCGGCGACGGGGTCGGTGGCCTCGTCCGGGATCTGTTCGAAGTGCCCGACCGAGATCGTCGCGGTGTCGCCGTCGTCCCCGATCGCCGCCGTGACGTCGGTTGCCCGGGCGGGGTAGCCGGCGGTCGCGTCGATGCGGGCGGCGGAACGGTGTTCCCCGGCACTGGTGACCCGCGGCTGCGGGGCGACCAGCGCCGTACCGTCCGTCCCCCGGACGCCCACCCCGAAGGCGGCGGTGACCCGAGCGTCCGTCGGGCTGCTCGCCCTCGCCGGGATCGTGACGGCGCCGAGCCGCACGTCGGGGTGCGCCCCCGTCAGGTCACGGTAGTGCAGCGCGGTCAGGGTCGTGCTGCCGTCCGCGTGCACCGTGCGCTCCCCGAAGGCCACGCTGACCCGCTCCTTGCCGTCAGCGTCGACGCCGGTGTACAGGTCGGTGGCGGTGTTGATCCACACCCCGTTGACGAACACCGCGTTCGACTCGTTCGCGAAGTCCACGGTCATCGTCCCCTCCGGCGTGAGGTGGGCGTCGAGGCCGTACACGCGCAGCGCTGGCCAGCGGTACTCCGCGACCGGGTCCGAGGCCCGGTCGGGGATCTGCTCGAACGAGTCGAGGTGCACGTCCGAAGTACCGTCCGCCGCAGTCGAGACGGTGACCCCACGTGCGGTCGACGGGGAACCGTCGGCAGCGTCGACCCGGTCGGCGGTGCGCTTCGCGACGCCGGTCACCGTGGGCTGCCCGTCTATGAGCACGGTTCCGTCCGGGGCAGTCACCTGCACACCGCTGACGCTCCGGGTGGCGAGGGCGTCGCCGTGGGCCGGGGTCGGCTGCGGCGCGGGATCAGGCGTCGGAGCCGGGGTCGCGGTGGGCGTCGGCGTCGGCGTCGGGGTGGGTGCCGGCCAGCGGTCACCCGCCGCGCAGGAGACCGATCCGGCACGGACGCGCCAGATCTCGGAGGCACCGGCTTCGGCGTCGATGCGGAGCGCGACCGTCGTCGTGGTGCCGTCGGCGGCCGTCGTGGTGCTGCCGACGACGACCTTGGTGGCGCCGTAACGGGACTCCGGCAGGTCGCGGCTCCACCCGGGCGTCGCGGTGGCCTCGGTGGTGACGTCGTCGCCGTCGATGGTCAGGCGGTCGAACGACACCGCGGGGGTACCGCCGGGAGTGCACGCGGCGCGGAGTCCGGTGAACACGACGGGGGGACGATCGCGCAGGGTGAACTCCCCGCTCGCGATCGTCGAGGTCGCCCCGTCCGGGCCGGCCTCCGAGCGCAGACCGCTCGTGCGGGTGGTGTTGAGCTTCAGGACGTCCTGCGTCGTGTCGACCCGGGCCACCGTCGGGTCGCCCGAGTCCCAGCGCACGGCCGGGGTCGGTGCGGTGAGCGTGCCACCGTCGATGTCGGTCAGTTCGACGCCCGACGCGGCGGCGAGGGTGGTGCCGTCGGCCGCGGTGTCCGCGCTGGCCGGCAGCGCGAGCATGGGCGCCACGAGGCCGATGCCGAGCAGCGCCGAGGCCGCGAGCGCGATGACGGAACTGGTGCGTGGACGATCGGTCATCGGCGGGCCTCCTCGGCGAACGCGGTGAAGAAGGCGCGGCCGGCGGGGACGCCGACCCCGGTCACGTCGTCCCAGCCGGGTGCGGACCGGAGTCCCTGCCGACCGGTGTCCCAGAGGAACAGGGTCTCGGGCCACAGCGCTCCGGCATCGGGCCCGCGCGGCGACCAGGTGGCAGCGGAAGCGGGGCGGACGTCGCGGACGGCGTCGGTCCCGAGCATCTCGTAGAGCATCGGCGTGACGAGCCCGATCCGGACCCCCGTGGCGGCCTTGGCCATGGCGACCATCGAGGCGACCATCGGCGTCGCCAGACTCGTGCCGCCGTGCGTGACGTAGCCGGTCACGCCCTTGTGTGGGCCGTACACGACGAAGCCGGTGTTGGGGTCGCCGATCGACGCGACGTCGGGGACGAGTCGCCCGGTCCCCGGTTCGTCGAGCAGCTGGCGCTGCCACGTCGGTCGGTCGTAGACGTCGGACTGGCCGCCGCCGGCGCCGTACGCGAAGCCCGGCGGGATGAGGGCACCGTTGCGCGCGAAGCGGGTCTCGGTCTCCCAACCAGCCTCGACCGCGACGGAACCGTCACGGGCGAGCCCGGTGCTGGTCGCTCCGACCGCGGTCACGTACGGGCTGGACGCCGGCGACGACACGTCGGGGCCGGAGTCGTGGTCACCGACGGCGCTGTTGTCGCCGTCGTTGCCGGAGGACGCGAACACCGAGATGCCCCGGGCCCCCGCCTCGACGAGCACCCGGTTCAGCAGCGTCCGGTCGTCCGCGGTGTCCAGGTCCTCGGTGGACCCGAACGACAGGCTGATGACGTCCGCACTGCCGTGTTCGACGACGTCGAGGATCCGCGAGAACAACGAGGTGGTGCTGCAGTCGTCGGCACCCCAGTACTCGATGTCGGCGTCGGGGGCCATCGCGTGCACCGCCTGCACGTCGAGGTGCTGCTCCTCTGTCCAGCTCTGCGGCCCGCCGCAGCGGGAGGTGTCCGGCGACGCCGGAGCGTGGTGCTGGTACTGCCCCGAGCGGAACGGCTGGGCGCCCGCCGCCCGGAAGTAGGTGTCCGTGTTCGCTTCGACGTCGGGGTCGTCGTAGGCGGCGACGATCGCGATGGTCGCGCCGCGTCCGGTGTACCCGGCCGGCACGTCGTGGACCTCGCGCAACTGGGCCGGCTGGTACCCGCACAGCGCGTTCGATCGGTGCGTGACCGGCACCGATGCGGGCCAGTCCGTCGTGAGGCGCTCGCCCCACCATGCTGCGCACTGTCCGTCGTCGGCCAGGACCGGCGGTCGCGGGACGGTCTCACCCGGTGCCGGGGTGGGTGCCACCGCTGCTGCAGTGGTCGTCTCGGTCGGTCGGACGGCGTCGGAGTCAACGGCTCCGGACACGCCGACGACGGCGGTCAGCCCGCGTGGCACGGCGAGGGCGCGGACCGGTGCCACGGCGCTCTGTCCGGCGACGTCCCACCGCGCGAAGGAGGTGTGGAAGGCGTCCGCGATGCGCGCGGCCGTCCCGCGAACGGGCAGGGATGCGATTGAGCGCTCGACGGGGCCGACGTGGAGCCCGGCACCGCGCAACCAGGTCGCCACGGCCGGGGCGCGGTCGAGGCGCACGGGGTCGAGGAGGACGGTGAGGGACAACTCGTCGGCGGTCACCGGGTCACCGCGCTCGGCGTGTGCGGTCCAGGCGGGGACGGAGTCCGCGAGCGGTCGGTCGGGCGAGGGCGGTGCGGGGCGCACGAGGAGCGCGCCGGGGATGATCACGGCGAGCGCGAGCGCACCGATGAGGAAGCGTGGACGCATGGGTTCCTGGTCTGCTGAGAGGCGGGGACGCAGCGCTGCGCGCTGCCACAGCGACCTTACATGCAACTGAGAATCGTTATCACTCGCAGGACACGAGCAGTCCGGACAAACGGGAGGCCCGGTGTCAGCTGACACCGGGCCTCCTGTCCGTCAGGGGGTCAGACCACGGCGCGCAATGCGTCCGCGATGCCCGTCAGGGCCACGTCGACCTCGTCGGCCACGCGCTGGTGGGTCGCCGTCGAGCGACGGTAGGGGTCGTCCACGTCGTCGTCGGCCGGGTCGGCGGGCGGCGGGACCGTCCCGCGCAGCCGCGCGACACGCTCCACGAGTTCCTGCGGGGTCGTCACGTCGGCCAGGTCACCGGGCTCGAGGCCCGCGAGCACCCGCGCGAACTGCTTGATCGTGAAGGTCCGTTTGGAGGCCCGGGGCGCCAGGGAGACGGCGGCTGCACGGTGCGATCGCTCGGCGGTCAGCACCAGGTCGGCGCGCTCGACGATCTCGGCCGTCAGGTACCGCGACCGGTGGGCCGACGGGTCGCCCCCGAGCCGGACGGACTGTTCCGCCGCGGCGGCGTCCATCGCGGCACCGTCGTCGGCGATGGTGCCGGCCGACTCGACCACGAACGCGGGGGCGTCCGGGCCGAGTCGTGCCGTCAGGACCTGCGCGCCGAGCGGCGACCGGCAGATGTTGCCGCTGCAGACGAACAGGATCCGCATCGTCACGCTGCGTCGGTGCGCTCGCCGGCGCGCTGGTCGGCACGCTCGTCGTCGCCGAGCAGGTCGTGCCGCACGACGATGGCGTCACGGCCGGGGCCGACACCGATCGCGGAGATCCGTGCGCCGGACATCGCCTCGATCGCCAGGACGTAGTCCTGCGCGTTCTTCGGCAGGTCGTCGAAGGTGCGGGCTCCGGTGATGTCCTCGGTCCAGCCGGGGAACTCCTGGTACACCGGCTTCGCGTGGTGGAAGTCGGACTGGTTGACCGGGACCTCGTCGACGCGGACGCCGTCGACCTCGTACGCGACGCACACCGGGATCGTCTCGAGCCCGGTCAGGACGTCGAGCTTGGTGAGCACGAAGTCGGTCACACCGTTGATGCGTGCCGTGTAGCGGGCGATCGGGGCGTCGTACCAGCCACAGCGGCGCGGGCGGCCGGTGGTGGTGCCGAACTCGAAGCCGTTGGCGCGCAGGAACTCGCCCGACTCGTCGAACAGCTCGGTCGGGAACGGACCGGCCCCGACGCGGGTCGTGTACGCCTTGACGATGCCGATGATCCGCTCGAGTTTGCCCGGGCCGATGCCCGAACCGGTCGCGGCGCCACCGGCGGTCGCGGACGACGAGGTGACGAACGGGTAGGTGCCGTGGTCGACGTCGAGCATCGTGGCCTGGCCGGCTTCGAACAGGACCGTCTCGCCGCGCTCGAGCGCACGGTGGATCTCGAGGGCGGTGTCGGCGACCATCGGGCGCAGGCGCTCGGCGAAGGACAGCAGCGACTCGACGACTTCTTCCGGGTCGATCGCACGGCGGTTGAAGACCTTGACCAGCAGGTGGTTCTTCTGGTCGAGGGCGGCTTCGACCTTCTGCCGCAGGATGTTCTCGTCGAAGATGTCCTGGATCCGGATCCCGACGCGGTTGATCTTGTCGGCGTAGGTCGGTCCGATGCCGCGACCGGTGGTGCCGATCTGGCGCTTGCCCAGGAACCGCTCGGTCACCTTGTCGACGGTGCGGTGGTAGTGCGTGATGACGTGGGCGTTGGCCGACACGAGCAGCTTCGAGACGTCGACGCCGCGGGCGCGCAGGGCGTCGAGCTCCTGGAACAGCACCTCGAGGTCGACGACGACGCCGTTGCCGATGATCGGGGTCACGCCGGGCGTCAGGATGCCGGAGGGCAGCAGGTGCAGGGCGTACTTCTCGCCGCCGACGACGACGGTGTGGCCGGCGTTGTTGCCGCCGTTGAACTTCACGACGTAGTCGATGCGGGAGCCGAGGAGGTCGGTGGCCTTCCCCTTGCCCTCGTCGCCCCACTGGGCTCCGATGATGACTGCTGCGGGCATCTGGTTCTCCTCACGTTGGCGGAGGACCGCACACGGCCGTCCGGGCCGGTGGTCCACCCGAGTCTATCGGCTGGTCACCTGCGCGTCACCCGCTGTGACGTCCTGTGGACGGCGGGCCGCTTGTCCACATCGAGCGCACCTGGATGTCCGTCCGGATCGGTCGGAGCACGGTCGGACCCGTCCAGATCCACCAGGGAAGGAGCACGACATGAGCGGCATCGGAGACAAGGCGAAGGACTTCGCCGACAGCGACAAGGGCGAGCAGGCCACGGACGCCGGCCTCGACAAGGCGGGCGACGCGGCCGACAAGGCGACCGGCGGCGGACACGGCGACCAGATCGGCAAGGCCGAGGACGCGGCCGACGGCAAGATCGGCAAGTGACGTCCGAGACGTCACCGACGTATAGACGGGAGGCGCGGTGCCAGCTGGCACCGCGCCTCCCGTCTGTCTGCCGGTGCGTCCCGAACCGCCAGGCCGACCCCGGATCAGCTCCGGAAGAAGTCCTGGTACGACGGGTCGCCGACGGGCTGGGAGTGCCCCGGCTCGGCCAGGCGCTGCTCGATCATGGCCTGGATGACGTCCGGCGGGGTGAGTCCACGACGGCGCCACTCGACCGGGTTGGACCGGAGCTGGTTCAGCGTGCTCTGCATGGGAGCCACACTGGCACCACTTCACTAGTTTGTCTAACTACCTGTCCCGAACACGCGTTCAGGAGGCTGCCCAGCGCTTGGTGAGCAGAAGAGGTCGGATCCCCACTCGGGACCCGACCTCTTCTGCTCACCATGTGGCGCGTGAACCGCGCGCGCACCCTGTCCTAGCGGCGCGTGACCTTCGCGGTCGCCCCGGACTTGGCCGTGCCGTCCTTGTACCCGGAGGCGTGGGCCGTCACCTGCACGCTGATGCGGTGCCCGACGTCGGACGAGCCGAGCTTGTACTTGGTACCCGTTGCCGACTTGACGACCTTGCCGTCACGCAGCCACTGGTACTTGTAGGTCGCCTTCGTCGTGCTCCACGTGCCGTGCTTCGCGGTGAGGGCCGAGCCGACCTTCGCCGTCCCGCTCACCGTGACCTTGCTCCCCTTCGCCAGCGCGAGCTTCGGCGGGACCACGTTGATGGTCGACGTGTCGGCCTGCTTGCCCGCCGCGTTGTCGAGGTGGAGCAGCAGCACCGTCGCCTTGGTGACGCCCGAGGCACGGGTGACCGTGAGCGAGTCGGCGTCGGCGAACAGCACGCCGGTGGTGCCGTCCTGCGAGAACGACAGCTTCGGCTTCGACGGGTCGAACGTGGCCGTCTTCGTCTCGTCCACGACCGAGGAACCGCTGGTGGCAGCACCCGGGGCGTAGGCCGACTCCGTCAGCACGGTGTAGTCGAACTTCTTCGACGAACCGATGGCCTTCGCAGCGACGGTCAGCACCTTCACGGAGCTGTCGAAGGTGTTCACGTCCTGTCCCGGCGCACCGCCGTTGAGCGGCTGGACGTCGACGACGGGATCGACGTCGGGGTCGTCCAGGGCGGCCTTCGCCAGGTCGACCGTCGTGGCGAACGTGGCGTCCACGGCAGCCGACTTCGCGTTGTAGACCAGGAAGTCGGGCTCGCCGTCACGGTCCGTGTCGATGAGGACCTCGACGTTGGTCACGGCACCCGGGTTCGCGTCCGGTCCAGCGGTCTGCACGCCGAACGCCAGGGTTCCCGACGACTTGTCGTACGACGCACCGTAGGCACGGACGTCGGCCGCCTGCAGCGAACGCGTCGCCGAACCCTCGGGGAACGCCTCGGCGGGGTCGGTGCCGCCGAGCACGAACGGAGCGACGGCGGCGTGGTAGCCGGTCGTCAGTCCGCCCTGGTCGAGCGTGCGGCCCTTCAGCGTGAGCGAGGCCGACTTGCCCGGCCCCGTGAACGAGACCGTGGTCCGGGCCCGCACCGCGCTGACGGGCTTCGGGGCGACGTAGGCCCCGAGGCGCATCGGGTTGAGCGAGCTGTCGGTCGGCGCGAACGCCACGATGCCGGAAGCGGCGGCCACGAACTCGCGCTGGTAGCCCTGCTGGACGGCCTCCTGGGTCGGGTCGATGACCCGGCGGAGCTTCGTCGCGTCGGCGACCGAGAACGTCAGCGTGACCGACGCGGTGCCGTTGGCGGGCACCGTGACCTGCTTCGAGCTGAGCGCGAAGGTCACACCCGGCTGCGACACCTGCGGCTGGTACGACACGTTGTACGTGTGCGCCGTGCTGTCGGTGTTGTCGATCTGCAGGGTGCGGGTCTCGCTCGTCCCGCTGGCGACCTCGACGACACCGAACGACGCGGTGACGAGCTGGTCGTTCTCGGCGCTGCGGACCGTGGTGCCGGCGGTGACCGCCTGCAGTGCGTCCACGCGACCGGTGCCCTGGCGGAGCAGGGTGGCCGAACGGTTGCCGTCCTTCACGTCGTGCGTCGCCGTGTTCATCAGGGCCGCCTTGACCTGCGGGGCGGACCAGGTGGGGTGCGACTGGAACGTCAGCGCCGCGATGCCCGCGACGTCCGGCGTGGCCATCGAGGTACCGCTCATCGACATGCGGCCGTCACCGGTGCCGTTGGCCGCGGAGATCACGTTGACCCCGGGGCCGGCGATGTCCGGCTTGACGATGTCGTCGAACGATCCGTGCACACCACGGCTGGTGAACGACGCGAGCGTGTTCACGGCGTCCGCCTCGATGGCGACCTCGAAGCCCTTGAGCTCGTCCGCGAAGCGCACGTGCAGGGTCCCCGCCTTCGCGGTGGCCTGGAGGCTCGCCACGCTCTTCGCGGTCAGCTCGGCACCCGGGATGGTCGCGTTGCCACCGATGCCGGATTCGAACGTGTCGAGCGTGCCCGCCAGCAGGACGCCGACGCCGCCAGCGGCCTCGACGTTGCCGAAGCGCACGGCGGAACCGCACTCGAGCGCGGCGTCCGTCCACTTCAGCCAGACGACCTTGCCCTTGATCTTCGCGGCGTCAGCGGCGCTGAACGCGGCACAGCCGTCGATGTTCGCGGTCGGGACGACGACGTCGCCCTCGACCGGCAGGGTGCCCTTGAAGTTGGACGAGTACTGCGAGCGGTAGGTCTTCGCGACGTCGGCCGGTGCGGTGACCTGCACGCCGTCGTAGAGCGACTGGCCGGTGGCGCTCGCGGCGACGGTGAGCGCGCCCTCGGCGTTGCCCGGCGACCCACCGATGTCGGTGAAGTCGTCGGCGTTGCCCGAGGCGATCACGGGGAGCACGCCGCGAGCGGTCAGTGCGTCGATCTTGGCGTTGTCGGGGTCGTCCGGTGCGCCGTAGTCGGAGCCGAGCGACAGGTTCAGGACGTTGATGTCCTTGCCCTCGGTGAGCGCCTGGCCCACCCAGTCGAGCGCGGCACCGGTGACGTCGGTCGAGCCACCGTTGTCACCGAAGACCTTCAGGGCGTACAGGCCGGCCTCGGGCGCGGTGCCCGGACCGATCCACATGTCCTGCACCTGCTGCGTGGTGAGCTTGGTGTAGTCGCCGTCGAACTGCTGCTTGTCGGCGGTCAGGCCGTAGCCGGCGATCGAGCCGGACACGTGCGTGCCGTGGTCGCCGCCCTTGCCGTCGATCGGGTTGTCGTCGGGAGCAGGCACCGGGTCGTAGGCGTCCGGGTCCGACGGGTCGGCGTTGTAGGTCGCACCAGCGAAGTCGTACCCGCCGAGGAACTTCGACGCGTCGAACAGGCTGGGGTCCGGGGCGCCGCCGCTCGCGTTCGCCAGGGCCTGCTGGTACGCCTCGGTGGTGCCGGGGCCACCGAAGTCGGCCTGCGTGTAGTCGAGACCGGTGTCGAGGACGGCGACGTTGACGTCCTTGCCGGTGTGGCCGGTCTGCTGCCAGGCGTTGAGCGAACGTGTGTAGACGTCGCTCGCGGCGTTCTTCGGCGCGACGCCGTCGGCACCGGGCTGGACCAGGCTGGGGTCGACGCCCGAGGGAGCGGCGTCGGCGTTCTCGTTGACCGTCGGCTCGACGATCTTCTTCGGCGTGAGCGGGATGATGCTCTCGACGTCGGAGCGCTCGGCGATCTTCCGGAACGCGTCGACGTCGGCGACGACCGCGACGCCGGGGACGGTGTACTCCGTCGAGTAGAGCTCGGTCGCGTCGGCGTCGGCGCGCTTGACGGCCGACCGCACCGCGGCGACGGTCGACTGGATCGCCTCGACGCGGTTCTTGGCCGCGGAGGACTGGGTCCGCGACTTCGTCAGGTCCCCGCCCTTCGCCTTGGCGTCCACTTCGAGGGCACCCTGGCCGGTCGTGCGCACGAACGCGGCGACGGTCTTCGTCGGCTTGGCGTCACGGAGCGGGGCGGAGAGCTTGAGGTCGGCCACCGAGATCCCGGCCGGAGCTGCGGAGGCCGCGCCCCCGACTGCGAGACCGCCACACGCGAGGGCCGCGACGGCGATGCCGGCGGTCAGGACGCGGGTGAAGCGATGGGGGGTTGGGTTCGGGTCGGTGTTCGGTGTTGCACGGTTCAAAGAGGGCACTCCTGGCTCAGTCCGTGGTTCGCATGAGATTCCTGTGAAGCTATGCGTTCGTTCTCAGGGAAGACAGTCCGCACTTTGGGGGACTCCCCTCGTCCGGGGGACCGAACCTGTTAAGTTGCACACCCGTGTGCACGTTATTAGGATGGGGTGCGTGACCACCACCGAGCAGCCCTCCCGCGCGCCTCGCCGCGACGCCACGGAGAACCGGGCAGCCCTCCTCGACGCGGCGAAGACCTGTCTGCAGCAGGACCCGGACGCCTCGATCGAGACGATCGCCGCGGCTGCGGGACTCTCGCGCCGTGCGGTGTACGGACACTTCCCCTCGCGCGACGACCTGGTGCGCGAGGTCGTGACCGCCGGCGCGGCCCGGATCGCCGCGGCCATGCCCACCGCATCGGACCTGCAGGAGCTCCCGCCGGCCGCACGCCTCGCCGCCATCGCGGTGACGCTCTGGACCGAGGTGTCGCACGTCCGCTCGATGGCCCGGGTCGCCGTCCGCAGCCCGTTCGCCGAACCCGTCGCCGAGGTGTTCGCGCCGTTGCGCTCACAGGTACGCCAGGCGTGCGCGCTCGGGATCGCCGACGGTGCCATGCGGGACGACGTCGACCCCGAGACGCTCGGCCGTCTGGTCGAGGGTGCGTGCATCGCCGTCCTCGACGAGGCCACCCGTTCCGGCACGAGCGACGAGGACGGACGGCGCATGGTCGTGGTGTCGGCGCTGGGCATGGCCGGCATCGACTGGCGCACGGCACTGCTCTCCGAACCCGCTGCTCCCACTCCTGCCCCGAAGGACCACGCATGACGCTCGAACTCGACCACGTCGGCATCGGCGAGGAGCCCGGCGCACCCCTGCCCGTCGTCTCCGCCGTCGCCGCCCCGGGACGCCCCGGGGTCCTCGCCGTCGAGACCGAACAGGCACCAGTGCTCGCGTCACTCGTCGCCGGTGGCCGCATGCAGCCCGACACCGGCCGGCTGCTGCTCGACGGCCACGAGGACCCGGCAGCCGTCCGCCGCTCGTTCGCCCTCGTGGACACCCCCGGGGTCGCCGAGCCCTTCCCCGTCATGACCCTCAAGCAGATCGTGCGCGAGGAGCTCGCGTTCGCCGGGCAGCGCCCGAACCGTGAGCACGTCGACACCGTGCTCGACGAGCTTGGACTGCGGGACTACGTCGACACCGCCGTGCAGCGGGTGCCGACCGTCGTGCGCGTCCGGCTGCTGGTCGAACTCGCCCTGCTCCGCGACGGTGTGACCGGCATCGTGATCACCTCGCCCGAACGGCACGGCGGCGCCGTCGAGGACTGGTTCCAGGTGGTCCGCGACGTCGCACGACGGGGCGTGACCGTGGTCCTCGTGACCTCGAAGGCCGCTGCCACCACCGTCGAGCACCTGCTCGACACGATCGACACGCACGACGGCATCGAAACGCACGACGACGTCGCGACGCTCGCGACGCCCCAGACCGAGGACCCCGAGGACGTGGCCCGAACCGACGGAACCGAGCCGGGCCTCCCGGCCGCTCCTTCCGTCACCGAAGCATCCGCAACCGTCCCGACGGAGGCACAGAAGTGACCACCACCTCGCTCGTCCGCGCAGAACTCGCGCGGCTCACCGCGACCCCGCTCGCACGCCTGGCGTTCATCGCGCTGATGATCGTGCCGCTGCTCTACGGCGGCGCGTACCTGTGGGCGAACCGCGACCCGTACGCGAAGCTCGACCAGATCCCCGCCGCGATCGTGAACCTCGACGCCGGCGCCACGCTGGACGGCGACCACGTCGACTACGGCAAGGACGTCACGAAGGAGGCCATCGACGGCGCCGACTTCAAGTGGACGAAGACCAGCGCCGCCGACGCCCGCTCCGGCGTCCGCAACGGCACCTACGACTTCGTCGTCACCATCCCGCACGACTTCTCCGAGCACCTGGTGTCCGCGCAGTCCGACGACCCCACGCAGGCGAAGCTCGTCATGACGACCGCCGACACGAACTCGTACCTGGCCTCGACCATCGCCGAGCAGGCGGGCAAGACCATGCGCACCGCCGTCGCCGAGCGCGTCGGCAAGCAGGCGGCGAAGACCCTGCTCGTCGGGCTCGCCGACGTGCGGGACAGCCTCGGCGACGCCGTCGACGGGGCCGATGAACTCGCGTCCGGCACCAAGAAGGCGGACCGGGGTGCGCACACGCTCGCCGACGGCACCGGCAAGCTGTCGTCCGGCGCAGCGGAGCTCGCGTCCGGCACGGCTGACCTGCCGTCGCAGACCCAGCAGCTCAACAGCGGGGCGCAGCAGGTGGCGTCGGGGGCGTCGACCCTGGCGTCCGGGCTGGCGAGCGCACAGCAGCAGACGGCGGCGCTGCCGTCGCAGACGCAGCAGTTGGACAGTGGGGCGCAGCGGGTCGCGGCCGGCAACAAGAAGCTCGCCGACACGGTCGACTCCTACAGCCCCGACGTCGAGTCGCTCCAGCCGCTCGATGCCAAGACGGTGATCGCAGGCATCACCGACAACCTGCCCGAGGGCGTCGAGCTCACGAAGGACCAGCAGACCGCCCTGGAGTCGTCCGTCACCGATGCCGTCACCCGGGTCAACAGCGCCGGCGCTTCGGCGAAGAAGACCTACGAGAGCACGAAGTCTTCGGTGGACGAGCTCCGAGACGGCTCCGCACAGGTCGCAGCCGGTACGTCGTCGCTCGCCTCCGCGGCGCCGACGCTTGCTTCCGGCATCTCCTCGGCGGCGACGGGGGCGTCCACGCTCGCATCGGGGACCGCCCAGGTGGCCGCCGGTACATCGAAGCTGGCCTCGGCCGCTCCGACCCTGTCGTCGGGTGCGTCGCAGCTCGCGACCGGTGCGAAGACCGCCGACCAGGGCGCCTCGTCGCTCGCGTCAGGGTTGGACAAGCTCACGACCGGCTCGTCGAAGCTCGCGTCGTCGCTCGACGAGGGCCGCACGAAGATCCCGGCGTCGAACGCCTCGGAGCGTGCGTCGCAGGCCTCGGTCATCTCCGACCCGGTCAAGGTCGGGGACGACAACGTCGCCGCCGCGTCGAACTACGGTGCCGGCCTCGCGCCGTTCTTCATCTCGCTCGCGGCCTGGATCGGCATGTACGCGCTGTTCCTCATCCTCAAGCCGATCTCGAAGCGTGCGATCACGGCGGTGCGGAAGCCCCTCGCGGTGGTGTTCGGCGGCTGGCTGACCCCGGCGCTCCTCGGCCTGGTGCAGATGGTGGCGCTGTTCTTCATCGTGCGCTTCGCCCTCGACCTGAACGTGGTGCACGTCGGCGGCACGATCGGGATCATGGTGCTGGCCTCGGCGACCTTCGCGGCGATCATCATGGCGCTCAACGTGCTGCTCGGATCGGTGGGGCAGTTCCTCGGCCTGGTGCTGATGCTCGTGCAGCTCGTCACCGCCGGCGGGACGTTCCCGTGGCAGACGTTGCCGGGGCCGTTGGCGGCGCTGCACTTCGCGCTGCCGATGACGTACTCGGTCGACGCGATCCGGCAGACGATGTACGGAGGGAACCTCGGTGCCGCGTGGTCGGACGCGGGCGTGCTGCTCTGCTGGCTGCTCGGGGCGCTCCTGGTGTCCTTCGTGGTCACGGCGCGGCAGACCCGCTCCCGCACGCTGCGCGACCTGCGCCCGAGCCTGATCGGGTAGCGGGGCGCGGCGGCGCGGGCGCGGGGCACGCGGGCGGCCGCGCGCACGCTTCGTGAGCAGAAGAGGTCGGGTGACATCAGGTCACCCGACCTCTTCTGCTCACGAAGTGCGTTCGCCGAGCGGCTGGTGCACCATCCCGCCGCCGAGGGTGCTCAGGTCGTCGGTCGGCAGGGCCGCACAGGCGTCCGCATCGAGCACGGCGGACGCGTCGTCGAGGGGGTGGAACCCGATGCGCTCCCCGGCGGACAGGTCAGCCGGCGACCCGGTGTTCCGCGACAGGGCCCAGACCACGTGGTGCCCGGGGTCGCGGAGTGCCACGGTCGCGAGGACCAGGCGCGTCAGGTCGTCGGGCGAGGTCCACATGAGCAGCCCCCGGGTCGTCGGCGGCAGCGCACCGAACGCACCGATCCGCGCGGACACGATCGACATCTCGTACCGGTCGGCGAACAGGCTGCCGAGCAGTTCCATCGCGGCCTTCGTCACGCCGTAGTACGTGTCCGGACGGGGCGGCCGGTCGCCGGGCACGCTCCCCGGCTGGTCGAGGGGTTCGGGCACCAGCCCCACCGCGTGGATCGAGCTGGCCTGCACCACCCGGAGCGCCCCGGCGGCGGCGGCCCGTTCGAGCACGTTCTTCGTGCCGGTCAGGTTCGCCGCGATCAGGTCGTCCCAGGCGGCCTCGGTCGGGATGCCCGCCAGGTGGACCACGGTGTCGACCCCGGCGAGCGCATCGTCCAGCGCCGCGGGGTCGTTCACCGATCCGGGCACGAACCGTTCCCCGGCGACGACCGGATCGTGGGGCTGCTGTTCGTCGAGCAGCACGAGGTCGTGTCCCGCGGACCGCAGTCGAGGACGCAGGGCGCTCCCGATCCGGCCCGCGGCTCCGGTGATGAGCAGCGTCGCCATGCCGCGGACGCTACCCCCGGCGCGCGAGCAGCGACCTCAGCTGTGCGACCGCGCCGAACGCCGGGGTGTCGAGGTCGGACTTCGTCCACCGGACGACCGCCCAGCCGAGTCGTTCCATCTCGCGGTAGCGGCGGAGGTCACGGCCCCACTGCTCGGCGTCGGTCCGGTGGTGGTCGCCCTCGTACTCGATGACGATGCGCTGCTCCGGGTAGGCCAGGTCGACGCGGCCGACGAACCGACCGGCTTCGTCGAGCACGTCGACCTGCAGTTCGGGCTCGGGCAGCCCCGCGCGGACGATCGCCAGCCGCGCTCGGGTCTCCTGCGGCGAACCGGCCCCCACCCGCACGAGCTCGAGTGCCACGCGCAGTCGTCGGACGCCCGATCGTGCTCCGGCCAGGGCGACAGCGGCAGCGAGGTCGTCGATCGTCGTCCCGCACCGTCGTTCCGTGACGATGGCGTCCCCGAGCACGACGAGCTGGTCGACCGAGAGCATCGCACCGCAGTCCACCCACAGCGCCGCGGGTGTGCTCGTCGGCATCCCCCACCGCTCCGTCACCCGGGCACGGTCCGGTGTGATGCGGTGCCCGACGACCCCGTGGCGTCGTGGTTGTGCGGTCGGCAGGGGACTCGTGACGTGCACCGGTCCGTCGTCCGAGGCAGGGACCGGCAGCTGCCAGAGGACCGCCGCCGAGACGTGACTGATGAACTGCCCGGGAACCAGGACCGGCCGGAACGCCCGGATCCGGTGGACCGGGTCGGGCGGACGGTCACGGGCCCATCGGATCGACCGGGTCGGCCCGATCAGGTCACGCCGTCGGAGTCGTTGTCGGGAGACGCCCGCGCGGTCGGCGGCACCGACGTCGAACGCGCGCCCGCGCAGCGGTGTCGGAAGTGGTCGTGCTCGCATGACGACCACGTTCGCGCCCCGCGCCCACTGCCCGCGCGCCGAACGCGACTTCTGTGCACAACGCACCCCGGGCCTCCCGTGTGGAGGACCAGCCACGCGCGGATCGTGAGCAGAAAAGGTCGGGTCGCCGCCCCGCACCCGACCTTTTCTGCTCACGAAACGAAACCGACCCACCGAACGACCCGCACGACCCCCGCCCCGTCCC